>JAYKHK010000104.1:0-2712 GCA_035284785.1 Cyanobacteriota bacterium | reverse complement strand
TCCACCAGCTCCTGATCCGCGCCGCGCTCCACATACCCCGGGAACTCCGGCGGCAGGCTGCCGCCGACCTGGTAGCGAAAGGCCGGGCCGCTCATCTGGATGGCTCCAACCGGTCCTGAAAGTAGCGGCGATAGAGGGAGCAGCGGGGTTGCACGTTGTTTTCCACCCGCGTCACGAGGCCAAGACTGTCGAGTTGAAACGCCTCCTCCGTGCCCACCCGCGCCGGCTGTTGGGCAGCGATCACGGCCCGGAAGGCCTCCGACAGTCGTGGCCTCCCCACCAGAACCCCCAACAGATGGCGGAGATGATCACTGAAACAGCCGGCCTCGGTGGGGGCCGTGCGCAGAAAGGCGTCCAATGGTTGGCCGCCCGCGCTCAGCTGGTAGAGCCCGGTCCGCACCAGATAGGGGTGGCCGCCCGTCAATTCCCAAAATTGCTGGTGTTGCTCAGGGGAGAGGACCAGGCCGTGCCGTTGGCCAAGCTCAACCACCTGGCCCTCGGTGAACGCCTCCAACTCGATCGGCAGGCCGACGTTGAATGGCGACTGGTTGATGTTCTGCACCAGGTAGGGCTCCTGGGAGTAGACGATCACCAGGCGCAGCCGGGCCCAGGGGGCCTTGTTGCGGGCTCGCTCATACCAGGCCCGCAACAGGCCGAAAAATTCCGTCGCCAGCTCTGGGTAGCCGAACAGGCGGTCGCAGTTGTCGATCGCCAAGACACAGGGCTGGTCGCTTTGGCGCAACAGCAGCTCCCGAACAAGATCGGTCGTGTTGTCGTTCTCGCCAAGGGAGGCGTCCCAGAGGTCATCCAGCCGGCGGGGCACCTCCAGCTCCCGCAACAGGGCCATGCAGAACGCACGCATGAAGGTGGTGGGGCTCGCCAGGGCGGTCTGGTTGAGATCGAGCAGGTTCAGGCTCACGCAGCGCTGGCCGAGGGCCTCGGCCTGGGCCAACAGGCGCACAAGCAAGCTGGTTTTGCCCATGCGGCTGGGCGACTTGATCCGGATCAATGCCCCCGGACTCCCCAACTCCGCAAAACAGCGCGGCTCCAGGGGCGAGGGCACATAAAACGGCGACTGGAGCGGCACCGGACCCTCAGGAGACTCTGGAGGCAGTGCGGTGGTCTCACTCTTGGCGAGATCCGGGTCCACGTCAGACAACGCGCCAGCAGAAGGGGCACGGGGATCGTCACTGGCCGCAGCCTTGGCTTTGAGGGTGTTCAACTCCGCGATGGCCCGGCGGATGCCCTGGGCAATGTCCAGATAGGCCGCATCCCGACTTTCCCATTTGGTGACGGGAACCGCATCTCTGGGAAGGAGCTGCAAACGGGCAAACGGTGTTCCTTTCCAGTCCACCGGCCGCAACAAGATGGGGATGATTCGTGCCGCATCGCGTGAATGCCGTTCCATCGCCTGCTCCAGTTCGATTCGATAACAGGTGTCAGAGGCGATGAAATCAGAACTGATCAGAAGCAGGATCAGATCAGCACTGAGCAATTGCTTGCTGATCTGGGGTTCCCACTCTTGGCCAGGGATGATGCGACGGTCATGCCAACATTCAATCAGCCCAGTCCGCTGCAGTGTGGCCAAGGCGGTAACCAACTCGTGCCGGAACACCTCGTCTTTGTGTGAATAGGAGAGGAAAGCGGAGAGAGGCACAGGAGACCAAGGCAGCATGCGATCGCACTGACAACCTTAACTGGGGAATACAGATTCGGCCATCCATCTCCTTGAGGACATCTTAGACAGTGGTCATCAGGAACCCAAGAGCAGCCATCTCCTCGCTGATACCCGTTAGCCCTGGACACAAATGCACTTGGCTCGTTGATCAGAGGTTCTGCAGTAGATCCATTGATGATTCTCGATAGAATCAATTGGTGGTCAATAAGTCTTTGCTCTGCAAGAGTATTTAACAAGAATAATTGATTTGGGCATCTCTTTCTAGTATTTGCTGTCCATATGATTGTCAATGCCACCGCCTCGTCGCGTCAAGATCTTGTCCTGGCCAATCCGTCCACCCTCGTTGCCATCTCACCGCTCTGTGGCTGGACGGACCTGCGAGCAGCTATAATAAAATGGCCGGGACCCCCCGGCCGGCAGAGGCCTTAAGCCTCAGAGCACCGATACGGTTGTTCCAAACCGCCCCTGCAGCTTGCGAGCGAGAGCATGGGCCTTCTCAGCCGGAATGAAGCGCACCTTTTTAACGGGCTTGCCTCGACGACCAAGGGGGACCATCTGGCGCTCATGGCCATACTCCTTGATGCCAACTGCTTCGCAGCGAAGCCCAAATATCTCTAGTCGCGACTCCCGATCGAATCTAACGGACCTTACGATCACCAAAGTGTTAGATGTTATCCCCTGGCAACCCCTACGCCCTCCGCACCCTCGGCCAGGCGCACCTGGTGCGCAATGACCCTGAAGGCGCCCTGCCCTGCCCTTCCTGCGCCAGGCGGCAGGCGCGCCCCCAGCCGACCCGATCACTCTCTACGCCCTGGCCCAGGCCCTGATGGCCCTCAACACCCCCGAGCACCGGCAGGAAGCCGACACCTGCCTCACCCGAGCCCTCGCCCTTGGTCCCCCGCCGGATCTGGCCGAACGCCTCCGCCAAACCCACAGCCGCCTCGCCCGCCAGGTGCTCCGCGCCAACGCCTACGGCCAGCCTCGCATAGACCTTGTGACCTACTGCGCCAGCGCTCTCCAGACCTCCGCCAGCC
>JAYKHK010000103.1:0-3160 GCA_035284785.1 Cyanobacteriota bacterium | reverse complement strand
GTCAACTTCGGCAGCAACAGCCTGCGCATCTCTGATGACGACGTGCATGCCTTCGAGCGGCTGCTCACCGGCGGGGTCTGGGCCCAAGTGGAGGTGGAGTGGGACGAAAGCGACAGCAAGGCGCCCTTCGCAATCAGCCAGCTCACGCCAATCCAGCTGGCCAGCTTCAACCTGGAGGACTTCCGCAAGCTCCGCACCAAGTTCAGCACCGAGGAATGGATCGACCTGCTGATCCGCTCGATGGGCTACGAGCCCTCTCAGTTCAGCCAGCGTCTCAAATACCTCTTCCTGCTGCGCTTAATCCCTCTCTGCGAGCGTAATTACAACCTGGTGGAGCTCGGCCCCCGCGGCACCGGCAAGAGCTTTGCGGTGCAGGAGCTCTCCCCTTACGCCGCCCTGCTCACCGGCCCCACCACCGTGGCCAATCTGTTTGGCCACATGAATGGCAAGGTCAAAGGGATGGTGTCGATCTGGGATGTGGTTGGTTTCGACGAAGTGGCGGATCTGCAGAAGATGCCCAAGGAGGTGATCACCACCATGAAGACCTACTGCGAATCCGGCCAGTTTCAGCGCGGTGCCGAGAGCTTTGCCGGTGATGCCAGCATTGCCATGTTTGGCAACACCCAGCAACCGATTGATGTGATGGTCCAAACAGGCCATCTGTTTGCTCCTATGCCTGATGTCATCCGGGATGACATGGCTTTCATCGACCGCCTGCATTGCTATCTGCCAGGTTGGGAAATCCCTAAGATGCGCAATGAGTTCTTCACCGATCACTATGGCTTTGTGATTGATTACCTGGCGGAAGCACTGCGCGATCTGCGCAAGCTCAGCTATACCGAACTCTGCGACAGCCATTTTGGTCTTGGCAGTCACCTCAACACCCGCGATCGCAAGGCCGTACGACGCACCGTCTCTGGCCTTGTGAAAATCATCCACCCCCATGGTGATCCCAACAAGGAAGACCTGGAAGCCATCCTCAAGCTCGCCATTGAATGCCGCAGGCGTGTGAAGGAGCAGCTCAAGAAGATGGGGTCCTTTGAATACAGTCAAACCTCCTTCAGCTACGCCGACAGCGACAGCGGCGAAGAACATTTTGTTGGCGTACCTGAGCAGGGTGGGCAAGATCTGATTGCAGCGGAGCCCATGGCACCCGGATCTGTCTATGCGGGCTTCGTGGCGGGTGATGGCACGGTTGGCCTGTATCGGCTGGAGGTATCCATTGCTGCGGGCACCGGCAAGCTCCGGCCAGCGGGAGGCATCAGCGGTGCGATGAAAGAGTCCATTCAGCGGGCCTTTGCCTACATGCAAGCCAATAAGAGTGCCTTCTCCATTGGTCAGGATGTTGATAGACTTGATTTCAACGTGGAGGCCATTGATCTGCTCGGCAACAAGGTGGCTGCGGAAGTGGGCGTGGCCTTCTTTGTGGCCGCTTTCTCCGCCATCCGTCGTGCGCCAGCCAGGGCTGGCATGATTGTAATGGGCGACATGAGCATTCAGGGCAACATCAAGGCGGCCCGCTCCCTGGTGGAGCCGCTCCAGGTGGCGATGGACAACGGCGCCCGTTGTGCCCTGATCCCGGCGGAAAACAAGCGGAGCTTCCTTGACGTGAACACCGATGTGATCGACAAAATCGATCCGATCTTCTTCAACGACGTCAAAACTGCCACCTTCAAGGGCCTGGATCTGAATTGATTGGCCCTTCAGAAGATTGGATTCACGCTTTTCAGTGTTTATGTCCTAACCGCTTCTTTCACCACCGCCCCCACCTCCTCCACCCAGCCAGCCCCCAGGTGCTCCAACCGCACCACCAGCCACAACGCCTCCCAGAGAGGATCCGCCGGCGGCAAGGCGATCAGGCCGGCCTCCCGCCAGGGGGAATGGTCCAGCAGGGAGGAAGGGGCGGGCAGGAGCAAGCGTTCGCGTTGGAGCAGCTGCACCCAGCTGGCGGGGTCGAGGCTGTCGCAGCTGCGCAGGGGGAGTGGGCCCTGGCGGCGGAGGACGGCGTAGAGCAGCGGCTGGTGGCAGGCCGGTGGCAGCAACACCTCCGGGCAGGGCAGGGCAGCTCTGGCGGGCGCGGGCTGGCGCCGGGAAGGGCCACCGCAAGAGCAACAGAAACCACCTGGTGATGGGCCGCCACCAGGAAGGTTGAACTGGAGCGTGGCGGAACGGCGGCGGGCCATGGCGAGAGGTGAATCCGCCGGCAAGCCCGTTGATGCGAACCGAGTGAACACCGCAGCGCACGCTTTGCCAGCCGAATGAAAGCAAACTGCAGCCAACACCCTCCCCCAACTCTCGATCCATGGCCACGCTCACCCTGCGCAACGTGCCCGACGACTTGGTGGCGCGCCTCAAGGCCCGGGCCAAGCGGCACCAGCGCAGTCTCAACAACGAAACCATCGCCGCCCTGGAGCTGGCGGATGCGGCCGCCAGCGGGATCCACCCGGAATCCTGATGCTGGTCGCCGATACCAATGTGCTGACAGGTCTCTTTTTGCCAAGCCCCATCTGCCAAGGTGTCCAGGCTTGCCGAGAGGCCGACGACGACTGGCGGCTGCCCACCCTGTGGGTGCCTGAATTTCGCCATGTGCTTCTGAAAGTCCTGCCGCGAACCATGACTGTCGACAGCTCCATGGCACTGCAGCGGGCCCATGAAGTCGGTTGCTCCAGTTCCGACGCTGAATTCGTGGTGCTTGCCCAACAGCTCGCCTGCCCCCTGCTGACCTTCGATCGGACGCTGCTTCAGCTCTTTCCTGAGGTGGCGGTGCAACCGGGCGCATAGCGTCGGTGCAGCCAGGAGCACGAACAGGCCGATCACATCCACCGGCAGGCTGGGTTCGCAGCGGAAGCGCATCAAAAGGGCACCACCGCTGCACCTGCTCCCGATGCACCACAAAGCGCTGCTGGACGTTGGGCGGGAGTAGAGCCGGCTCTTGGGGGCGCTCATGGCTGGGGCTGGCCGAGGGGGTTAGGGGCCATTGCCTTGGGAGAATGGGCACAGGCTTGGGCCCCCCCCAAAGCCATGGCCAGCCCAGTCCTGTTTCGCCGCTGGCAGACGCTCGCTGATCGGGACCTTTGGTTGCTGCTGGCGGCTCTGAAGGCCGGGTATCTGCTGCTGGTGTTGTCGCTGCTCACCCAATCGCCGGATCAGGCTGATCAGG
>JAYKHK010000102.1:0-11390 GCA_035284785.1 Cyanobacteriota bacterium | reverse complement strand
TGGCGATCGTCACCAGGCCGCCATCTTCGATGTCGATCTTGGTGTTGGTGCGCTCGGTGATGCCCTTGATCGTGCGGCCGCCGGGGCCGATCACGGTGCCGATCAGTTCCGGATCGATGCGGAAGCTCAGCAGGCGCGGGGCGTGGGGGCTGAGGCCCTCACGGGGCTTGTCGATCGCCTCGAGCATCTTCTCGAGGATATGCAGCCTGGCTGGGCGGGCCTGCTGGATGGCTTCGGCAATCGTTTTGACGTTGAGGCCCGTGACCTTCATGTCCATCTGCAGGGCGGTGATGCCCTTCTCGGTGCCGGCCACCTTGAAGTCCATATCGCCGAGGAAATCCTCGATGCCCTGGATGTCGGTAAGGATGCGCACCTCGTCGCCCTCTTTGATCAGGCCCATCGCCGCGCCGCTCACCGGAGCCTTGAGGGGCACACCGGCATCCATCAGGGCCAGGGTGCTGCCGCACACCGAACCCATCGAGGTGGAGCCGTTGGAGCTGAGCACTTCGCTGACCACCCGCAACACATAGGGGAACGTTTCTTTCGCCGGAAGCACAGGCAAGAGGGCCCTCTCCGCCAGGGCACCGTGGCCAATCTCCCGTCGGCCAGGGGAGCGCATCGGCTTGGTTTCGGCGACGGAATAGGGGGGGAAATTGTAGTGATGCAGGTAGAGCTTTTCCTTGGCGGGATTGAGATCATCCATTTCCTGGGCATCACTCGGGGTGCCCAAGGTGGCGGTGGAGAGCACTTGGGTGAGGCCCCGCTGGAAGAGGCCTGAGCCATGCACGCGCTTTGGCAAAACCCCCGCAGCTGCGGAGATGGGTCGCACCTCATCGAGCTGGCGACCATCCACCCGACGGCCATCTTTGAGAATTTGGTTGCGCATCAACTTTTTAGTGAGGCTCTTATAGCTGTTGGCCAGTGCCTTGCTGTTGCTGCTGATCGCCACTTTCACCGGGTCGTCCTCCGGAAGGGCGTCAATCTTTTGGCTGACGTCCGCCTGGATGGCGTCAAGCTTTTCATCGCGCTGGGGCTTGCTGAGTTCAAACTGCTGCAGCACCTCGCCGATTCCCTTGGCGCACTGCTTCTCGAGAAAGGTGGGGAGGGTGGAATCCCCTTCTTTGGGGGCAGGAATCTCGGCAGGCTCGATGCCAAGTTCCTTGAGCAGGCTGAGCTGGGCCTTGATCAGTTCGTTGACAGCTTCGTAGCCGAAA
This sequence comes from Cyanobacteriota bacterium, assembly GCA_035284785.1. Taxonomy (GTDB): domain Bacteria; phylum Cyanobacteriota; class Cyanobacteriia; order PCC-6307; family Cyanobiaceae; genus Cyanobium. Next base: position 10,176 of record JAYKHK010000102.1, on the reverse strand, counting down.
TCAATGGCTTCGATCACATCCTGCTCGGGGAGCTGCTCGGCACCGGCTTCCACCATCACCACCCCGTCGGGGGTGCCAGCCACCACCAGATCCAGGGCGCTGCGCTGGATTTCGCGGAAGCTGGGGTTGAGGACAAAATCGTCGCCCAACAGACCCACCCGCACAGCAGCCATCGGGCCATGGAAGGGAATCTGGGCGAGCAGGGTGGCCATCGAGGCGCCGGTGACGGCGAGCACATCGGGGGGGACACGCTCGTCAAGCGACATGCAGGTGGCCACGATTTGGAGGTCGTCCCGCATCCAAGAGGGAAACAGGGGCCGCATGGGCCGATCAATGAGTCGGGCAATCAGGGTGGCCCGCTCGGGGGGACGAGATTCCCGTCGCATGAAACTGCCAGGGATGCGCCCAGCTGCGTAAAGCCTCTCCTCGTAGTCGCAGATGAGCGGCAGAAAATCGATGCCTTCGCGGGGAGTGGAGCGGGTGGACGTCACCAAGATGGCGGTATCTCCGCACTCGACCATGACGGCGCCGCCTGCTTGGGGGGCGTAACGGCCGCTGGTCAGTCTGATCTCCCGGCCATCAAAGGAGATCGACTGCGTTTGTCCTTGCACTGGGCGTTATTGCTTCTGAGTCGTTTTTGATTCTGGCACCTAGCCCCTCTGGCCCGGCAGGTTTCGAGATTTCTCAGGATTTTTCCATGACCTGCCTTCCAACGGATGGCCAATCAAGATCCTTCAGCACCTCTCCCCCACGCACGAGAGAGCAGGGCATGGGAGAGAGGCGCCAGTGAGGCCAGACGTCTTACCAGCTCGACTTGACCACACCGGGCAGCTCACCCTTGTGGGCTCGCTCGCGCAACTGGTTGCGGCACAGCCCAAAATCGCGATACACACCGCGGGGTTTGCCGGTGGCCCAGCAACGGTTCCGCAGGCGGCTTGGAGCACTGTTGCGCGGCAGAGCTTGCAACTTGCGGTGGATCTCCAACCGCTCCATGGGGTCAGCTGCGGCTTCCATAGCGGCTTTCAGCGCGGCCCGCTTGGGGGCAAAGCGATCCACCATTTTTTTGCGCTTCACATCGCGCGCAATCATCGACTTCTTTGCCATGCGGCCAGCTGAGCAAGTTAGGAATCCAATCGAGCTTACCCCTTGAGGAGACTGGGGCAGCAATGAGCGTTCGGGCAGCCCCTGCAGGCGCAACTAACGGCCGATGAGCTGCTGCACCATGGGCAACTGGGACGTGTCTTTGACGATCAGCACCAGGCTCAGACCCACCAGAAGCACAAAGCCGGACTGCATGAAGGCGTGGTGGAAGCGCTCGGGCACCGGTCGGCCGCGCAGGCCCTCCACGAGCAGCAACGCCAATTGACCGCCATCCAGCAGGGGCAGGGGCAAGGCGTTAAGCACGGCCAGGTTGATGGAGATCAAGGCGGCGAACAGAAACAAACTGCTGCCTCCCTGACTGGCGAGGGACGCCCCCATCTCCACGATCTTCACCGGTCCGGAAACCTGGGAGGCAGTTTCCCCGAAATGGGTGAACAAGGTGAAGAATCCCTCCACGGTGCGCCGCGTCAGGGCGACAAAGTCATGGTTGGCCTGGCGGAATGGCTCAAAGGCGCCCTTTGGAGCCCGGAAGGCTTCCGTTCCGAAGGGTTGGAGTTGGGCACCGATGCGGCCGATGCCGCCCTGATCGGCGGGGGTGAGGGTGAGGCTCAGGATTCGTCCGCCCCGTTCGGCCTGGAGACGGAGGGGGCGCTGGGGGGAGGTCTTGATCTGCTGCACGAAGGCCGCTACGGCTTCCTGCCCGCCCGCCACGGCTTTGTTCTCCATTTTCAAAATGCGATCGCCAGTCTTCAGGCCGGCTTCCGCCGCGGGCTGGCCGGGCTGCACCCCCGCCACCAACACCCCGGGGGAGGAACTGAATCCGGCGGGGATCCCGAGCACGAGCCCCTGGGCCAGGAGCACCAGGTAAGCCAGCAGCAGATTGGCCAACACGCCTGCGGCGATCACCAACGCGCGCTGGTGAAGGGGCCTGTTGCGCAGCAGGTTTGGATCGTTGGGCGGAAAGGGGCTGGCGGGGTCGTCATCCGGGAAGGAGACGTAGCCACCCAAGGGGATGGCGCGCAGGGCAAATTGCACCCCGCGGCGCTGGCGCTGCAGCAGCGCGGGTCCAAACCCAATGGAGAAGCCGCTGACGCGGATGCCCTGCCAGACGGCGGCGAAGAAGTGACCCGCTTCGTGGACCACGATCAAGCCCGCCAGGATGGCCAGGGCAGTGAGAACACCCATCGAGGATTTTGCAAAGCGCAAGTTCCAATCATTCTGAGGGAGCCAGGGCGCGATGGAGGGATGGTCCTCCATAGGGGAGATGCATTCCACTCAGACTGGGCAGAGCCACAAAAAAGCCCCTGTTGGCACAGGGGCGACTAGGGGACGGGAGCCTCAAGCCCCGGCGAAGTTTTGGAGGCGGGATGAGAGCTGGCGCATTTTGCGGATCGAGCCGAAGGCAGTTGCCACCCCAAAGATGGGAAGGCCGGCCGGAACTTGAGTGTCGTTCAGTTCCTTCCCAAGTTTGGTGGTGGCTGCCGCTTGGAAGTTGGCGAAATTGTCGGCAAACAGAACAAAGCCCGCCTGGGTGCCTCCATTGATGGCTGTAGCTATGGTGGCCACGTTGTTTTGATAGTAGGTCACAAGAAATGGATCTTCGATCGCCAAAGCATTGATGATGATGCCATTGCTTTCGGCGATGGCTTTTTGCCCAAGCGGATCTGGGCCATCATTGTTTGAACCATCGCCGGAGAGATCCACAACGAGACGACCGGCAACCCCGGCGGGCGTGACAAATCCGTTGGTTAAAATGTCGTTAATGGCAACATCCATGCCGCAGCTGACGCAGGTGGACCCGCCATAGACGCGGGACATGGAGTCAAGCTGACTGATGAAACTTTTGTAACTGGCATCATCGAAAATGCGCAAGGTTGGGATGGCCATCGTTTGCTCGCCAAAGCTCGACCACTGGGCCACACCAATGGCGCTGCCTCCAGCGCTGATCACTTCTGGCTTAAATAAACTTGCCTTGATGCCGGGATCGGAAAAAGCCATTTTCCATCCGTTTTATTGCAGGTCGTATTCATTCATATCGATACTTCCTGAGACGTCGATCGAAAGGATCAGCTCCCTGTAAACAGAGGTTTGGGCAAGTGCGCCGGAGCTGACGCCTCCCGCCAGGAGGGATGCGACGACAACGACGGCCCCCTTGATCAGGCCGGAAAATCGCGTGCGATTCATCTAGAAAAAAAGAAACTTAACTCTCTCACCCTATATAAAGCGGTTAAACCGTCAAGCGGGTTTGCATAAACAGGCCACCATTGCACAGAACGGTTTATTGGGTGTTAAGTCATCTTAATTTTCAATACCTTGCTTCGCCATGCCAATAGCGTCGTATTCGGTTCGTGTTTGGCATGGCCGCATCTTTCACGCTGCTGGAATCGCCTCAGCCCCGAAGTAGGGCACCAGGGCCGCTGGCAGCCTCACGGAGCCATCGGCCTGTTGGCCGGCTTCCAGCAGGGCCGCCATGGTGCGACCCACCGCCAGCCCACTGCCGTTGAGGGTGTGGATCAGGCGCGTGCCTTTGCCCTCGTCTTTGCAGCGGATGGCGCTGCGGCGGGCTTGAAAATCACCACAGGTGCTGCAGCTGGAGATCTCCCTGTAGGCACCGGCGCCGGCCAGCCACACTTCCAGGTCGTAGGTGCGGGCGGCTGAAAACCCCAGGTCGCCTGTGCAGAGCTCGATGCGTCGGTAGGGCAGCTCCAAGGCCTCCAGCACCGCCTCCGCATCGAGGGTGAGCTGCTCATGGGCGGTGTCGGAGGCATCCGGGTGGCAAAACCAGTAGAGCTCCACCTTGTTGAATTGGTGCAGGCGGATCAGGCCCCGGGTGTCGCGGCCGTAGGAGCCCGCCTCCCGCCGGAAGCAGGGGGTGTAGGCCACATAACGCAGGGGGAGCTGGCTGGCTTCCAGCACCTCCTCGCGATGCAGGGAGGTGAGAGGCACTTCGGCGGTCGGAGTGAGCCAGAGGTCGTCGTCGGCGCAGCGGAAGCTTTCTTCAGCAAATTTGGGCAGCTGGCCGGAGCCGGTGAGGCTGGCAGTGTTCACCAGGATCGGCGGCAGCACCTCGCTGTAGCCCCGCCCGATGTGCAGATCGAGCATGAAGTTGATCAGGGCGCGCTCCAGACGCGCCGCCGCACCCACCAGGGTGACGAAGCGGCTTTGGGCAATGCGCACGGAGCGTTCGGTTTCAATCAGGCCGAGCCGCTCTGCGATTTGCCAATGCTCTTGCAGGTGTTCGCCAGGCTTGGGAAGGCGGGGCTCCCCCCAGCGCTTCACCTCCACGTTGTCGGCTTCGCTGCGGCCTGGCGGGCTATGGGGGGAGGGGAGATTCGGGAGGGTCAGGAGCTGGTCGCGCAGGCGGCGCTCCAGGGCCTTCTCCTCTTCCTCCAAACCGGCCACCTGCTGCTTGATGCGATTGCCCTCCTCCCGCAGGCTCTGCACATGAGGATCGTTGGGGCTTCCCCCGTTGCGGATCAATTGGCCCACCTCCCGGCCGATGCGGTTGCCTTCGGCCTGGAGGCTGCTGCGCTGCTCTTCAAGATCCCGCTCTTGGCGGGCGATGGCTTGGAGGCCGATAAGGTCGACCTCCAGACCGCGTCGGCCGAGTTGCTCGGAGATCACCTCGGGGTTTTCGCGCAGCAGGCGCTGATCCAGCACAGCCAGGGGGGGTTGCTCGCTGGCAGCCTACGGGGCTGCTCGGCCCGGAGGTGAAGGGGCTCAGAGCACCTGCACCACCTCCGTGACCTCAGGGATGGCCTCCCGCAGTTTGCGCTCGATCCCCATCTTGAGAGTCATGGTGCTGCTGGGGCAGGAACCGCAGGCTCCTTGCAGGCGCACCTTCACGACCGGACCATCGAGTTCAACGATCTCCACGTTGCCGCCATCCGCCATCAGATAGGGGCGCAGTTCGTCTAGGACGCGCTCTACGTTTTCAACGGTGAGGGCGCGAGGGTCGGCGGCCTGCTCTGGAGTGGCGCTTTCGGGATTGGTCGCTGTTTCAGTGCTCATCGCGTCGGGATGGTCGGTTGCCAAGAGCTTAGGGAAGCCCGCCAGTCCGCGACCGATTCAAGGGTGGTCGCTCAACCTTGAAGGGCTCTGCTGAGGTTCACGATCGCCACACCGGCAACGATCAGGGCCATCCCCACCAGTTCGTTGGTGGTGGGGATTTGCTGGTAGGCAAGGACCCCCACTAGCACGGTGGCCACCACACCGATCCCAGTCCAGACGGCATAGGTGAGCCCGAGGGGAAGCACCTCCACCACCTTGGCCATCAGGATGATGGCAATCGAATAAGCCACGAGCACCACCAGCGTGGGAACGGGGCGGGTCATCCCTGCCGATAGCTTCAAGAAAGCTGTGCCGAGGACCTCGGCGACGATGGCCACGGTGAGAAGCAACCAGGGATTGGACGTCAGCATGTGGGGAGGGGGCAGCGGTGGAAGCGGATCTCTAGGATCACAGCACAACCATCCCTAACGTTCCCCGCACCGTAACGGGATACCGCCTGCGACAGCTTCCGCGCATGACCGACGTACCCGTTTCCAGAATCCGCAATTTCTGCATTATTGCCCACATCGACCACGGCAAATCCACACTTGCAGACCGTTTGTTGCAAGACACTGGCACCGTGGCAGAGCGCGATATGCAAGCCCAGTTTCTTGACAATATGGAGCTGGAAAGAGAGCGAGGCATCACGATCAAGCTTCAAGCGGCCCGGATGGAATATAAAGCTGCTGATGGCCAAGTTTATATTCTGAATTTGATTGACACCCCCGGTCACGTCGACTTCTCCTACGAGGTGAGCCGCTCGCTGCAAGCTTGTGAGGGGGCCTTGCTGGTGGTGGATGCCAGCCAGGGGGTGGAAGCCCAAACCCTGGCCAATGTGTATCTGGCGCTGGAAAATAATCTGGAAATCATTCCAGTGCTCAACAAGATTGATCTGCCGGGGGCCGATCCTGAGCGCATCAGCGATGAAATTGAAGCCATCATCGGGCTCGACTGTTCCGGGGCCATTCCCTGCTCCGCTAAAACAGGCCTTGGGGTGCAGGAGATTTTGCAGGCGGTGGTGGAGCGGGTGCCGCCACCACCGGATCGGGTGGAGCAATCCCTTCGGGCTCTGATCTGTGATTCCTATTACGACCCTGACCGGGGAGTGCTTGTTTATTTCCGCGTCATGAGCGGCACGATTCGCCGCAAAGACAAGGTGTTGCTCATGGCCAGTGGCAAGAGCTATGAGTTGGATGAAGTCGGTGTGATGGCCCCCGATCAACGCCAGGTGGACAGCCTCCATGCTGGGGAGGTTGGCTATCTGGCGGCCTCGATCAAGGCCGTGGCTGATGCACGGGTGGGCGACACCATCACTCTGGTGAATGCCCCAGCCAGCGAGCCTCTACCCGGTTACACCGAGGCCAAGCCGATGGTGTTTTGTGGCCTGTTTCCAACCGATGCCGATCAATATCCTGATTTGAGAGAGGCGCTCGACAAATTGCGTCTGTCTGACGCTGCCCTGCAATATGAGCCAGAAACCAGTAGCGCCATGGGATTTGGCTTTCGCTGTGGCTTTCTTGGGCTGCTGCACATGGAGATTGTGCAGGAGCGGCTGGAGCGGGAATACAACCTTGACCTGATCGTCACGGCACCTTCCGTGGTCTACAAAGTGAACATGCTCGATGGCAGCTGCGTGATGGTGGATAACCCCGCCACACTTCCTGATCCACAGAAGAGAGAATCCATTGAAGAGCCCTATGTGAAGTTGGAAATTTATACGCCCAACACCTACAATGGAACCCTGATGGAGCTCTGTCAAGAGCGGCGGGGTGAATTCATTGATATGAAATACATCACCACCGATCGGCTCACCTTGCACTATGAAGTGCCATTGGCAGAGGTGGTGACCGACTTCTTTGATCAGATGAAAAGCCGCACCAAGGGCTACGCTTCGATGGAATATCACCTGATTGGCTACAGAAAGAATGAGTTGGTGCGGCTGGATGTATTGATTAATGCAGAAAAGGCAGACCCGCTGACGACGATCGTGCACCGCGACAAGGCCTACAACGTAGGCAAAGCTTTGGTGGAGAAATTAAAAGAGCTCATCCCACGCCAGCAGTTCAAGATCCCCATTCAGGCTGCGATTGGAAGTCGGGTGATTGCGAGTGAAAGCATCAGTGCCATGCGCAAAGACGTTCTTGCCAAGTGCTATGGCGGTGACATCAGTCGCAAAAAGAAACTGCTGCAAAAGCAAGCCAAAGGCAAGAAGCGTATGAAGGCCATGGGCAAGGTGGATGTGCCCCAGGAGGCCTTCATGGCTGTGCTGAAGCTCAATCAATGACGCTCATGCCATGAGGCGCAGCGGCGTTGTCTGCGGCTGGGAACGTTTGCAACCCAGATCGCACTCCTCATGTCCCCGACTCGCTCAGGCGTCCTTCTCCACCTCGGGATCCAGCCCCAACATCGACTGCCCGCCTATGTCATGCCCCTGGCGGTAGCCGGGGCGGGACTGCTTTTGCTGATGAGTGGGGCCCTCCACAGCCTGGCGATGCAGGAGCGCCTTCAGCTGTCTGCCTTGGAGCGGTTGCGGAGGGAGGAGGACCTGTTGGTTTCGGCAGCCCACCAACTGCTGGCTGCCCTCAATGGGCCACACCAGTGTCTGCAGGCCCTGCCGCTGGCGCGCTGGGAGGCCGATGGGGGAGCTTGCGCCTCAGTGGAAGAGGTGGCGGCCCTGCGGCAGTCCCAGGTGATGGCTGTGCCCGTGCGGCTGCTGGCTTGGCAGCCTCGGGCTGATGGCCTTGCCGCAGAACTCGAGCTGGCCTTGGCAGCGGCGCCAGGCCGCGGTGCCCGCAGGGCCAGATTTGGCCTCCAGCTGGCGGGCCTTCCCAGTCAGGCGGTGAATTTGCGCCCGCGTTTCATCGGTGGGGGGCTGCCATGAGCCTCACGGAAGCGGTGGCCGCCTGCCTGGTGCTGTTGGTGGGCAGCTCGGCTGCGGCCGAGCTTTGGAGCCGGTCGCTGCGCTCCAGCTGGGAGCAAGCCCGTCGCGAAGAGCAGCTCCACAGGCTGGATGCTCTGCTGTTGGCCAGTGAGGGGAAGGCCCAGGAGCTGGTGGCCAAGCAGGGGCGGTCCGCCGATTGCCAGGTGGCCGCTGCACCGCTGGTGACCCTGCTTTTGGCCTTGCCCTCGGCTCAGGGGGCCACCCTCACTGTGCCGCCCAGCCCTCCAGGCACGCTGCATCTGCGCTGGGAAACTGGCGGTGTGAGGCGGGAACGGCTGCTCAGCGCCTCCGCCCTGGGGCTCTGCCGGGAGGCTGGCCATGGCGCTTGATGGTTGGCAGCGGCCCCAACTCGCCCGGGCGCCAGCTTGGACGCTGCCGGAGCTCCTGCTGGCGACCGGCCTCGTGGTTCTGGTGGGCGCCTGGCTCATGCGGGGAGGAACGGAGGCCATGGCACGCCAGCGCTTGCAGACGGCGAGCCAGCGGTTGGTGAGCGGGCTGGAGGATGCTCGGGCTGCGGCATTGAGGGAAGGCCATCCCTGTGCCATGCGACTTGGTTCGAGCGGATGGGAGGCTCCCTTGGGCAACCAGCTGCCGGCCTGCGCTGGGGTGGCCCCTGGGCTGGACGCCGCGGTGGCGGTGAGTCACAACCTGCCTGATCCGATGCGGTTCAGCGCCAATGGCTTGGTGCTCGACGGCGGCACGGTGTGGCTGCGCAGCCAGGGCACGGCCCTGGTGCGCTGCGTGGTGGTGAGCCTGCCCCTTGGGGTGACCCGGGTGGGAAGAGAGGGGCCAGGCGGTTGCGAGCCGGAGAGTGTGCAATGAAGCGCACAGAGGCTTTCACCCTGGCGGAATTGCTGGTGGCCCTGGCCCTGGCGCTGGTGGTGGTTGGGGTAATGGTGAAGAGCCTGTGGACCTCTGGACGCAGCGCCGAGCGCCTGGCTCTTTTGATGCGGGAGCGCGCCTTTCAGCGCCGTACGTTGGCTCTGCTGCGAACGGAGCTGGCTGCGGCCCAGAATTGGCAGTTGGGCTCAGGGGCGGGAGCAGCCTGCAGTCTCGCTGGCCGTGCGCCTGTGGTGCAATTCGAGGTGGAGGGCCGCACAGTTACCTACAGCCTTGGGTCGCCGCCCAGCCCGATCTGGCGCGGGCGCGTGTTGATGCGTTGCGGGCCTGCCTACGGGCTTGACGGTGAGCTGAGTGCCGGGGCGGCGCAAAACAGGGTGGTGCTGGATGGGATGGGGCCAACGGGCTTGCAGGTTGAAATGGAAGGGGCAGGGGTGGTTCGCTTGCGGTTGCGGCAGGAGTTTCCCCTCCGGGATGGGGCACTCTTGTCTGTGGGACACGAGACCCTGGCGGCCGTGCCTCTGCCCTGAGGCTGGTGGCCAGCAGGCAATCCGGCCTGGCTGCATGGGGATAAAGCGGTAAGGAATGTATGAAGGTAAAATAAAGGTTTTAATGCTTTGGGCTCGGACTCCCGACAGCTCAAATTTTTCCCCAGGAGCCTCGCCAAGAGGTCAGGCGAGGCTGGTTTTGCCATGCCTCTGGTGTTCCCGGTGTTGTTGCTGCTCATCTTGGGCGCTGTGACCCTGGCGAGCCGCTCCACCAACAGTTATCTAGCCGCCTCCAAGCAATCGGATGCCCAGGCGGCCCGGCAGGCGGCTGAAAGCGGCATGAACCGAGTCTTGCGGGCTCTGAACCCCTATGGAAAAAATGCGGGAGATCCCTACCTGAGCTTCTTGTTGCTTTCCAATTGGGATCAAACGGCAAAAAACTGGCCGATCAGCAAGTTGGGACAGGCTGCCATCAGATCCCGACTTGAGCGCTGTCGGATCTCCACGCGCGGCATGCGTGAAAGTCAGGTGTTGCCCTCGACCTCCCAGCCCTATGACCGATTGGTCAGTGATGTGGTCGGTACGACGGGCAACGGCAAGCGAACATTGCGTTACACGATTGTCGATTTTGTGCCTCCTCAATCCGCCGCCGGTTTGCCCAACGAATGCAGCGACTTTTCCACCCTCACCGGCGGTTCAGCCCAGATCACCATTGAGGGCACTGTGGATATCAATGGTAAGCAGCTGGCCAGTCAG
>JAYKHK010000101.1:0-27275 GCA_035284785.1 Cyanobacteriota bacterium | reverse complement strand
GCAATGGACCTCATGGGTTTCCAATCAATAGGTGTCACCAACGAGTGGTGACCAATCACCCCAATGTCAGGGTTTTTCTGTCGATTTTCTGCTCCATGTTTCCAATCAATAGGTGTCACCAACGAGTGGTGACGGCGGCCCCCGAGAGGGCCTGCGCGGCAAGCGATCCGAAGACCGTTTGCGCACCCCCTACCTTGGCCATGCTCTCAGGCCCTGTCAAGCCTGTGGAAAACGCTGAGATCCGTTGCGCTGCAGGGGCGCGCGCCGATCAACGCAAACACTGGGGTTTCGGGGATCGGCAGGGGGGTGCGCGGAAACAGGAAAGGTCTGACGCCCAGCCACGGCAAGGGGAGTTCTTCGGTGCGGAAGTCGCGCACCCCTCAACAGCTCTCGGAGCCTCCGGCAGACAGAAAGATCCTGCAGCCTGAGCAAAGAGCTGGCTAGCTGCGACAGAAGAAAGCTAGCCAGGAGCGATGCCCAAAACCTCTCACCCCACCAATGGGCCTGTTTCCTCCCAAGGCCCTGCACGCCAGGTCCCCATGGCGGAGGCCAAAAACACCCTGTTGGCCTTGGTGGCTCGCGTGGAGCGGGGGGAGCAGATCGCCATCACCCGGCGCGGCCCGCGCAATCGTGGATCTGGTGGGAGCGGCCTGGGCGGCGGGAGTGGGGGTGCTGGCTGCCTGAGTGGCGCCATCTCTGGCCAGCTCAAGACGCTCTCCCCCGCTTGCATCACAAACGCGTGGTGACGGTGCACCCCGAAAGGGCCTGCGAAGTGTCAGCAGCCGCCATTCCCCTGAGCACCACCCAGGCCCGCAACACCTCCGCCACCGACCAGGCCTGGGCGATGCAGCCCCGGGGGGCGTGGGGCGCCTCCCCATCGAAGATCTCGCTGATGCTGCCCAGGCCCGCGGTGGCCAGGTGGTGGCCGATGGCGTCGAGCCAGCGCAGGGCTTCCGTGGGGGCGTGATGCACCCGGGCATAAGCCAGGGCATAGGGGCCCAGCCACCAGCCCCACACCGTGCCCTGGTGGTAGGCCCGGTCCCTGGCGAGGGGGCCGCCGCCGTAGTGGCCCTGGTAGGCCGGATGGCGTGGATCGAGGCTGCGCAGCCCGAAGGGGGTGAGCAGTTGCTGGCCGCACACCGCCACCACCTGCCTGGCCTGATCGGCTGAGAGCAGATCGTTGGTTAAGGCCACCGCCAGAAGTTGATTGGGGCGCAACGCCTCCTCTGGGGAGCCATCGGGCCCGTCGAGCACATCAAAGCAGTAGCCCTTCCCAGCATTCCAGAAGCGCTGGAAGCCCTGGCGGGCCTCCTCAGCCAATTCGGCATAGCCCTGGCCGGATTCCCCACAAACCTCGGCAAAGCGAGCCACGGTGCGCAACGCGCAAAACCAGAGGGCATTCACCTCGACGGGCTTGCCAATGCGGGGAGTGATCACCTCCCCGTTCACCTTGGCATCCATCCAGGTGAGCTGCACATCTTCCACCCCCGCGCCCAGCAGCCCATCGGCCGGATCCCGATGAATGCCGTAGCGAGTGCCCTGGCAGTGGGCCTCCACAATCTCCCGCAGCTTCGGATAAAGCTCCTGAACCAAGGCATCATCTGCCGTGGCTTGGTGGTAGAGGCGCAGGGCTTCGACATACCAAAGCGTGGCGTCGACCGTGTTGTAGTCACCCTCCCCCAGCGTCTCCACACCTTCGGGGAAACGATTCGGGAGCATGCCTTGGCTGATGCATTGCCCATAGGTGCGCAGGATCCGGGCGGCGATGGAGGGTCGGCCCGTCACCAGCGTCAGCCCGGCCAGGCTGATCATCGTGTCGCGCCCCCAGTCGCCAAACCAGGGGTAGCCCGCCACAATTGTTTGGCCTGCCACCCAGCGATCTGCAACCGAGTGACCTTCCGCAGGTTGCTTCGCTCCATTTCCCGCTGGGCCTTCACTGGCGCCTCCGCTACGCGGCGCCCCGCAGGCGCGCGCCACCACAAACTGATCCGCCGCCAACACCAGCTGCCCCACCCAGGGCGGCGCCAACCCTGCCAGCTGGGGCTGGGCCGCCTGCCACTGCGCCAGCAGGGCGGAGTCCTGGGCCCTTCGCTCCTGCAGGGCCCGCTCCCCAGCCAGCGAGGGCATGGACTCTGCGCTGGCCACCACGGTGAAGCTGGGCTCCTCCGCACTCAGGCGCACCGTGATCCGGCAGGCCCGCAAATGGTCGTCGCTGCACGGCAAGCCCCGCTCCTCCTCCACGGGCAGCGCAAAGCCCCAAAACCAATCGCGGGGAGGGGCCAACGTTGTGGTTCCTCGATCACTGAGCACCACAAAGGGCGGCACCCCCTCCACCTCGGGCACCATCCGCACCCCATGGGGCACGGCCTGGAGCCTGATCTCTGGATGGGTGGTGCCCCCGTGGTGGCAGCGGGCATTCACCAACACCGTGAGGGAGAGCTGCACGGGCTGGCTGGCCTGGAGCAGGCGATAGAGCACGGTGGTGGTGTGGGCGCCGGGTTGCATCCAGAGCCGCTTTTCCAACAGGACGTCGCCCAGGGCATAGCGCCAGGTGGGCACGCTCCCCTCCAGGGAAAAGGAAGCGATCCAGGGGTGGCCCACCGGTGCCAGCAGCCCACCGGCCCAACGGTGGGTGCAGAGGGGGTAGGCACGCTGGCCCACGGCAGCCTCCTCCTCGAGGGCGGCCACCAGCAGCGTGCGCTCCGTGGGATCAGCCGGGGCCTTCAGGGCCGCCACCAACAGGCCGTGGTAAGCCCGGGTGAGGGAGCCGGCCACCGTGCCGCAGCCGTAGCTGCCCAGCCCATTGGTGATCAGCCACTCCCGCGCTTCAGCGCTGGCCAGATCGCCGCTGATCTCACTGCCAAAGCTCACGGCCATGGCGCAGCCCTCCCGATTGGCGTGGCGCCATCTGGTCTATACCTTTGGACAGTGCCCCCCCTAAACCATGGCCTCCTCCGCTCCCCCGATCGACATCGGCATCCCCGCCGAGCAGCGACAGCAGATCGCCGCGGGTTTGGGACGCGTGTTGGCGGACAGCACGGTGCTCTACAGCAAAACCCACGGCTTCCACTGGAACGTCACCGGCCCGATGTTCAACACGCTCCATTTGATGTTCATGGAGCAGTACACCGAGCTTTGGACCGCCCTTGATGGCATCGCCGAGCGGATTCGCTCCCTGGGTTTCCCGGCGCCCTACGGCAGCGGTGCCCTCGCCAGCCTCACCTCCATCTCCGAAACCGAGGGCAACCCCCCTGCTCTGGCGATGGTGCGGGAGCTGGTGGAGGGCCACGAGGCTGTGGCCCGCACCATTCGCGCGGTGTTTCAGCTGGCGGAGGAAGCCAACGACCAACCCACCGCCGATCTGCTCACCCAGCGGCTGCAGGTGCATGAAAAAACCGCCTGGATGCTGCGCAGCCTGCTCGAAGCCTGAGCCTCTTAACGCCAACCGTTGGTCTGCATCAAGGTCACGGCCTCCCGGTTTCGGGCTCCCATGGCCTGGATGGTGACTCCGTCGTCTGTGAAGCGGCCCCAGCCGTTGAGGATGCGGTTGCCGCCGTAGCCCTTGAGAGGGTATTCGTTGTTGGCGGCGGCATAGCCCTTGCCGCCGCTTGTGGAGGCCAGAAACTCGATCAATTTGGTGGCGGCTGCTGCTTTTTTCGAGCCCCGAACCACGCCAGCCCCGGTGACATTCACATGGGCCGGGGTCGGGAAGATGACTTTGAGGTTGCCCGCCAGCGCCTTGTCCGCCGCGCCGCTCTCGCCCGCCAGCATGCGGGCCACGTAGTAGGTGTTCACAAGACCAACGGCGCAATCACCTTTGGCCACCGCCCGGGCCAGGGGGATGTCGGCGGTGAAAAAGGGCTGGCGGGAGTTGCGATTGGCCATCATGCCCCGTATCCACGCCCGGGTGGCCGTCTGCCCGCGCAGGATCAATTGATCCGCCACCAGCGACTGGTTGTAGACGCTCTTGCTGTCGCGCAGGCAGAGCTTTCCCTTCAGGGCCGGCTTGGCAAGGTCGGCGTAGGTGCGGATTGTGGCGGGATTGATCTGTTTGGGATTGACGATCACCACCCGCACCCGGCGGGTGAGGGCAAACCAGCGCCCCTGGCCATCGCGCAGGTTGGCGGGCACATCCCGCAGCAGGGCCGAGGAGCGCACGGGCTGAAACAGCCCCATGCGGGTGGCCTTCTCGAGCCGAGCCGCATCCACCAGCACCAGCACATCGGCTGAGCTCTTGGCGCCCTCCTGGCGCAGGCGCTCGATCAGGGCGTCATCCTTGCCCTCGAGCAACCTCACGCGGATGCCGGTGCGGGCGGTGAACTGCTTGTAGAGAGCTTGGTCGCTGTTGTAGTGACGGCCGGAATAGACGCCGATCTCCACGGGCTGAGCCTGGGCTGGCCGCAGGCCCCACGAAGCTGGGCCGAGCTCGGCCAGGCCAATGGCGGAGAGGGTCCCCAAAACCGCCGGCAACAGTGCAGGCCGGCGGAGAGGGGCTGAACGTCGAAGAACGGATGTCATGGGAGCGAAACCACAGCGAGCCACACCAGAGACCAGGGGATTTGGCCAAGGCTCAGATCAGCTGAGGCTAGAAATCAGTTGGCTGAGAGCTTTTGGCAAATGCTGCGGCACGGCGTGCTTTTTGTTACGCAAGGGGCCAAGCCGGGACGAGCTGACCGGCGATCAAGCAGCTGCAATTGAGAATCGCTTGCAAAAGACCCGCCTGGGCTCGTATGTTGCGAACGATTCGCAATACGGTTGTGTTGGCTCCAGTGGCCCCCCGTCCCACTGCCCCTTCCACAGGGCTCCCGATCCAGCTCCAGGCGGGCCAATGTGTCCTCCTCGATCCAGGCCTGCGGCCATCAGGCGCCTGTCTGGAGGTGCTCGAGGGCATCGCACGGGTGTTTTGCCCTTGTGAGGAAACGGAAGGCATGACCATCGCCTTCCTGCAAGCCGGCGACCAACTGCGCACCGACCGCCTTTGCAGTGAAGGCGTCTGCGTGGAGGCCCTCACCGCCCTGAGCTTCCATCGCCCCGAGCTCGACGGAGAAAGCCTGGGATTTGACGCTGTGAATGAATGGACCTTGCAGCTCCTGCGCATCCGCCACCTCGGCAACGCGGACAAGCGGCTTCACGCCCTCCTCTCCCTGCTGGCAAGGCGATTGGGCCGGCGCTGTGGAGCGTGGTGCGACCTGCCCTTCCGCCTCACCCATGAACGCATCGCCGAACTCATCGGCACCACCCGCGTCACCACCACCCGGCTGCTCTCCCGCATCCGCAGCGCCGAGCTGCTGATGGTGCCCGCCGGTGAGCCTGGCCTCCGGTTGGCGCCCTCCTGGGTGGAAGCGGCTCCCCTGGCTGAGGGCTGAACACCCGCAAGACCCCCCTCAACGAGGATCCTCCCAAGCTGGGCGCCCACTGATTCAGTGCCGAGCGGCTCGCAGGGCAGCCCCTGCGGCGATCAATCCCAGCAGAGGAGCCTCCCCTCCCCGCAGATAGGGGGTGAGCCGCTCGCTTCCCGGCACCACCAACAGACGGGTGCTCGGCCGGCCAGGCGCCAGCGCGGCGGCCACACGACCCGCCGGATCCACCAACAGGCTGGGGCCGGTGTTGGCGGCGCTCACCAGCCAGCGACCGCTCTCCATCGCACGGAGCTGGGCCAGGGCCTGAAACTGGCTTTGCAGGGCCAGGGGATAGGGATCGAGATTGGCGCTGGCCAACAGCCAGCGAGCCCCAGCGCGGCTGGCCTCGGCAAGAGCTTGGCCATCGGCGATCTCGTAGCAGATCGCGACCCCGATCGAACCTCTCGGACGCTCCAGCAACCGGGAGGGGGCGCCCGCCTCGATCCCTCCCACGGCCGAGAGGCCACTCCAACGCAGCAGGGGAGCCAAGGGGACCCATTCCCCTAGGGGCACCACCCGGTGTTTGTCCACCCAGCTGGCGGGCTCGGTGGCCCGGGGGGCAAAGCGCAACAGGGCGCTGTGCAGGGCGATGCCGCTGCGGCGAAATCCCCCGCTGAGCACCTCCACCTCCGCCGGGGCTGGCAGCCCTTGGCCCAGGGCCAGAGCACCCTCCGGCAACACCACCGTGGCTCCACTGGGTTGGGCTTCTGCCAGGGCTGCGGTCAATTGGCGCAGGAGGCGCCCCTGCTGGGCGGGCAGGAATTTTTGGCGGGTTGGAATCGCCGGTTGCACCACAAGCACGGTCTCCGAGGCCATGGAGGGACGATCCGCCTGAGCCGCCACCGCTGCAGCCCCCGCCAGATGGGGCAACAACAGCCCCACCAGCAGAACCAACGGCCCCAGCCAACGTCGCTGGGCCAGGCGTGGAGGAGCTGGGCTCTCTGCCATCCCCCAGGCCCGGCCCACCCTCCAGAAACCCCATCCCAGGAGCACCTGCACCGCCGCCACCCCGCCTGCCCCCACCAGGGCAGCCATCCCCGCCAGCCAGGGGTCACCGGGCAGAGAAGACGCCCCCAAGCCCACCCAGAACAGCGGTCCCTTGGCCAGGACCACCTCTCCACCTCCCCACACTCCCGCGGCAAGCAGCGCCGTGCTGAGCCGCGCAGGATCCAAACGACGCACCAGAGCCACCCAAACCGCCACCACCAGCCCACCAAGCAGGCCCACCAGGAGCCAGAGCAGCAGGCACAGGGGCAGGCTCAAGGGGGATGGCACGCCAATCCAATCAAGAGGGTGCAGCGCCGGCAGCCAGCGATGGCTGAGCAACACGGCCACGAGCCCCCACAGCCATCCAGCGCCCACCCCCTGCGGAGAACCGGCCAGAGCCCAGAGCAGCGCCACAGCCGGCCAAAGCAGCCAGGGCCAGCCCAGCGGCGGCAGGGAGAGGCCCGCCAGGCCACCAGCCCCAGCCGCCAGCAGGAGCCGCAGGCGCCGGTCATTCCCCATGGTCGTGGTTCCGCGGCGTTGCCATTCTCAGGACGGCTCCCTTCCAACCCTTCCCACCATGGACCAGGGCAACCTGCTACAGATGCTGCTCCTCCGGGGGCTCGGCACCACCACCCTGGTGGCCGATCGCCTCCGATACGTCACCCAGGAATGGGTGCAGAGCGGAAAGCTGGATCCCACCCACGCCTCTGCCCTGGTGGAGGACGTGCTCAGGGCCCTGCGGGGTGAGACCCCTGAGGTGGAACAACAAGCCGAGCGCCAGCTCGAGCGCAATCGCGACCAGCTCCTGCAAGACCTGGGCCTCGCCCGCCAGCGGGAGCTGGATGAACTGCGGGGCCGCATTGACCGGCTGGAGAGCCAACTGCGCCAAGCCCAGGGCAAAAGCGACTGGACCGATTGAGGCACGCTAGCGAGGCCGCCGGGCCGGGGGCCCAGCGGTCCCTGGCAGAATCCAAGCCATCTTCCAGGCGTTGCAGGCCCGTTTATGCGAGACATTCTCATCAGCGCCGGCGTTTGCCTGGCCTGTTTGATGGTGGCCCTCATCAGCCAGCTGGTGAGCCCTTCGCTGGTGGAGGCGGCAGCGCCTGAAACCACCCAGTTGTCCGCCACCCTGTTCGAAAGTGTGGCGGGCCAGGCCGAAACCGGCGCCACTCTGGCTTCAGCGGTGTCCTCGCCCTTGGAGCTGGATCCCGACAATCCCAATCCCTTTCTTTTTGCCATGGCGCCAATGGATGACCAACCCACCCTTGCCCAGGCCAGTGCCCTCGGTGGCGAATTGAGCACACCCAAGCCCCGCACCACGGCCAGTGGCCTGCAGATCACCGATCTGGTGGTGGGCGAGGGGGAAGAAGCCAAAGCGGGCCAAACCGTGAGCGTGAACTACCGCGGCACCTTGCAAAACGGCAAGGAATTCGACAGCAGCTACGGCCGGGGCCCCTTCAGCTTTCCCCTGGGAGCTGGGCGGGTGATCAAGGGTTGGGATGAGGGCGTCGCCGGCATGCGAGTGGGTGGCAAACGCCAGCTGGTGATCCCCCCCGATCTGGCCTACGGCTCCCGAGGCGCCGGTGGCGTGATCCCCCCCGATGCCACTCTCCTCTTTGATGTGGAACTCCTGCAGGTGGGCCGCTGAGGGTTGGGCAAGCCGCCCTCGGTGGGCCAGAGATCCGATCGTTAGGATGCCCCGGCCGTCCGGCACCGCCGGAGCTTTCACCTGCACGCTTCCTTCTCCATGGCGCACCAGCTGCCCGAACTGCCCTACGGCCTCGATGCGCTCGAGCCCCACATCTCCCGTTCCACCCTGGAGTTTCACCACGGCAAGCACCACGCGGCTTACGTGACCAACCTCAACAACCTGGTGGCGGGCTCCGATCTCGAGGGGAAATCCCTGGAGGACACCATCCTCGCCGTCTCCGGCGATGCCAGCAAAGCCGGCGTCTTCAACAACGCCGCCCAAGTGTGGAATCACACCTTCTACTGGCAAGGGATGAAGCCAGGTGGCGGCGGGGCCCCCAGCGGGGATCTGGCTGCCAAGATTGATGCGGATTTCGGCAGCTTCGAGGCGTTCAAAGATCAGTTCAAAACCGCCGGTGCCACCCAGTTCGGCAGCGGTTGGGCCTGGTTGGTGCTCGACAACGGCACTCTGAAAATCACCAAAACCGGTAACGCCGACCTGCCGTTGGCCCATGGGCAGAAAGCTCTGCTGACGATGGATGTGTGGGAGCACGCCTACTACCTCGACTATCAAAACCGCCGCCCGGATTACATCACCACCTTCCTTGACAAGCTGGTGAATTGGGATTTTGTGGCCGCCAATCTCGCTGCAGCCTGATCCCACCCATTCCTGGGCCATCAGCCCTGCACCTCGGCGTTTCGGTCCCTCAGACCGGAGCGCCGTTGGCGTTCACGGGGTCCATGCCAGTCTCTCCTCTTCGCCACGGCAGGCTTCGATGATGTTTGTGCTGAGCAAGCTCCTTCCCCTGCTTGTGCTGCCGCTGGGGCTGTCGCTCTTGCTGCTGGGCTGGGGCATCGGGCGCGGCCGCTGGGCAACGGTGAAGGCAGCCTTTGCCCTGCTCTGGCTCCTCGCCACCCCGCTGACGGCCCAGGGGCTCTGGCGGCTGATTGAGCGCCCCTGGCAACCGCTTCGGCCACAAAGCCTGCCCACCGCCGCGGCCATCGTGGTGCTAGGTGGCGGGCGCCATCCAGCACCGGGCCCGCTGCGCCGCACGGAATGGGTGGATGCGGATCGCTTCTTTGGGGGTCTGGAGCTGTTTCGAGCCGGTAAGGCCCCCTTGCTGCTCTTCACCGGTGGGGCGATCACCTTGCAGCGCGGGGTGCCCACCGAAGGGGAGGTGCACCGCCAGCAGTCCCTCGCCCTAGGTCTGCCGGCCCGTGCGCTCGCCGTCACCCCCTATGTGCGCAACACAGCCGAGGAAGCCCGGGCCGTTGCAGCCCAGCTCCCCAGGGGAAGCCGGGTGCTGCTGGTCACCTCGGCTTTCCACATGGCCCGCGCCAAGGCCCTGTTTGCTCGGCAGGGGCTGGAGGTGGTGCCCTATCCGGTGGATTTCCAAGCCCGCGGCAGCTGGGCGGGCTCGGTGACAAAGGATTTTCGTTACTGGTTGCCCTCCGCTGAGGGGCTGGAGGACAGCAGCCGGGCCCTGCGGGAAGCGATGGGGCGGCTGGCCTATCGCAGCTAGCTCAGGGAAGAACGCCCCCTGGATCGGGCGCTGGCGACAACGGTGTGACAACGGCCTCCGGAGGGATCCACATGGCATCGCCAAAGGAAAAGAAGCGATACCCCCGCTGCAGCGCCTCTCCATAGAGGGCCAGCAGTCGCTCTCGGCCAATCAGGGCACTGACCAGAAGCAGCAGAGAACTTTTGGGCAAATGGAAATTGGTGAGCAAGCCCTGCACCACTTGAAAACGAACTCCGGGTTGAATCACCAGAGTCACCGGACCGGCATGGGGTTGCAATCTCCCCCCATGCAGAGCAGCCACTCCCTCCAGGCTGCGCACGGAGGTGGTGCCCACCGCAATCACCCGCCCGCCCCGGAGATGGGCGGCCTCCACCGCAGCCACCAGCTCGGCGCTCACCTCCACCCACTCGCTGTGGAGTTCGAGACCCTCCAGGCGTTCTTCCTCCAGGGGGCGAAAGGTGCCCAAGCCGACATGGAGCGTCACGGCGGCCCGCTCCACTCCGCGCGCTGCCAAGCGTTGCAACAACTCATCGCTGAGATGCAAGCCAGCGGTGGGGGCGGCAACGGCGCCTGGTTTGGCGGCGAAGCGGGTTTGATAGCGCTCGCCCGCCACCCCTTCTGCAGCGTGGATGTAGGGCGGCAAGGGCATCGTTCCATAACGCTGCAAAAAGGGCTCCATGCTGCGCACCTCCGCCAACCCCGCCGGAAAGCGAACCACTCGCCCCCCAGACTGGGCCTCGCTCCCCACCACCTCAAGCGGCACCGGGGGAGTGCAGGGGAGGCCCGAGGGGGTCTCCAGCCACAACACCTCGCCAATCTTCACCCGCTTGGCGGGCTTGAGCAGGCAGAGCCAGTCGCACCCCCCGTGCCCTGTCTGACCGCTCTGAGGCCCAAGCCAGGGCTCGAGCACCAACACTTCAACCGCTCCGCCACTGGACCGCCTCGCCCTCAGACGGGCCTGCAACACCCGAGTGTCGTTCACCACGATCAGGTCGCCTGGCCTGAGCTCCTCGGCCCAATCCCAAACCTGGCGGTGGCGGGCACCAAGGCCAGCCTCAACGACCAGCAGCCTGGCGCTATGGCGCGGCTCTGCCGGCTGCTGGGCGATGGCCTCTTGGGGAAGGGGAAAGTCGTAGCTGGAAAGCAGCCGATCCTCTTCAGAGCTCACAGAACGATCAAAGGGTGAGACTCTCGGGGTTTGTTTCCAGCAACTGGGCCAACTCCTTCAGGAAGGCCGCAGCGTGGGCGCCATAAATGACCCGGTGGTCGCAAGTGAGGTTCACCTGCATCTGACGGCCGACGCGAATCGAGCCGTCCTTGCCAGCAATCACAGCGGGCCGGGACGCAGCCACCGCCAGAATCGCGCCGGTGCCCGGCGGCAGGATCGCATCAAAGCGATCCACACCAAACATCCCCAAATTCGAAAGGGTGAAGGTGCCGGTGCTGTACTCCTCCGGTTTCAACTGCTTGCTGCGGGCGCGACTCACCAAGTCAGCCCAGTTGCGAGAGAGGCTGTAGAGATCGGTGCGATCCGCCTGGGCCAGCACCGGGGTGATCAGGCCACCATCTTCCATGGCCACCGCCACCGCCACGTTCACCGCATCGGGGTAGGCCATGCCAGCCTCGCTGTAGGCCGCATTCATCTGCGGGTGGCGCGCCACGCAAACGGCCACGGCCTTGGCCAACAGCGCGGTCATCGTCACCCCCTTGCCCTTCAACTGCTTGTAGAGCGCATCCAGTTTGTCGGTGGTGATGGTGTAACCCACATGGAAGCTGGGCACCGCCAGGCTGGCCACCATGTTGCGGTTCACCGCTTGCTGCAGCGTGTTGAAGGGGGCGGTCTCGCCAGGCCTGCCGAAAGCCTCTCCCGCCGTGGCTGGAGCGGGAGCTGGGCTGCCGTTGCTGGCGGCGATCACAGCCGCAGCCGAGCCCTCTGCCACCCGTGGAACGCTGACGGGTTGGCCTGCAGCCCGCTCCACATCTTCAGCCTGAATGCGGCCATGGGGACCACTGCCCCTGAGGCCCGCCAGCTGCACCCCCAGCTGGGCTGCCAGTTTTTTCGCCCGGGGGGTGGCCACCACCCGGCCATCGGCCGCGCCTGCCGCAGGAGCGGGAGCAGGCGCAACAGCGGCAACCACGGCGGCTGGGGGGGCAACAGGAGCGGGGGCCGCTGGCGGCGGGGGGGCCGCAGGGGCGGGGGCGGCCTTTGGCGCAGGGCTCGGGGGAGACGCCACAGCGGCCGTGGCCTTGGCTCGAGCCTGCACCTCGGGAATTTCAGCCTCACTTTCCGCGATCAGGCCAATGGTGTCGCCCACGGGAGCCGTGCCCCCGGCCTCCACCAACACCGCCGCCAGGAAGCCCTCCTGGAAGGACTCCACATCCATATCTGCCTTGTCGGACTCCACAACAAGCACCGATTCGCCGCGCTCAACCCGATCCCCGGGTTTCTTGAGCCACTGCACGATTTTGCCCTCAGTCATGGTGGAGCTGAGGGCGGGCATGAAGATGTCGTGGGTGGGCACCGGTCGTGCTGCCGCGCAGGAACCGCGATCCTACGCAGCGCTCGGCGGCTGGTTGGTGCGCCAGACCTCAGCGTTCAGCTGAAACCCTCCAGGCTTTCCACCACGCCATCGCGCACCAGCACGGAAGCCTGCATCTTCTCGACCAGGTTGTCGCCGAGCCGCACCTCCGTGAGGCTCTCCAGCTGTCCCTGCTCCACCACCTGCTCGTAATCCAGGCCGCGCACCTGCTGTTGCTGTTCGAGCACCTGGCGCTTCTGCTCCTCCAGTTCGCTCCGCTTGGCAGCCACCTGCTGCTGAATGGAGGCCACCTGTTCCTGCACCCGCGGATCAAGAGGGTTGAGGCTCTGGCTGCGCACCTCCGAAATCACCCGCTGGCCTTCCTGTTCCAGCTGGGCCAGCTGGGCATCGAGGTTGCTCAGGGCGTTGCTGAGTTCGCGCTCGGCATCCTCCTTCCAGCGCGGGGTGACCACGGCACGAATGGTGATCGCACGTTTGATCGTGAAGGTCTCGGCCATGGCAAACGGAAAGGCGTGTAAAGAGGTCAACCCTCACCGTAGAGGGAGGCGATCGCAACCGCATCCCGCTGGGCAATGCGGTCGCGCCGTTGTTTGAGGGTCTGGGTGAGCAGGCCATTCTCAATCGTGAATGGGTCCACGAGGGCCACGCCACCCAGACGCTCATCAGCCCTGGAACCTGGACGGGCGGCAAGCAACCGGTTGCATTCCCGCGTCAGTGCCTTGGTCAGGGCAAGATCCAGCCCGGACACCGTGCCCTGGGAGGTGAGGCCCGGCTCGGGCAGGCCCATCGTGCGAGCCCACTGGATCAGGGGCTCAGCCTTGGGCACCAGCAATGCAGCGAGTTGCTTGCGGTCCTGGCCGACAAGCATCACCTGCTCGAAGAGTGGGCATTCCACCAATGCCTCCTCGAGCGGACCCGGCTCAATGTTCTCACCGCTGCTCAGCACGATGGTGTCCTTGGCCCGGCCGGTGAGCACCAGGCAGCCATCGGCCAGGAGTCGGCCCAGATCACCGGTGTCAAACCAGCCCTCGCCATCCAACACCTTGGCCGTGGCCTCCGGCTTGCGGTGATAGCCCGCCATCACCTGGGGCCCCTGGGCCAAGACCAAGCCCGGCTCCCCGAGCGGAAGGATGGCGCGGCTTTCCGGATGCACGATCCGCAGTGCCGTTCCCGGCAGTGGCTGGCCCGCACTGCCGCGCCGATTGCACCAGGAGCGGCGGCAGGTGAGCACCGGGCTGGTCTCGGTCAGCCCGTAGCCCACCAGCAGCTCGATGCCGATGGCTTCAAAAAAACCATCCACATGGATGGCGAGAGCGCCGCCCCCGCTGATGGCCGTGCGCAGCTCACCTCCCACCAACTGTTGGCAGACCTTCGGCCAGAGCACCTTGGCAGCCAGCCCGTGAAGGGGAGCCCGCAGCACCGCTTCGCCAGCGGCCAACAGCCGACGGGAGGGGCGCTCCGGGGCGAGGGTGAGATCGAGAGCTGCGCGGCGGGCCCGATGAAAAGCCCTGCTGTTGGCCAGGGCGCTGCTCAAAAGACGCTGGCGGGAGGCAGGCATGGCGGCGAGGGCATCCTCAAATCCCGAAAGGAGCGCTTCCCAGAGCCGAGGCACGCTGATCAGGTATTGGGGCCGAACTTTTTGCAGATCGGCCTTGAGATGCCGCAGGCTGGTGTAGGTCTGCTGGCAGCCGCAAGAGAGCAGGAAGTATTCCGCCGTGCGCTCGTAGGCGTGCCAGATCGGCAGCACACTCAACACCCGATCGCCGGGCGAGGGGGACACCGCCACGCCCAGGGTCCTCAGCTGGTGGAGCAGGTTGCCGTGGCTGAGAGGAACCCCCTTCGGCTGGCCGGTGGTGCCAGAGGTGTAGAGCAGGGTCGCCAGTCGCCCCTGCCCGCCGCTGGGGAACGGAGGGGGGGAGGAGGTGGCTCCCCTTTGGCATAGGCCCTCCCAATCCAAGCTGGGCGTGGGTCCATCGACGGAGGCCGGAGCTCCCTCCAGGCACAGCACGAAGCGCAGCCTCGCCAACTGCTCAGGCGCGAGGTCGAGCTTGCTGAAGAGAGCCGCTGATTCCACCACCAGGGCCACAGCACCGCAGTCGTCGAGGATGTAGCGCAGCTCCTCAGCGGGAGCGCCGCTGCCGCGCACCGCGTCAGCGGCCCCAGCCCGCATCAATCCCTGGTCGGTGATCAACCAGCGGGGACTGTTTTCGGCAAACAGGGCCACCACATCCCCCGCTCGCACCCCCAATGCGGCGAAGGCGGCCGCCGAGCGCTCGATGGCCTCGCCCAGCTGGCGATAGCTGAGGCGCATGGGGGGGGTGGCATGGGTGTCCTCAAGGGCCAGGGCCTCCCCATGGCGCTGGGCGAGCTTCGGCCAAAGCTGCTCCAGGCCAACCACCCCCTGCCAGGGGTCTCGCCGGGCCAAGGCGGCCTGATCTTGATCCGTGCCGCTCCAGCGGATCTCAGCGCTGGGGCCGTCTGAAGGGGCGATCGGCATGGGGGGCAGACAGAGCCCGCCCATGGTTACAGGCCGTCCAGGGTTTCAGTGGGTTCGGGTGGACGAAGGCGCAAGCCAAACTCGCGAGCGAACTCCCGCAGCAAAAGGGGACGCACCGTATCGACACCCAAACCCGGCCGCCAGTGGCAGAGGCGACCCACCGGGCGATCGGCCAGCCCGCAGGGAACGATCGCGGCAAAGGTCTCCAGGTCGCAACAGACATTGAGCGCCAGGCCGTGCTGGCTGATCCAGCGCTTGGCTCCCACCCCGATGGCGGCCACCTTCGCCCCCTCCACCCAAACGCCGGTGAGCCCCTCCAGGCGTTCAGCCTCCAGATCGAGCTGCGCCAGAGTGCGGATCACCACCGTCTCCAGGGCCCGCAGGTAGCGATGGAGATCGGCTCCGTGACGCTGCAGCTGCAGCACCGGATAAAGCACCAGTTGGCCCGGGAGGTGATGGGTCACCTCACCACCGCGATCGATCCGATGGAGCGGCAGGGGGGGATCGCCGGGATCGAATCGGAGATGGGCCTCACTGGCACCGCGGCCGAGGGTGTAGCAGGGCTCATGCTCCAAGAGCAGCAAGGCCTCCGGCCCCGCCGGATCGTTCAGCAGCCGCCGCTGGAGCTGCTGCTGCCAGGCCCAGGCCTTGGGGAAGGGCACAGGCTGGCTGGCTTCAAAAAGAATTGCGCTGCCGTTGGGGGACATGACTCAATCTCACTACTGTGGCAACAACCCCCAAACCGGGCCGATCCACACCGGACGCACGCAACCGCCATGAAACTTCTGATTCACGGTCGCAATCTGGACATCACGCCTGCGATTCGCGAGTACACCGAAACGAAGCTCGCGCGCGCCATCAACCACTTTGAAGACCTGGTGAAGGAGGCGGACGTGCATCTTTCCGTCGCCCGCAACCCGCGCGTGCCTCAGCAGACGGCGGAAGTCACGATGTTTGCCAATGGGGTGGTGATCCGGGCCCAGGAGCGCAGCGAGAATCTTTACGCCAGCATCGACATGGTGGCGAGCAAGCTGGCTCGCCAGCTGAATCGCCACAAAAACCGCCTGCAAGAACGTCTGCAGGGTCCGGTGCACCGCTCCGCAGCCGCGGAGGAGGCTGGCGCCGCCCATCTGCCCCAGCCTGGCCACCCCCTCACCGAAGGCATGGAGCCCAATCTTCCCCACCGTGGAGTGAGGCGCAAGTATTACGCCATGGCCCCCATGCCCCTCGAAGAAGCCTTGCACCAGCTGGAGATCATCGATCACGATTTCTACGTGTTCCGCGATGCCGACAGCCAGCAGATTCAGGTGGTGTATCGCCGCAACCATGGCGGTTTCGGGGTGATCCAGGCCAAGGACGCGTGAGACAGGAGCTGCCCGATCTGCCGCCACTGATCGACCATGCCCTTTTGGATCCCCATCACGGGCTGGAATCTCTGACGCGCTGTTGCGACGAAGCCAGCCACTTCGGCTTTGCGGGGGTGTGTGTGGCCTCCCGCTGGGTGGCGGCCGCTCGGGAGCGGTTGCCGCGGCGCGGCAAGGTGCGGATCGTGGCGGTGATCGGGTTTCCCTTTGGCGCCATTCCCCCAGCCGTGAAGCGGGCTGAGGCGGAAGCAGCCCTGGAGAGCGGCGCCGACGAACTCGATGTGGTGCCGGATTTCGGAGCCCTCGCCGATGGCGACAGCCGCACCCTCCTGGACGACCTGGCCCCGATTGCCGAGATCGGTCTGCCGTTGAAGGTGATCTTGGAGCAGGGCCGTCTCAACGAGGAAGCTCTGCGCCTGCTGGTGGAGGTGAGCATCGATGCGGGGGCCCGCTTCCTCAAAACAGGCAGCGGTTTCGGTCCTGCCGTCACCCCCGCCCAGGTGCGGCAGCTGCGAGACCTGGCTCGGGGCCGGGCGGCCGTGAAAGCCGCCGGAGGGATCACGTCGCTGGAGCAGGCGCTCGCTCTTGTGGAAGCAGGGGCGGAGCGCCTGGGCACGAGCCGGGGGGTGGCACTGATGAAAGAGCTGGCCGCCAGCGCGAGCTGACACCCATGGCAATGGACCGGTATCTGGAGGGTGTGGCGCTGCGCAGCTCGGCCCTGGGGGAGAGCGATCGGCTGCTGACGTTGCTCACCGAAGAAGAAGGTCTGATCCGCCTGGCGGTGCCAGGGGCACGCAAGCCCCGCAGCCGCTTGGCCACAGCCCTGCCGCTGGCCCACCTGCGGCTGCAGGTGGGGGGGCGCAACCTCCCCCGGGTGCGGCAACTGACCCTGGTGCGCAGTTTCAGCGGCCTTGGGGAACGGCTGGAGGCTCTGGCCGCAGCCCAAGCCCTGGCGGAGCTTTGTTTGAAGATGGTGCCCACCAGCGCCCCATCCCCCGGCTGGCCGGCCATGTTGCTGGTGCATCTGGGCCGGCTTGAGGATGTGGTGGCGGAGTCCAGTGAGCGGGTGGAGGCCCTGGCCATCGCCGTTCAGGGATGCGTGCACCTGCTCGCCTTAGGAGGGTATGCCCTGCCCTTGCAGTTTTGCGCCCGAACGGGCGCCCCCCTCGATCCCCCCCTGGGGGACTGGTCCTGGCGATGCAGCCTGCTGCCTGCAGAGGGCATGGCCGCTGGAGCCGTGGCGGGTGCGGCGATGGGACTCAACGCTTCGGAGTTGGCCCTGCTGCAGCGCCTTCCACGGCCTGCCCCTCCCCGATCCAGGGATGGGAAGCTGATGGGGCCTGAAGCGGTGTGGCTCCGTCTGCTCGATCTGATCGCGCTGTGGTGTGACGAACATCTGGGAAGCTCCCCACGAGCCTTCAGACTGCTTCGAGCCAGCTTGGAGACGATGCCCCAGCCCCGTCCCACGGCCCCCGGGTCCAAAGCCTCCCGGTCCACAGCCCTCCAATCCACGGCCCCATGAAGGATCCGGTCGTGTCACAGGTTGCAGAGCCACCACGGGGGAGCCCCCCCCTGCCTCCTGGGGAGACGGGCCTCGGAGCTGTTTTGGCTCGCTCTGGTTTCCGCCGGCTGTGGATCGGTCAGATCTTTTCCCAGCTGGCTGACAAGTTTTACATCGTGCTGATGGTCTTTCTGATCGCCCAGTATTGGGTGCCAGAAAACCTCGCCGGAGACACTCCTTTAGCGGAAGCTGCCGCCGCAATCCGCATCAATCTCGAGAGCCGGGCCCAGGTCATTACCCTCTTGGCGACAGGGATTTATGTGGCCAACACGATCCCGGCCGTGTTGTTGGGCACCGTGGCAGGGGTGTGGGCTGATCGCTGGCCGAAGCGCTCAGTGATGGTGGCCTCCAATGCCATTCGGGCAGGGCTGGTGATGCTGGCCCCCCTGGCCCTTTTGCGCGGGCCCGAGTGGCTGGGCTTGAGCTGGGGCTATTGGGCCCTGGTGTTGATGACCTTTGCGGAATCGGCGCTCACCCAGTTTTTCGCCCCTGCAGAGCAAGCCGCCATCCCCCTGCTCGTCCCCCCCCACCAGCTGTTGGCGGCCAATTCGGTGTATCAGGCCACAAGCATGGCGGCCACGATTGTGGGATTTGCCCTCGGGGACCCGATCCTGAGGCTCTTGCGGGGCGGGCTTGGGGCCCTCGGCGTTCCGAACGGGGAATTCGTGCTGCTGCCCCTCTGCTACGGCTTGGCCGCCCTAGCTCTTCTGGGGATTCGACTGGAGGAACCCCCGCGGCAAGTGCGACGGGTGTCCATCTGGCACGAAGTGGGCGAGGGTTTGGCCGTTTTGCGGGAACGGGCGACGGTGCGCACGGCCATGCTCCAGTTGGTCTTGCTCTACAGCCTTCTCGCGGCGCTCTACGTGCTGGCCATCAGCCTGGCAGCCGCCATCAAAACGTTAGGGCCCACAGGCTTTGGCACCCTCCTGGCCATGAGTGGCATCGGCCTCGCCCTCGGGGCCTTGGCCATGGCCCAACTGGGGGAGCATTTCAGCCGCAAGCTTCTAGCCACCACGGGGCTTGGCACCATCGCCTTCAGCCTTGTGCTCTTGGGCCAGCTGCGGGGCAACCTGGTGCTCACCCTCTTGCTGTGCATTCTTCTGGGTTTGGGGGCCGCCCTGCTGGCGATCCCTGCCCAGACCACCATCCAGGTGGACACGCCGGAAGAGCAACGGGGCAAGGTGTTCGGCCTGCAGAACAACCTCATCAACATCGCCCTGAGCCTGCCTCTCGCCTTGGCGGGCACCGTTGTGAGCCGCTATGGCCTGCTTCCTGTGCTCTGGGGGCTCGCCGCCATTGCGCTGATCGCTGCCCTCAGTGAGCAACCCTGGCGCCCGTCTTGAGGCGCCCGCTGCTAGTTTGCGTTTGGTTGAAGACTCGCGGTGACGCACATCGCCTGGCTGGGTAAGAAATCTCCTTTCTGCGGAAACGTCACCTACAGCCTGGCCACTACCAATGCTCTACGCCAACGAGGGCATCTTGTTAGCTTCATTCATTTCGACACACCGGCTACTGCAGCCCTGAGCCGGTCGGAATCTTTTTCTGCGCGAGCACGGCTCACCGATTCCCCAGTCGCCTTGACGGAGGTAACGCCTGAGTCGCCAGAGGTGACGCTGCCCTATCTGGTGAAATCACAGGTTTACACGATTCCCTCCCCAGGTGCACTCAGGGAGTTAAGGGAATCTCTGGAGCGGCTTCGGCCGGATGTCGTGCATGCCAGCCTCACTCTCTCGCCCCTCGATTTCCGGCTCCCCGATCTCTGCCAGCAACTGGGTGTTCCCCTGGTGGCCACCTTCCACCCGGCCTTTGATGCCAACCTACGCAACATCACCGCGGGCACCCAACAACTCACCTATCAGGTCTACGCGCCATCCTTGGCCCGCTACGACCGAGTGATCGTGTTTTCCGAGCTGCAGGCCGATCTATTGGAGCGGCTAGGAGTTCCGCAGACGCGGCTGGCCGTCATCCCCAATGGGGTGGACACCGACACCTGGACGCCAGCGAGCCTGGAATCGCAGCGTGATCTGATCGACCTGCGACAGCGCTTCGGCCGCCGTCGCGTGTTTCTTTACATGGGGCGCCTCTCGACAGAGAAAAATGTGGAAGCCCTTCTCAAGGCCTGGCGACTGGTGCGGCCGAGCGGCTGCGTGCTTCTGATCGTGGGCGATGGTCCGCTGCGCAGTGCCCTCCAGCACAACGATGACGATGTGCTCTGGTGGGGCTACGAAGCGGATCTGCAGAGACGGGTGTTGCTGTTGCAGCTCGCCGAGGTGTTTCTGTTGCCCTCCCTGGTGGAGGGGCTCTCCCTGGCCCTGCTGGAGGCCATGGCCTGCGGCAAAGCCTGCGTGGCCACCGATGCGGGCGCCGATGGCGAGGCCCTGGAGGGTGGGGCGGGGATTGTGATCAGCACCCAAGGCGTCACCACCCAATTGCGCACCCTGCTGCCGGTGCTTAGAGATCAACCGGTGCTGACTGCCGAACTTGGCCGCCGAGCCAGAGCGAGGGTTCTGGAGCGCTACACCCTGAGCCGCAACATTGATGCAATTGAAGCCCTCTACCGCGACTTGACCCGCCATCCAGTGGCCGCGGCCTGAGGTTGCCTCGCACCCGCCCCTCCGCTCAGTAGCGCTCCGGCACCGGGCGCCGCCACTCCAGCGGGACGCCAGCGGCAGCCAGCTCTTGGGCTCTCGCCTCCAAACGGCGCCGATCCAGGCGCCAGAGCCGATAGAGACCAGCCCGATCCAGCTCCACCGGGGCCAACCCCTGCCAATGGGGCGACGCGGCGGTGCCTGCGTCGATCACCAGCAAAAGGGTGGGTTGCTCCTGGGGGAGGCTGGGTTGTTGGCCCCGACGCCGTTCATGGCGCAGGCGATCGCTGAGGTTGCGCAAAGCCCCGGGCTGAATGCCCTCGTAGATCACCACCCGGCGGCTGTAGTAGTGCAGCGAGGGTTTGAGAATCCCCACCATGGCAAGGGGCTCACCGGGCTGGGCCTGCCGGTTGATGCTCGCTGCCAAGGTGCGCACGGGCAGGCCCCGCAGCCGATCCCCCAAGGCCCAGCTGGGCAAGAGGGCCAGGGGCACAAAGAGCAGCAGTGGCAGCTGGAGGGCCAATAGCCGGGCCCGCTGGGAGGTCGATGAGAAGGCCCAGCCCAGGAGAGCGGCCGCAAGCCAGCAGGCGCCAGCCCACGGCAGACGGCCACCGCGGATCAGCTCGGCCGGCAGTGTGGGAAGTTCCGGGTCGCGGATCAGAGGCACCAACCACGGGCCCGCAAAAAACACCGCCGCAAGCAAAGCGGTGAGCAGAAGCGTGGCCCGCCAGGCCCAGCGCCCCGGGCGGTCTTTTGTGGCGAGGGCGATCAGCACGGCCGCCGCGGGCACCGCTGGCAACCAGTAGCTGGGGAGCTTGGTGGAGGCCAGGGTGAAGAAACCAAGCACGGCCAGCAACCAGCAGGCACAAAAACGTCCCAGCGAAAGGGGGGGAGACACCGCCAGCAGCGGCTGGCGGCTCCAGCGCAAGGGCCCCAGGGCACGGGCCAATCCCAGCAGAAGCAGAGGGGTGAAGGGCAGGCTGGCCACCAGCAGAACGGGGCCGAAAAACCACCAGGGCTGAAGATGGTGGTTCACCACGGTGGTGAAGCGCTGCAGGTTGTGGTAGCCAAAAAAACTGTCCCAGAAAGGACGCCCTTCCTTGGCCAGGGCGAGGCCATACCAAGGGGCAGCCACAACGCTGGTGAGCAGGAGTCCCCGCAGGGGACGCAACTGGCGCACCAGGGCCTGGCCATCGCCTTGCACCCATCCAAAAAGGAGCAAGGTGATCACGGCGAGCACGATGGCCACAGGTCCCTTGGTGAGTACGGCAAGCCCCAACAAGATCCAAGCGGGCCACCAGGCCCCTCCGCCGGCGGCATAGCAACGCCAAAAGAGGAGCAGGGTCAGGGCCAGCAGGGCTGAAAAGAGTGCATCGCTCACCGGCGTGCGCCCCCAGAGCAGCACCAGCGGCGAGAGGGCGAAGGCGAGAGCCGCCTCGAGGGGAAGGGAGGGAAAGGCCGCCTCCACCGTGGCACCAGCGCGCTCCTGGTTGGACTGGGGCCAGCGCAGCAGGGTGTCCGCCAGGCCAAGCATCACAGCGACCGTGGCCAGAGCAGAGGGCAAGGCCGCGGCCCAGGAGCCGAGGGGATTCCAGCTCGCCTGGCCCGGCAGAGCGTAAAGCAGCCCCATCAGCCAGTAGACGAGCGGAGGCTTGTCGTAGCGCGGGAGGCCATTCACCCGCGGAATGAGCCAGTCACCGCTCTCGTGCATGGCCCGAGCCGCAGCAGCGAACAGGGGCGGTGTCTCATCGACCAATCCTGTGCTGCCGAGCTTCCAAACGAACAGCAGCAGGCCGATGACCAGGGTGATCAGCAGCACGAGTCGGTGGTGGCGACCCATGGAGCGGGGGGCTGCCGAGGAAGCGATCCTGGGCTGAAGGGGAACAACCACCCGATGCGGGCCTGGCGGGCGCATGTTGGCACGGAGGGGATTAGGTTTTGTCCAATTGGGGGGGGAGGAAAGCTCCGTGAAGTCTTTCGAGCCCGATTCAGCCTCCCCCTCCACCAGCTCAGCCCCTCCCAACGACAGGCGACTCACGATCGGCCTGGTCTCGCTTTTCCTTGTGCTGATCGCGCTCGCCCTGGCTGTTCATTGGCTTCTGCCCGAGAGTCCAGCCGGCAAAGCCTCCAGCACCCCCAACCTCACCACCGGCTCCCCGATGCTCACGAGGCCCCAACTGCTTGAAAATCAGCAAGCCATGCCGGAGATCGCAGATTTCGACGCTCAAAATCCAGCCCCACCCCCCCTGAATGGGGGCGGTGCTCTGGGAACCCCTGGCCCACCTTCCAGCCTGGGCTCTGGAGCTTTTGGTCAATAACTGGCTGCCTGGAGGTCAGAAGGAGCGACCTGGCCCCCGCGAAGGCTCAGTGGCTGGCCCATCATTGTTTTCACCGCCCCAGTATTTGAACGCCAACAACGCCAGGGTGACCAGGGCCATGCCAGCTCCGGCGAAGAAGATCTCACTGCCATTGCTGCCTGGGTCTCGAATCATCGCCTGCAGATTGCTGAGGGTCTCAAGAAATGAGACCGCCATGGCGAGAATGATGAAATTGGCGAATTGCCCCTTCAGGCTGTGAAAGCTCTCCACCCGCATCACGCTAGGCAATCGCAGCGGTTTGACAAAGAGGGAAAACATCCCAATCGCCAAGATCAAGCAGCCTGCCCCAACCAGCAACAGGTTGATCCCCTCCAGCACATTCACCTCAAACAGCGCCAGATCATGCCCTTCCGCAGGAACTTCGATCGCGTTGTTTAGCTGCTCGAACACCAACCTCAACCCCTTGGCAAACAAGGCCATGCTGGCCGTGAAGAGGCCAAGCACTGGCACCACCAATAACAACCGGATGGAGAGCAGAAGTTTGTTGAACAAGGTTGGTTCCCCTTAACGGCCCCAGTCTTCATGGTGTGAACCCTGATCGACAACCTCAGGTGGCCACAGCGGGCAAGCGCGGACAAGCCTCTACCAGAGTGCGGGTCATGGCGGTCTTGGGGTGGCGAAGCAACGACGCCCCCGGCCCCTCCTCCACAATTCGGCCGCCCTCCAACACCATCACGCGATGGCAGAAGCCGCTCGCCACGGAGAGGTCGTGGGTGATGAAGAGCAGCCCCAGCCCCAGACGCTGCTGGAGATCCCGCAAAAGGGCCAACACGTCCGCCTGCACCTCCGCATCGAGCATGCTCACGCTCTCATCGCAGAGCAGCACGCGGGGCTGAAGGATCAGAGCACGGGCAATGGCCACCCGCTGCTGCTGGCCGCCGGAGAGCTGGCGAGGACGGCGGTGTTCAAAGGCTTCGGCAGGCTCAAGGCCCACCGCAGCCAGCTGCTCTCGGGCCCTGCGGCGGGCCTCGGGACGGCTCGCCAGCTGGTGAATCAACAGCGGGTCCGCCACGGCTTCGCCCACGGACATCTGCGGGTTGAGGCAAGCCAAGGGATCTTGAAACACCATTTGCAACCGCCGACGGGCCTGCCGCAGGGAGCTGCCCTTCAGATGGTGCAGATCCTGCCCCATCAGTCGCACCGTTCCGCCGCGCACCGGCGCGAGCCCCATCAGGGCGCGGCAGAGGGTGCTCTTGCCGCAACCGGAAGCACCCACCACACCAATGGTTTCTCCCTCATGCAAGGTGAAGCTCACTCCATCAACGGCCTTCAGCCAACGGGGCGCCCAGGGAGGGGAGGGGAGGGAGTGCCAGCTGCGCAGTTCCTGCAACTCCAGCAGCACAGGCGCATCGTTTGGCGCCAGGCTGTGACCCCCTTCCCGCTCCCGGGCGGCCTGCACCAATCGCCGCCCCACCGAAGATCTCGGAGCGGTCAGCACCTGGTGGCTTGAGCCCTCCTCCACCAGCCGTCCCCCATCCAACACCGCGATGCGCTCACACCAGCGACCGGCCATGGCCAAGTCATGGGTGATCAGCAGCAGGGCACTGCCCAACTCCTGGCAAAGCCCGCAGAGTTCGGCCATCACCTGCATGGTCACGGCCACATCCAGGCTGGTGGTGGGTTCATCAGCGATCACCAGCGGTGGGCTGAGGGCCATGGCCAAGGCGATGGCCACCCGTTGCCGCATGCCGCCACTGAATTCATGCGGATAGCTGCTGTAGCGGGCCGGCGGAATTCCCACCCGCTCCAGCAGCTCCTCCGCCTTGATCCGCAGCTGTCGACGCCCTGAGGGCCGATGGGCGGCAAGGGTGTCGCGCAGGTGCTCCCCCACTGTGAGCAGAGGGTTGAGGCGGGTCATCGGATCTTGAAACACCAGGCCCACAGCCTCTCCCCTCAGATGGCGCAAGGCGTTTTGATTCAGGAGGCGGGGATCCTCTCCAGCCAGGAGCAGACTGCCCTGGCACACACTGCCTGGAGGCAGCAGCTGCACAACGGCGCGAGCAACGGTGCTTTTGCCGCAGCCGGAAGGGCCCACCAGAGCCAAGCGATCGCCGCGACAAAGCGAGAGATCGAGGCCATCCAAAGTTGGGGCGGGCGCGCCTGGGTAGCGCACGACCAGCCCTTGCAGATCCAACACCTGTTCTGTCTGCTGAGGGGACGCGACAGGGGGAGGGGACGCCATGGCGGCGAGGAGACTGGCACCAGCTTGCCTGCTGAACCTCTTGGTGGATGGCCTCCCCGTTCTCTCTGGAAACCTCCAGGCGATGGCATCGCCCATGGCGAAGCGCGGAGGAAGCCACAGCCGGGGAGAGTGCCGCCAGGGGATTCAGCAGAGATGAAGAAGTGCCTGGCTGCTCCTTTGGGGTTGAAGGATGACTACCATGTTTAGATCGTGAGGAGGTCGATGCTCAGGACCATCCCCGAATGGATCGCTCCAGAGGCCGGGAGTGTGTCTGGAGATCCTGTGGATGCCCCTGCTCCGCCCCCCCCTCTGAGCGCCTTGCGCCGCCAAGAGATTCACGTACCCGCCGACTACGGCGTGCCCCTGCCCGAATGGTTGCAGGAGTGTGTGCGTCACGTGCCTCCGGGGCCTGGCGATAGCTGCCCCACTGACACGGAAGCGCTTTTGGCTTCCGCATTCGACTTTGCCTTCCAGCTGCACGAAGGCCAATTTCGAGCGACGGGGGAGCCTTACATCGTCCATCCCATTGCCGTCGCTGATTTGCTGCGCGACATCGGGGCCAGCGCGGCGGTGATCGCCGCCGGTTTCCTCCACGATGTGGTGGAAGACACGCAAGTGACGCCGCAGGAGCTTGAAGAGCATTTCGGCCCGGAGGTGCGCGCCCTTGTTGAAGGGGTCACCAAACTGGGGGGCATTCACTTCAACAATCACACCGAAGCCCAGGCGGAAAACCTGCGGCGAATGTTTCTGGCCATGGCCAGCGACATCCGAGTCGTGCTGGTGAAGCTGGCCGATCGGCTGCACAACATGCGCACCCTGGGTGCCCTCAAGCCGGAGAAGCAGCAGCGCATTGCCAGGGAAACCCGAGAGATCTACGCCCCTCTGGCCAACCGACTGGGCATCGGCCGCTTCAAATGGGAATTGGAGGATCTGGCCTTCAAGATCCTTGAGCCGGAGGCCTTCCGCGAGATCCAGCAGTCGGTGGCCACCAAGCGCAGCGAGCGGGAGGAGCGGCTGGCGGTGACCGCCAACCTGTTGCGCGAGCGTTTGGAAGCCGTGGGTCTGGGCATGTGCCAGGTGCATGGCAGGCCCAAGCATCTTTATGGAATCTGGAGCAAGATGCAGCGCCAGCAAAAGGCGTTTCACGAGCTCTACGACATCGCTGCCGTCCGCATCATTTGCCCCTCCGTCGAGAGCTGCTATCGCGCCCTCGCTGTGGTGCACGACACCTTCCGACCCATCCCGGGCCGCTTCAAGGACTACATCGGTCTTCCGAAGCCCAATGGCTACCAGTCGCTGCACACGGCCGTGATTGGACGCCATCGGCCGATCGAGGTGCAGATTCGCACCAGCGAGATGCATCAGGTGGCGGAATTCGGCATTGCAGCCCACTGGAAATACAAGGAGGGCGGATCTCCTGCCAGTGGCGAGGCGGAACGTTTCAACTGGCTGCGGCAGCTGGTGGATTGGCAAAAAGATGGGGGGTCGGAAGACAGCAGCGACTACTTGGCCTCGATCAAAGAAGACCTCTTTGATGAAGAGGTGTTTGTCTTCACCCCCAAGGGGGATGTGGTGGGCTTGCGCAAGGGGTCCACGGCGGTGGATTTCGCGTACCGCATCCACTCTGAAGTGGGAAATCACTGCCAAGGAGTGAGGATCAACGATCGGCTCTGCCCCCTGGCCACCCAGCTGCAAAACGGCGATTTCGTGCAAGTGATCACGGCCAAATCTGCCCATCCCAGCCTCGATTGGCTCAATTTTGTTGCCACTCCCACGGCACGCAATCGCATCCGAGCCTGGTATAAGCGCAGCCACCGGGAAGACAACATCCTGCGCGGCACCGAGATGCTGGAGCGGGAGCTGGGGAGAGAGGGCTTCGATGCCCTGCTCAAGGGCGAAGCCATGGCCCGGGTGGCCCGCCGCTGCAACCTGGTGAGCACGGAGGATCTGCTGGCCTCTCTGGGGTTCGGTGGGGTGACCCTCCAGCAGGCGGTGAACCGACTGCGCGAGGAGATCCGACTCGCCGCAGCCACGGCCAGCCCGCCGCCGAGCAATGAGGCCGTGGCTGCCGGAGTAGCCGCCGCCGCCCAGGCCACCAGTCCAGCCCCCCCAACGTCGGGCAGTCCGATCCTGGGTCTGGAAGGCCTGGAGTACCGCCTCGGGGGCTGTTGCAGCCCCCTGCCTGGCGCGCCGATTGTTGGCACAGTGGCCCTGGGCAACCACGGCATCACCATCCACAGACAGGATTGCGGCAACTTGAGCCAGGTTCCAGGCGAACGGCGGCTGCCCGTGCGTTGGAATCCCTCTGCAGCAGAGGAGCAGCGCCGCCGCTACCCGGTGCAGTTGCGGATAGAGGTGCTCGACAGGGTGGGAGTGCTGAAAGACATCCTCACCCGCCTCTCCGACCATCGCATCAATGTGAGCGACGCCCGCGTACGTACGACACCAGGCCGACCAGCCCGCATCGATCTACGGGTGGAACTCAGCAGCGATGGCCAATTGCAGGACACCGTTGATCAGATCCGATCGATGGCGGATGTATTGGACATCGCCCGGACGGGAACCGG
>JAYKHK010000100.1:0-3109 GCA_035284785.1 Cyanobacteriota bacterium | reverse complement strand
TTCACCAGCTTGCCCGTGCTCTTGCTGACGGCGTCATAGGCGTATTCGCGCTCGCCATCGGTGTGGTGGACGAGCAAGCCAAAGCTGGGATGGGGGTTGGCGATGGTGGTGTATTGCAACATCGCGTGGTCGCCATCGCTGTTGCCGCAACAGAACACAGGCCGGCGACCGATGAACTGATGGATGCCTGAGGGCTTGCCATCGTGATCGTTCACAAATAGATAGTCGAGGGTTTTGGTGAGCACAGGCACCCCATCGCGCATCGCGAAGGTGGTGCGGGCGGTGGAACCCACCACCTGCTCCGGAGGAATGCCATACACCCGCTCCACCCACACGCGCATGAAATCGGCCCCGCCACCGGAGACGATGTAGGTCTTGAAGCCCTGGGCTTCCAGCAGGCGGAGAAGCTCCTGCATGGGCTGGTAGGTGAGGCTGTCGTAGGGCCGACCGAAGCGAGGATGGGTCGCGGCAGCCAGCCAGGCCTCCACGGCTTGGCGAAACTCATGGTTCGTCATGCCGGCATGGGTGAGGGCCACGAGTTTCAGCAGCCCCTCAAAGTGCTCCCCGGCCATCAGGGTGGCCATATCGCCGGCCAGGGCCGCTTGCACGATGGGATCATCCGCCAGGCTGGGCTGGCTCAGCAGCTTTCGCTGCAGTTCATCGATGGCAAAGGCTGCCTGGAAGGGCATTGGTTGTTCCGGCCAGAGGGTGCCGTCGTTATCCACCACGGCGATGCGTTCCGCCGCAGGGATGAACGCGGCGGACCCCTCTTGGCTCACCTTGGCCACAAAAGAGAGAATGGCCTCTTTGGCAGGCCCCTCCCTCCAGGAGGGCAGCGGATCAGCAGCGGTGGAGGTCATGGAGCTTTCTCTGGGCCACCCCGTAATCTCCCACTTGATAGAGGCTCACGGCTTCGGCCCGCACGGGGAATGGCTCGAAGGGCTCCGTCTTGAGGGCCTCCAAAACGTCTCGGTGGCCGATCCCCACCGTGATGTGGGGGTTGTAATTGGGACCAGTGCGGGGGCCCACGAAGGCCTGCACGTAGTCGATGGTGGGCTGGCTGATGGGCCCGCCATCGAGGCGGGGCGCAAACGCCTCCGCCGTTCCCTGTGCCGCCGCAAACGGGGCGACGGCGTCGATGATCCGCTGCTGCAGGTGGCGCCAGTCGTCGGTGGGCTGGATCACGATGCCCATCGCGCCCAGGTTGCCATGCAGCAAGTTGTAGAGGCCCGTGGCGGTGCTCTGCCAGTTCACCGCTGGCCCCGCGGCCACCACCTGGCGCACGGCCTGGGCGACGGCATCCAGATCAGCGGAGGGCACGAACCGCTGCAAGATCGTGATGTGGGGAGCGTGGTGGGCATCCAGGGCAAAGCCAGAGGGGTAGCTCGCCAGCAGGCGGGCATTCAGTGCTTTGGCACGCGCCACCGTGGCCGCATCGGGCTCGAGGAGCACATTGATGGCCATCAGAGTCATGGGCCTGAAGTGGGCTGGGCTGAAACGGTCTACTGGATCGGGGATACAAAAGCCACTCGCCGTTTCGCCTTGTAGCTGGCCGGATTGAAGTGGGAGGGGAGCCAATCAGCAGTTTTGGCCTTGAGATAGCCCGCCTCTGGATCCGAGCGACCCTCATCAGAGAGGAGACGCACGATGTAGCGAGCATAGTGGTGGTCAAAGACACGCATAAACTCACCAAAGTAGATATCTGCTACGCGTGTATCGCCGCGAATCACAAGCATGTTTTCATCGTTGATGCGCTGCGATGGCCGGCTGAAGTTGGCCGAACCTGTGATCACCAGCGGGTCCTTGCTTAGGGGATCAACAAGCATGATTTTATTGTGGATATAGCGATTTTTGTTGAGCGGGTTCGAGCGTTCCTTGAGGAAATTGGCGAGGGCTCCCTCCCCCAGGAAGGCCCCAGCCGCAAAGATCACGTCCCGATCCTGCCCTAGCGATTCGTCTTCGCCGAGGGGATCATCCTTGACGACATAGCGCAACACATTGCTCTCCTGGCGCAGGACGCTCTGGAACACAGCATCGATGTTGAAGGCAAAGGTGGTGCAGGAGAGCTCCTTGGCCTCAGCCAGGCGATCGGCATACCACTGCAGGGTTTCGTTACTGTCCTTGCTATCGCGCGCGGAAAAGAGCGGGGTGGTGGAGTGGGGCGCGGGGAGGCCGCTGGGCGTGGGCGTGGCTGTCTTGTTGGTCAGGCGGAGTTTGGCTGGCGTGTGATTGGCCGCCAAATGCTGCCAATAGGCGAGGTATTTGGCGGCGACAGCTTCATCCCAAACAATGTGGCCCACGTTGGAGTGGCCAAAGATGCCTCCGTCGGAGATGTTGGTGGAACCAGTCCAAACCGCAATGGGCTTAGCATTCTTGAGAAGAATGATGAATTTATTATGGCGTATTCCCTCACTCACCGTCCGGGGAATCACGGCATGATTTTCGTCGAGCCTGGCGGCTTTGATCGTCGCCTCATTCTGGATCTTGTAGTCACTTTCCGCGTCATACACGATTTTCACATCCGCGCCAGCTTCGATTGCCTTGGCAAACATGTTGGCTATGGGCTGGTAGTGAAACTCATAGAACGCAGCCCGCAGGGCCATGCCATCGCCAGCCAGCCCGATGAACCGCACCAGCGCCTCAAACAGTCCTCTTGAGAGCCATTTCATTTCTGGCGAGCGAGGGTTGTCCGCTTGTGGCTCACGGTTGCCAAACTCCCGCGCGTAGGCCGCTGCGCATGTTTCACCGTGCCGCACGGGGAACGATGCGAAACAAATAGCGCCTGCCCGGTTTGGGGGTGTAGTCGGCCCAAAGGAAACTCTGGATCGGATGCTCGGCGGTGGACACGGGGGTGCCAGGTGGCAATCCCTTATCCCGATCTTTGAAGCGCTTGATCCCGCGCATCCAATAGCGCTCCACCGCCTGCCCAGCCCCATCCAACTCGGTGCGTTCGATGGCATAGCCCAGCAAATCCGCTCGGCTGGGGGCCTGGCCACTCAGGGTGTCCCAGTGGATGGGACAGTGAGCTGATGCGAAAAATCATGGCCCGTGGGCGACCTCCCGTATCCATGTCATCTCGCCAGAGCTGGACCAGTACCCTTCTGACGGC
>JAYKHK010000099.1:0-32361 GCA_035284785.1 Cyanobacteriota bacterium | reverse complement strand
CCAGGTTTTGCACGAAATCCCGCTCGTGGGCGGTCTGCACCACCACCAAGCCGGAGCGGGTGAGCTGGGCCAGCTGGAGGAGAAACACGGCCGTGGCGTCGAGCTGCAGGTGGCCCCAGCCGTCATCGGGCACCACCGTTGCCCCTGATCCCGTATCGAACTTGGCATGGATGGCATCCAGCGGGCGGAGGCTGCGCTTGAAGCGCTCCACCTTCGGTGCCTGACGCATCATCGAGGCCAGCAGGCCTCGCATCAACTGGAGCACGCGTTGCTCCAGCTCGAAGGCCCGGCGGCAGGGCCCGCTCTGGCGCCGATGGGCCATGGCCAGGCCCCACACGCATTGGATCGAATAGACACAGTCGCGCACCCAGGCATCGCCATAGTTGCCATGCACCGTGTTGGCTGTGCTGGCTGGCAGCAGACCGGTGAGGGGATGTTGGCGCGATAGCACCACCGCTTCAATCTCCCGATCCAGGCGATGCAGCAGCGCGATGGCGTCCGCGGATGCCTCGCTGGCTGTCTTCCTCAGGGAGTGGCCCAGCCCCCCCTGGCTCACCATGGTCGAATCGCTGGTGCGCATCCCCACTGGCTGGCTGACCCATCCGCAGCCATAGATTCTCCTCCGCGATGCACCATCCCATGGCAACAAACGTCACCACGCTCCGTCAGGCGGAAGTGCTAGGCGTACCGGTGAGCGTTTGTGAAGACGTTCTCGGAGCGGCGATCGCCCTCTATGAGCAGAAGGGCGGCGCCCAGATTGTCACGCTCAACGCTGAGATGACGATGGCGGCCCTGGCCGACCCCGCCTTGGCGGGGGCCATTCGCGGGGCCGATCTGGTGATTCCTGATGGAGCTGGTGTGGTGTGGGCTCTCGGGCGGCAGGGGATCCGGGTGCGTCGAGCGCCGGGGATTGAGCTCGCCAGGCAGCTGCTGGAGCACGCTGCTGTGGAGGGCTGGCGGGTGGCGCTGGTGGGTTCGAGCCCCAAGGTGTTGGAACAGCTGTGCCCAAGGCTGGCCAAAGAAATTCCCGGGCTCCAGCTCGTGACGGCGATCCATGGGTACAGCGATCCGCGAGCCTGGCCGGCACTGGAGGAGAGCCTGCTGGCCATGAAGCCAGATCTCACCCTGGTTGCCCTGGGGGTGCCGCGCCAGGAACTCTGGATCCAATCCCTGC
This sequence comes from Cyanobacteriota bacterium, assembly GCA_035284785.1. Lineage (GTDB taxonomy): Bacteria > Cyanobacteriota > Cyanobacteriia > PCC-6307 > Cyanobiaceae > Cyanobium. The sequence continues at coordinate 31,187 of JAYKHK010000099.1, read as the reverse complement.
CGCATCCCTTGTTGGGGCTTTGGATGGGGGTTGGTGGCAGTTTTGATGTGTGGGCTGGAACCAAAAAGAGGGCGCCCAGGTGGATGGGGCAAATCCACCTGGAATGGCTCTACCGCTTGTTCCAGGAACCCTCGCGCTGGCGACGCATGTTGGCGTTGCCTGCGTTTATGAGGGCCGTGCTCAGCGGAAACCCACCGAGGCTTGCCACACGAAGGCCAGCAGCAGGAAGAAGAGAGGAATGATGGGCAGAATGTCCACCAGGGGGGCAAAGGCCTGATAAGCCTCTGGGAGCTGGGCAAAAACGTGCAGCGGGAGGACCATGCCGGAGGAATCCTTTGCAGTGGCTGGAACCTACCACGTGTGTGCCGCCGGAGACTGGGGCTGCCAGGGAGCGAAATCCTCTGAAAAACACCCCTCCCGAATGGCCTGGGCCATGGCGCTGGTGAACCGCAGCAGGGTGGTCAGGTTGTGAAGGCTCAGCAAGGTGCGGCCCAGCATCTCCTCGCAGCGCAGGAGGTGGTGCAGGTAGGCCCGGCTGTGTAGGCGGCAGGCCAAGCAGGGGCAGCTTTTGTCTAGAGGGCTGTGGTCATGGCGAAAGCGGGCGTTGCGGAGGTTCCAGCGCTCGCCGCCCACCAGGGCAGAGCCATGGCGCCCCAGGCGGGTGGGAAGCACGCAGTCGAACACGTCAAAACCATGGGCCACCGCCACCGCCATCTCCCGGAGGGTGCCAACGCCCATCAGATAGCGGGGGCGATCCTCCGGCAACAGCGGCGCCACCAGGGCCACGATGCGATGCATGTCCTCCACCGGTTCTCCCACGCTCACGCCCCCCACGGCGATGCCTGGCAGGTTCATCGAGGCCACCACCCGGGCCGATTCCTCGCGCAGGTGGGCATAGCAGCCGCCTTGCACGATGCCAAAAAGGGCCTGGCAGCCCCCTTGGTGATGGGCGATGCAACGCTCTAGCCAGAGATGGGTGCGCCGGCAGGCCTCGGCCACCAGCGGCTCCGATGCCGGGTAAGGGGGACATTGATCGAACGCCATGGCCACATCTGCCCCCAGATCCCTTTGGATGGCCATGCAGCGCTCCGGGGTGAGGAGGATGGGAGCGCCGTCCCTCGGCGAGCGGAAGGCCACCCCCGCGTCATCGATGCGGTTGATGGCCGCCAGGCTGAACACCTGGAACCCGCCGGAATCGGTCAACAGCGGCCCTTGCCAGCCCATGAAGCGATGCAGCCCACCGGCTTCCGCCACCACGGCCTCTCCGGGCTGAAGGTGCAGGTGGAACGTATTGGCCAGCACCATCTGCGCCCCCGTCTCCGCCAGTTGGGGGGTGCTGATGCCCTTGACGGTGGCGGCGGTGCCCACCGGCATGAACCGGGGCGTCTGCACGGCTCCGTGGGGTGTCTGCCAGTGGCCGCAACGGGCCTGGGTACGGGAGCACCGGGCCGTAACGGAAAAGGCGAAAGCCTGCGCAGACAACGATCCTGGCCGAGAACTTTGACCCTAGGTGCAGCCCCCCCTTCACGGGCAAGCGCATGGCATGGTGGGCTTCATCCGCTCCCTTTTCACCACGCCACCCTTCCCCCCTCCCTGGCTTCAGGATCTGGCCGGGGCTTGGATCTTTTATTCCGTGCTGCCCGCCTGGCCGGGCATCCCCCCCCGGTTTGAGCGCATCGCTCGTTTTGCTCCCTGGGTTGGCCTGGTGATCGGTGCCCTGCAGGCGTTGCTTTGGTGGGCTCTCCAGGGGCATGGCCCTCAGCTGGCCCAGGTGTGCCTGGTGTTGGCCGCTGGTTTGCTGCTCACCGGGGGGTTGCACATGGACGGGGCGATGGATACGGCTGATGGATTGGCTGCCGGCGAGCGGCTGCTCGAGGCCATGCAAGACAGCCGTGTGGGGGCGAGCGGTGCCCAGGCCATGGTGGTGTTGCTTCTCCTGAAAGGGGGCGCTTTGGCCAGCCTGGACACGGCTGCGCCCCTGGCCCTGATGTGGGCAGCCCTTTGGGGGCGGATGGCGCCCCTGTTGGCGGTGGCCTGGTTCCCCTACCTCCATCCCCGCGGCTCGGCGGGTTTTCATCGCCAACATTGGGCCGGATTGCTCAGAGAAGCTCGGCCGGGGCTGCTAGCTGTGGGGGTATTGCTCCTGCTCTGCTGGGTGCGAGGCTGGCCGCCCCTTGGACTGGCGGGCGCCCTGCCAGCGCTCTTGGTGCCCCGCTGGTTGGGCCGACGGCTCGGCGGGCATAGCGGCGATAGCTATGGGGCTTGTGTGGAGTGGACAGAGATGTTGGCGTTGTTGCTCAGCGGCTTGACGCAGGCGGTGACTCTGGGCTGGCGGGCAGGCTGAGGCGAAAGGCATTCCCCCGGCTGGGCAGCTCTGGATCCACCAGGGCCGGGGGAATCACCAATTCCAGGTTTCCGCCCAGATGGCGGGCCAGATCCCGCGCCAGAGCCAGCCCCAGCCCCGTGCCTGGCTTGCCCTGGCTCTGCCGCCCGCGCACGCCGCGTTGAAAGATCCGTTCTTGCTCCTCCTCGGCGATGGGCATCCCCCCATCCCAGACCGTGAGGCAGGGACCAGCGGCCGTTTCGCTGCTGTGCAGGCCCACTGGGCTGCCTGGAGCGCTGTACTGAAAGGCATTTTCCAGGAGGTTGGCCAGGATTTCGGCTACCGCGCTGGCATCGCCTTGCCAGGAAGGGAGAGCCGTTGGGCCCAGCCACTGGCGCCCCTGCAGGGCGGCGGTGGCGGTGGCCCGTTGCAGGAGGGGGGAGACAAGACCAGGAAGGGGGGCGCCTTCCGGCCCCGAGAGCAGCGGCGGCAGGAGGAGAGGGTCGGGGTGGCCATCTGGCGGCAACAGGCCATCGGGCTGAGCCAGGGCACTGATGGCCTCCACATATTTATTGAGTTGCCTCTCCTCGGCGAGCAAACCCTCGACAAGGCTGCGGCTGTCGCTGTCGTCCTTCAGGCGGCGCAGCAGCAAATGGCCGAAGGTGCGAAGGGCTGTCAGGGGGTTGCGGAGCTGATGCACCAGCAACCGCAGTTGCTCTTCCTGTGCCTCCACCCGACGCTGCAGGCGTTGTCGCTCCAGATCGAGACGGAGCGCTTCGGTGAGGCACACCGCCACACCCTGAAGCCGCTGCTGCAGCAGGGGAGACCAGGCCGCCCCACGGGTTTCCACCTGGAGCGCTCCGAGGAGGGCAGCCCCGTCCCGCAGGGGGAGCCAGCGCCGTTCTTCAGCTGGCACTCGCAGCTGGCTGTCGGTTCCCACAGCGGCGAGCCGACGGGCATCTTCTGGCCATTGGCCGAGGGGGAGCAGGGTGGGGGTGTTGCCCTCGCCGGGATGGGTGACGTAAACGACAAGGGCTTCCACGTCAGGGCAATCCACAAACTGCCCCAGTTGACTGTGCAGCAGGCTGAGAAATCTTTCAGAGACAGGAGTCACAGAGGCAGCGGCCCGAGGGAGGGGGCGAACTTCAAAAAACTTGACCTTTGAGGCTGTGAAAAGCAAAAAAAAGCTTTAGAGTTGATGTAGCGACCACTACTTCCCAGTCCTCAGCCGGGAGGAGTTGTCCAGCCATCGCGCCTGAGGTTGCAATGCCCTTGCAATCCAGGCTACAGCAGAGACAGGTGCATGCCTCTGCTGTCCAAGTGGGCCACCGCCCCAGGTGAATGGCTGCGATCCTCCCCGATCGCTTCTTGGACGACAGAACGTAGGGCCGTGGGCCGCCGTGGCGGCCCGGCACGACAGCGGACGAGCCTGTGTTCGCCCGCCTGTTTGTCAGCCCTCCTCCTTAACCCCCCTCTCTCTCTCCACTCCACCCCAGGAGTGTTCCTTCATGTCCAAGAAGCGCAAGCGGATCAGCCGCCGTCGTCTCGCCGGTCAACGTGTGTTGGCCCATGTGCCCACTTTCAATCTGGAGACGGGCTCGCACAAGCCTGTCACCGCGGCTCGCCGCTTCATTGCTGAATCTGAGCTTCAGGCTCCTGCAATTCTCAATGTTCGGCGCAATGAGCACACCACCGATCGTTTCTTCTGGGGCGAAAAGGGTCTGTTCAGTGCTCAATACGCCGAGGAGAATCATTTTCTGTTTCCCTCCCTGCGTCTGATCGTGGACCGCATCGGCGAAGACGTGCTCTTCGAGGGCATCGAAGCTCTCGCCGCCGATGATTGGGAGGAAGTGGAAGAGTACGAATACGCCTTTGTTTGATTGCCGCCTTGGGGCCTAACCCTGCCAGGCGCGGAGTAAAAAGTCCCCCATGGCAGGGAACAGCCCGGGCTCGATGCCGTGGCCCCCTGAAAAGACCAGCCGCTGCACGGATCCGCCACTCGCTTTGAGGCGCTGCTCAAGCTCTTCACTGGCTGCGAATGGCACCACCGGGTCTTGGGTTCCGTGGGTCAGGAGGATCGGCATCAGGGGGCGCAGGGGCTCCCAACCCGGATGGGGATAGCCACTGCAGCTGATCAGGCCGGCCAGGGGCAACTCCCCTCCAATGGCTACATCCACAGCCATGGCTGCCCCCTGGGAGAAGCCCAGCAGGGCTGTGCGCTCCAACGGCACGCTGCCAGCCAGGGCGCGCAGGCGCCCGAGGAGGTCGGCTCTTGCAGCGGGCAGCTGGGGCCACTCCGGCATGGCCAGGTCATACCACTGTCGGCCGATTCCGCCCGGGTGCGGCAGCGGCGCGCGCAGGGCGACCACACTCACCGCTGCTGCCTCTGGCCCTAGCAGAGCGCTGCCCAGATCGAGCAGATCATCGGCATCGGCTCCCCAGCCATGGAGGAGCACCAGCCGACGATCCGCGTGCTCGGGCCCAAGCATCAGCGCAGTCCCGGCAGCCACGTCGTCACGGGAGCCGGGGGGAGTGGGGATCATGGGGGGCATGCTGTGCGAGGGATGGGCAGGGACGACGTGTCGAACGATTGGGCAAGGCCTGGCGGTCTCTCCATCTCCAGCCATGGGGAGATCGTTGATCGCCTCGAAGGGTTCTCAACAAGGGCTCACAATCTGTCGAGCAAGCGTCCATGCCTGCGTTCGCCATTCTGGCCCTCGTGCTGATCGCAGCCTCGGTTTGCCGCAGGGATGAGCCAGTGCTGCGCCGCTGTTTAGGTTGGCGCTACAGCTTTCCCTCGCTTCATGGCTCCCACCGCTCTCCTCAGTGTGTCGGACAAAGCGGGATTGGTGGCATTGGCCCAGGGGTTGCTCGCCCAGGGCTATCTCCTGATCTCCAGCGGCGGCACGGCCGCTGCGCTGGCCGCCGCCCAACTGCCGGTCACCCGGGTGGCTGAGATCACCGGCGCCCCAGAAATCCTCGGGGGCCGGGTGAAGACCCTGCATCCCCGCATTCATGGCGGCATCCTTGCCAAACGGGACGACCCAGCCCACCAACAGGATCTGGAAGCCCAGGGCATCCAACCCATCGATGTGGTGGTTGTGAATCTCTATCCCTTTGTGCGCACCGTCTCCCAACCTGGCGTCGGTTGGGAGGAGTCGGTTGAGCAGATCGACATCGGCGGGCCAGCCATGGTGCGAGCAGCGGCGAAAAATCATGCTCATGTGGCTGTTCTCACCGACCCTGATCAGTACCCAGCCTTCCTGGAGTCCCTCAAAGCTGGACAGGTGGACGGGGCCCTGAGGAGGCAGCTAGCCCTCGAAGCCTTCCGCCACACAGCGGCCTACGACACGGCGATCAGTGGTTGGTGGGCGGAGAGGCTCTCCGAAGAGGGGGGTGGCGCGGTGGTGGATCAACCAGGCAACCAGTCCCCGTTGTCGCTTCACCTTCCAGTTGTGCAGGGGTTGCGCTACGGGGAAAATCCCCACCAGCACGCCACTTGGTATGGCTCGACATCCGAGGGCTGGGGCGCAGCGCGCCAACTCCAGGGCAAGGAGCTCAGCTTCAACAACCTGATGGATCTCGAGGCGGCTCTGGCCACCGTTCGGGAGTTTGGCTATGGCGAGCCGGGCGGCGGCCAGCCAAGCTCGACCGCCGCCGCGGTTGTCGTCAAACACACCAACCCCTGCGGGGTGGCCGCAGGGGCCAGCGCCGCGGAGGCGATTGAACGCGCGCTTGAGGCTGACAAGCTGTCGGCCTTTGGCGGCATCGTGGCCGTCAATCGACCTGTGGATGCCAGCTGTGCGCAGCTCCTCACCGGCCTCTTCCTGGAGTGCGTGGTGGCACCCGCCTTCAGCGAGGAGGCCAGCCATCTCCTCTCGGCCAAAGCCAACCTGCGGGTGCTTCAGTTGTCGAGCGAGGCGGTGGATGAGGCTTCCCGCTTGCAGATCCGCTCCCTCCTGGGCGGTGTGCTGGCGCAGGAGCCCGATGATCAGCCCATCGCCCCAGAGACCTGGCAGGTGGTGAGCCAGCGCAGGCCAACCGAGCAGGAGAGGCTGGATCTGGCCTTTGCCTGGCGTGTGGTGCGCCATGTCCGTTCCAACGCCATCGTGGTGGCCTCTCAGGGGCAAACCCTGGGCATCGGTGGAGGGCAGACCAATCGGGTGGGTGCTGCCCAGATCGCCCTGCAGGCAGCGGGCGGAAAGGCGCAGGGAGCGGTCTTGGCCAGCGATGGCTTTTTCCCTTTTGACGACACCGTTCGCCTGGCTGCCGAGCATGGCATCCGCGCCGTGATCCAGCCCGGCGGCAGCCTGCGGGATGGAGACAGCATTGCCGCTTGCGACGCCCTCGGCATGGCCATGCTCACCACAGGCCGCCGCCATTTTCTGCACTGATGCCGGCGGTCATGGCCAGATGTAGCTTCGCCTTCATCTGAGCAGCCTTGCCATGAGCGATCTGATTCCACCCTCGCTGGCCCACAACCTCAATTTTTTGCACCCCGTGCTGATGTGGGTGCTTTTTGGGCTGGCTGCCTACTCCATGGTGCTGGGTCTCAAAGCCAAGAAGACCCGCACGGCTGATGCGGAGGAGCGCAAGCAGCTGGTCAAGGGGCAATTTGCCCGTCGCCATTACCTTCTGAGCAGTCTGTTGCTTGCTTTGATGGTACTTGGCACCGTGGGGGGAATGGCCGTGACCTACCTCAACAACGGCAAGCTCTTTGTTGGTCCCCACCTGTTGGTGGGTCTGGCCATGACCTCCCTGATTGCGATGGCCGCCGCGCTCTCGCCCTTGATGCAGCAAGGCAACCTGGTGGCTCGCAAGGTGCATGTGGGCCTGAACATGGCCATGATGACTCTCTTTCTCTGGCAGGCTGTGACCGGCATGCAGATTGTCAACAAGATCCTCACCAGCTCCTAGGCCAAGCTCGCCGGAGCAGTTCTTCGCCACCGGGGACCCGGCTCAGGCTGGGTCCCTCAAAACTGGGCGCGACGCCTTGGCGGGCAAGGAATGCCATGGCGGGCGTGAAAATCTTCTTGAACCTTCCAGGTGAGGCGGCGTGAAATCTGCCGAACAATCTGCCGAAGCAGATGGTCTCCACTGCTTTGCAAGAGTCCATCTGGAAGGAGGGCCAACATCGAGGGCAAGCGGATCCAGACGTCTAGATCGAGCTGCCAGCGCACCAGAGTGTGGGCCATGAGCCGGTCCACATCTTCATGCGACAGCTCGTGGGACCGTTCCGGCCCAGCTTCATCCAGCCTGAGTGAGGCATTGAAGTCCACGTCGTAAACCCCGACGAGTGCAGGGTCGATCGAGGTTTGAGGCACCGTGATGATCGAGTAAACCCCGTTATCTCCCGGTAGCAGTTCCAGCCCGATCGTGGGCTCAACTTCGAAACCAAAGTTGCCAAAACGCCCCAGGCTGAGGACGTATCCCCTCTCCCCCAGAGGAGTGACGTCCATCGGCCTGGCGCAGCTCTCAAACCAGAGCTGGTGCTCATCCAGGTAGCCCCCCACCACAGCGGCAGGGGCCCGCATCTCCATCAGATCGGAGAAGGCGCTGGCGTAGCGGAACACCTGTTGATCGCTGCCGAAGGAGTGTCTGAGGCCCCCTGAAAGGGCTGCAGGGTTCGGCACCTCGGGGCGGTCGGGCTCGGCAGGGCTGTCGATCGTTGGAGTGGACACCAGAAAGGGCGAGGGCAACGGGGCTCCTTGAGGGGTGTGGGCTTGAGGGCCGCAGGTGGGACCAGGGAATCTGGGGTTGGGACCTTAGGACTTCTCGCGAACCTTTCGGAAATGTAAAGCCAGGTCGGTGGACTGGAACCCCCTGCCCAGTGCTCAAACTTGGCTGAGTTGGATCAAACGTTGAATCACATCCTCCACAACCCGGTCTGGGGTGGAGGCACCGGAGGTGATGCCGACGCGGATGGGGCCCTCTGGCAGGAAAGGCTCTTCCATCGTCAGTTCGTCCCCCAAGGGCTTGTGGAAGATCTGATTGCCTGGGCCGATCCGCTCGGGCGTGTCGATGTGGAAGGAGCGAATGCCACGAGTTATGGCAATTTCTTGCAGGTGTGTGGTGTTGGATGAGTTGTAACCACCAATCACCACAATCAGATCGAGGGGCTCATCCACCAGGGAAAACATGGCATCTTGCCGTTCCTGGGTGGCGTCGCAGATGGTGTTAAAGGCAACAAAATGGTCGTTGAGGCTGGTCGGTCCATATCTCTGCAGCATGGTGCGCTCAAACAGCCTGCCAATTTCTTCGGTTTCCCTTTTGAGCATCGTGGTTTGATTGGCGACGCCCACCCGTTTGAGATCGCGGTCCGGATCGAAATCAGGCGAGCAGGCCTTGGCGAAACGTGCCATGAAGGCTTGCCGTTGCTCAGGGGAGGGAGTGCCTCCAGCGGCGCTGGCCAGAATGTAGTCGCAAACCACCTGGGCCTCCGCCAGATCTAAAACCACTAAATACGTTCCGGCAAAAGAGCTCGTGGCGAGGGTTTCTTCATGCTTCACCTTGCCATGAATGATCGATGTGATGGCATGCTTTTTGTGCTTTTCCACTGTGGTCCACACTTTGGACACCCAGGGACAGGTGGTGTCGACAATGTGACACCCCCTCTCATTGAGGAGCTGCATTTCTTGTACGGTGGCTCCAAACGCGGGAAGAATCACCACGTCTCCAGAGGCCACATCTGAAAAATCTTTCACTCCCTCCTCGACGGGGATGAAGCAGACATTCATCTCCCGCAAATGCAGATTGACGGATGGATTGTGAATGATTTCATTGGTGATCCAGATGCGTTCCTGCGGGTAAAAACGCCTGGTTTCGTAGGCCATGGCCACGGCTCGCTCCACTCCCCAGCAAAAGCCAAAGGCCTCAGCCAGCCTGACCGTCAACCGACCTTCCCTCAGCACATAGCCATTCTCGCGCAGGCTGGCGATCAGATCACTCTGGTAGGCCGTTTGCAAATTGCCGGCCACCTCTTCGCCCAAGCCGAATCCGCGGCGGTTGTAGCGCTCCGAATGATGGAGGGCACGCTTGAAAGCGTGGGTATCCATGGGAGTCGCGGCAAACCAGCCAAACTCTATGGGATGCGCCCTGGCTGGTGGGGCAGCACGGGAGCCACGCCCTCCCAGAGCACGGCATCACACTCAAAGCGATAGCGGCAGGGCACCACCTCCACCCCTGCGGCCAAAGCCTCCCGAAACAGGAGGCCGTAGCGGCCATCTGCGCTGTCGCCAGGGGCGAAGCGGCGCACGTCTGCGCGGCTGAGGCAGGGCACCAGCACAGCCCGTGCCTCTGGCATCACCCCCATGAGCTCAATCAGGTGCTTCTGCCCCCGCTCGCTCACCGTGTCGGGGAACAGGCCCACGTCCTCCTGGCACCAGGTGGTGTTCTTCACTTCTAAATAAATCAGCCGTTGATCGGCTCCTTCGGGGCTGGGCTGCAGCAACAGATCAATGCGGCTCCGGTTGCCCTGTCCGTAGGGCACCTCAGCCCGCACAGCAGCGATAGGACCGAGCCAAGGCTCCAGGTAGCCCTTCTCAATGGTCAAACGCACCAGGCGGTTCGGCAGGGCGGTGTTCACCCCCACCCACACCGGTTGTCCATCCACCCCGGGCACTTCCGCTTGCTCCCAGGTCCAGTCGAGTTTGCGCGTTGGAGCCGGGGCATGTCGCAGACGCACGCGGCCGCCAGGGAGCAAGACACCGGTCATCGGGCCGGTGTTGGGGCAATGGACGGTGACCAGCTCCCCTCCCGCCAGCTCCACTTCCGCCAGGAACCTCTTGTAACGCCTGCGCAGCACCCCCTCCACCAGCGGTTCCTCCAGCTGCAACACAGGCCGCCTCTCGCACGCGCCGCCGGAGCTGGGTTGGGCAGAAGGGGAGGGCATGGGTGAGGGTGGCTGGGGGTCGTGGAGGCGGGCCGCCATACTGCCGTGCGATGTGTGGGGCTTTGCGCCCGGCTGGATTGGCTCCATCCCTGAAACGGATCGCCCTGATCGTGGCCCTCGCCACGGCCCTCAGCAAAGTGGCAGGACTGCTGCGGCAGCAGGTGATCGCAGCCGCCTTTGGAGTGGGGGCGGCCTATGACGCCTACAACTATGCCTATGTGCTTCCTGGCTTTTTGCTGATCCTTTTGGGGGGCATCAATGGTCCCTTCCACAGCGCCATGGTGAGTGTGTTGGCTCGCCGTCCCAGGCAGGAGGGAGCCCACGTGTTGGCGGCCATCAACACCCTTGTGGGGGCAGCCTTGCTGGTGGTGACGCTGCTGCTGATCGTGGCGGCTGATCCGCTGATTGCGTTGGTGGCTCCTGGCCTGGAGGCCCAGCGGCACGACATCGCCGTGCTTCAGCTGCGCTGGATGGCCCCCATGGCGCTCTTCGCAGGTCTGATCGGTTTGGGCTTCGGCGCCCTCAATGCCGCCGATGAGTTTTGGCTCCCGGCCGTCAGTCCTTTGCTGTCCAGCTTGGCGGTGATCGTGGGCATCGGTGTTCTCTGGTGGCAGCTGGGCGCTGCGATCACCCTCCCTTCAGCCGCCGTTCTCGGGGGCGTTGTGCTGGCAGGCACCACCACCCTGGGGGCCCTGCTCCAGTGGCTGATCCAGTTGCCTGCCCTGGCCAAGCAGGGCTTGCACCAGGTCAAGCTCGTTTGGGATTGGAACCATCCGGGCGTGCGGGAGGTGCTTCAGGTGATGGGGCCAGCGACGCTCTCCTCGGGGATGTTGCAGATCAACGTGTTTGTGGATCTGTTTTTTGCTTCTGGCATCCTTGGTGCCGCCGCCGGCCTGGGCTACGCCAATCTGCTGGTGCAGACCCCCCTGGGGTTGCTCTCCAACTCCCTCTTGGTGCCCCTGCTGCCGGTCTTCGCCCGACTCACAGCTCCGGACGACCGCCCCCAGCTCATCGGGCGCATTCGCCAGGGCTTGATGCTCTCCAACGCCAGCATGTTGCCCCTGGGAGCGTTGATGGTGGGCCTGGCTGGACCCATCGTGGCTCTGGTGTACGAGAGGGGGGCGTTTGATCACCGCGCGGCCACTCTGGTGACCTCGCTCCTTGTGGCCTATGGGGTGGGCATGCCGGCCTACCTGGCGCGGGATGTGCTGGTGCGGGTGTTTTATGCCCTGGGGGATGCCAACACACCCTTCCGTTGGTCGGTTGGGGGCATCGGCCTGAACGCCGTTTTTGATTGGTTGCTCGTGGGGGGGCCCACGCCGGGGGTGGGTTTGATGATGCCCCGCCTCTACTTTGGGGCTCCTGGCCTGGTGCTCGCCACGGTGCTGGTGAACATCATCACCTGCCTGGGCTTGCTGTTGGTGCTTCAGCGGCGCCTGAATGGGCTCCCCTTGAAGGCCTGGGGGAAGGACACGCTCTTGTTGCTGGTGGCCGCCGTGTTCGCCGGAGCCGCCGCCTGGGCCTTGGCCTCCTACGTGCATTGGCCCAAAGGGCTCGTTGGTTTGCTCTTGCAGAACGGGTTCAGTGCAGCGTTGGCGGCGGGCCTCTACGGGGTCTTGGGCTCCAGTTTTGGGGTGGCGGAGGTGAGGGAGATGATCCGCGGGCTGCAGCGGCGCCGTTCCTAGGGGAGCCTCACGTCGCGCTCTTCCCTCACCTGAAGCGGGATTTCCAGGCGGGAGCGGCCAATGATTTGTGGGCCGTCAACCGAGAGGATGCGGGCTTCGATGCCGAAGTCTTTGAAGGCGGCTTCCAGCTCATTGATCAAGGCTTTCTCCACCTGCGCCTCCGCATCCACCACCTTGCCGATCAGGCGGCTGCCAAGGCGGCCGATGCGCTTGCTCACCACCTCTCTGGCGTTGGTGACCTCGATGATCAGCACGACAGATCCCCAGGTGGGGTCACCCTATCCGTCCATGGGTGATTGAGGTTTGGGGACCCGCCTCAGCAGAAGGGCTCCAGGAGTTCTTCCAGGTCGCGCAGCTGGCTGGCAGGGATCAAGCGGGCCAGGGGGAGACGGGTGGCGCCGCCACCGATCGGCACCTGCACCGCTTCCAGGGCCTGGCGAGCGCAGACCGCGGCACCCTGATCCAGGCGTCCGGCGCACTCTTGGGCCAAGGTGGCAGCCAGGCCGGCATCCCCCAAGTAGAGGTGCCACTGGGCCACTTCCAGATAGAGCCTGTCGGCCAGTGCCTGGGTGAGCTCTTCGAGATCCTGGGCGGAGAGGGTCATGGGGAAGGGGGCGTGTTGGGCTTCGGCCGAAGGCGCACCACCACGCTGCCATGGAGCAGCAACAGGCCGGCCCAGCCCAGGGTCAGCCAATCCAAATGGGCCCAGGGATGACGAAGCTGCTGCACGAACCACAGACCGCTGTTGATCGAAGCGAACAGGGCGGCGTGCAGGGTCAAATTCACCACTCGCTCGAAGTGGCGGTAGGTGGGGTCCTCGGGATTGGCGGGGCCGTACCAGCGAATCGGCATGGGAGGGACGGGGGTGATGGTTGACGGATGGGCACCCCTTCTGCACAGAATGAAGGGGTCGGCGCTTGTAGCTCAGCGGATTAGAGCATCTGACTACGGATCAGAGGGTCGGGAGTTCGAATCTCTCCAGGCGCGTTGAGAAAGCCGCTCCACGAGCGGCTTTTTATTGGCCATGATCTTCACGATACGGACGTTTCGCCGCGCTGGTGCCTACGATCGTTTCACGTGCTGCGCTTCCATGCCCTCCTCGATCGATGCGCCCCTGGCCAGTGAGGATCCTGCCATTGCCGCGCTGATCGGCAGGGAGCTGAACCGACAGCAAACGCATCTCGAGCTGATCGCCAGCGAAAACTTTGCTTCCCGGGCCGTGATGGAGGCTCAGGGTTCAGTGTTGACCAACAAATACGCGGAAGGTCTGCCCCACAAGCGTTACTACGGGGGCTGTGAATTTGTCGACAGCATTGAGGAGCTGGCGATCGAGCGGGCGAAACAGCTCTACAAAGCCGCCTGGGCGAATGTGCAGCCCCACAGTGGCGCCCAAGCCAACTTTGCGGTGTTCCTGGCCCTCCTTCAGCCAGGCGACACGATTTTGGGCATGGATCTCTCCCATGGGGGACACCTCACCCATGGCTCCCCGGTGAATGTTTCAGGGAAATGGTTCAAAGCTGTGCACTACGGGGTCGATGCCGCCAGCCAACGGTTGGATCTTGAGCGGGTGCGGGAGTTGGCGCTGCAGCATCGGCCCAAGCTCATCATCTGCGGCTATTCCGCCTATCCCCGCCTCATCGATTTTGCGGGGTTCCGCGCCATTGCTGATGAGGTGGGCGCCTATCTCCTGGCCGATATGGCCCACATTGCTGGTTTGGTGGCTGCTGGTGAACACCCCAATCCTGTTCCCCATTGCCATGTCGTCACCACGACCACCCACAAGACCTTGCGGGGCCCTCGCGGTGGCTTGATTCTCTGCAATGACGCTGAGTTCGGCAAGCAGTTCGACAAGGCGGTGTTCCCAGGCGTGCAGGGTGGGCCGCTTGAGCATGTGGTGGCTGCCAAGGCAGTGGCTTTCGGAGAGGCGCTGCAACCTGCGTTTCAGATTTACTGCAAGCAGGTGGTGGCGAATGCCAAAACATTGGCGGCCCGCCTGCAGGAGAGGGGCATTGCGGTGGTGAGTGGTGGCACCGACAATCACATCGTGCTGTTGGATCTCCGTTCCATCGGGCTCACGGGCAAGGTGGCTGATGCCTTGCTCAGTGAGGTGAACATCACCGCCAACAAGAACACGGTCCCCTTCGATCCCGAATCACCCTTTGTCACCAGTGGCCTGAGGCTGGGCACGGCCGCCCTCACCACCCGCGGCTTTGATGGGGCTGCGTTCGAGGAGGTGGCCGAGGTGATTGCCAACCGCTTGCTCCAGCGAGACGACAGCTCGGTGGAACTGCAGTGTCGTGAGCGGGTTCAGACCCTCTGTGAGCGCTTTCCCCTCTATGGCGGCCAGCGTGCGCTTCAGCCGGTTTAGTCAGCGTTTCATGCTGGTGGGGAGATCCATGCACCTCCAGGCTCACCCCCTGCCGCCGTTGTGAACCTCGCTTCCACTCCGAATGCGGCGGCTCTCCTCACCTTCACCGTCGCCACCGTGGCCACCGCGTTGGTTGTGCCTGTCATTCGCCGCCTGGGCCTGCGCTGGGGCCTGGTGGATCCTCCCGATGCCCGCAAGCAACACACCCTGCCGATGGTGCGCCTCGGTGGGGTTGGCATTGTCGTGGGGTTCAGTCTGGGGTTGATGGTCACCTGGCTGGGGGGGGGGTTTGCCCAGCTGCCTCCCGATAAGGATCAATTGATCTGGACCTCCCTGGCAGGAGCCCTTTGCTATTTCGTGATCGGCCTCGCTGATGATCTCTTCGCCCAGCCCCCCCTGCCGCGCCTCATTGGTCAGGTGGTGGTGGCCATGGCTGTCTGGAGCCAGGGCGTGCGGATTGGCAACATCGACCTCCCCTTCAACCTGCCCATGGTCGGGGGAGGCCTGGAACCCGTTCTGCGGCTCCCACCTGCCTTGAGCCTGGTGGCCACTGTGGTCTGGCTGGCAGGGATCACCAACGCCATCAATTGGTTGGATGGATTGGATGGGCTGGCCGCTGGAGTCAGCGGGATCGCAGCCGTGGCGCTGCTTTCCGTGAGCTTCAGCCTTCAACAACCCGCCGCTGGGCTGCTAGCCGCGGCCCTTGCTGGCGCGTGCCTCGGTTTTTTACGCCACAACTTCAATCCGGCTCGGATCTTCATGGGGGATGGGGGCTCCTACTTCCTGGGTTTTGCCCTGGCGTCCATCAGCATTGTTGGTCCAGCCAAGGGGCTCACCAGCGTCAGCCTGTTGCTGCCCATGCTCATCCTCTCGTTGCCCCTGGCCGACATGTCGGCTGTGATCATGGGCCGGCTCAAGGAAGGGCGCTCACCCTTCTACCCCGATCGTCGCCATCTCCACCACCGGCTCCTCCGCTCCGGCCTGAGCCATCGCCGCACGGTGTTGATGATCTATGCCTTCACCCAGTGGTTGGCCGCCCTGGCTTTGGTGATGGCCAATGCGGAGATGCGCTTCCTCTGGCTCGCTCTGGCAACCGCTGTGCTCGTGGCGGCCGTCGTGCTCACCCGTCGCAGCTTGCAGCAAGAGCGTGATCAGGATCCGAACCCTTCTGAGGGGGCCCGGTGAGCGCCGAGATTCTCTGCATTGGCACCGAGTTGCTTCTGGGGGACATCCTCAACGGCAATGCCCGTTGGCTGGCCCAAGAGCTGGCCAGCCTCGGGGTGCCCCATCACCGGCAGGAGGTGGTTGGCGACAATCGGGAGCGGCTCATCCTCGCCCTGCAGGAAGCGGCCAAGCGCTGCCGGGTGTTGATCACAACAGGTGGCTTGGGTCCCACGATGGACGACCTGACCACCGAGGCCGTCGCCGCCGCCTTCCACGCGCCTCTGGTGGAGCACCCCCAGGTGTGGGAGGACATTCAGAACAAGCTTGGCGCTCGAGGCAAACCTGTCGCGGCCAGCAACCGACGTCAGGCACAGCTTCCAGAGGGGGCCGCCGTGCTCCCCAATCCCACTGGCACCGCGCCAGGGATGATCTGGAGCCCTATCCCGGGCTTCACGATTCTGACCTTTCCCGGGGTGCCCCGGGAAATGCAGGCCATGTGGCGGGCCACTGCCGTGCCTTGGCTGCGGCAGGCCGGTCTTGCCGAGGGTGTGTTTTTCAGTCGGCGTTTGCATGTTTGGGGGATCGGCGAATCCCTTTTGGCCGAGCAGGTGGACGATCTGCTGTCCCTGGCCAATCCCACGGTTGCTCCCTATGCGGGTGGAGGACAGGTGACCCTGCGGCTTACGGCGCGGGCCTCCGATCCCGTTGCTGCCAAGGCGCTGCTGGAGCCTGTCGAGCGGGAGATCCGGGGGCGGATCGGTGCCGCCTGTTACGGGGCGGATGACGACAGCCTGGCCTCCGTGGTGTTGAGCCAGCTAGCGGAGCGGCAGCAGACCTTGGCTGTGGCGGAATCCTGCACAGGGGGGGGCTTGGGGGGAGCACTTGCTGCGGTGCCCGGGGCCTCCCAGAGTTGGCTGGGGGGAGTGATCGCCTACGCCAATTCGGCCAAGCGCGAACTGCTCGGAGTTCCGTCTGACCTGCTGGAGCGCTGGGGTGCAGTGAGTGATCCGGTGGCGTTGGCGATGGCGGAGGGGGTTCGTGAACGTTTGGCCAGCGATTGGGCTGTGGCCATTACCGGCGTTGCCGGCCCTGGGGGGGGCTCACCTGACAAACCTGTGGGCCTGGTTCATGTGGCAGTGGTGGGGCCGGAGCCTTTTGGCGGTTGGAGCGAGGGCTTGCGGTTCGGCCCCAGCCGGGGCAGGCAGGCGATTCAAGCCTTGAGCGTGGGAGAGGCTCTGAACCGTTTGCGGCTGAGCCTGATGGATCTCCGTGTCAAGCGATTGAAGGGATGATTGGCAGGGCTACTACAGACAGCCCGTTTGATCACGAATGCTGAGGGGCGGAGTTTTCCCCCAATTGATCAAGTTATCCACAGAAATTGATGGGGTTTTCCACAGTTTGGCGCCGCCGGGTCGTCGGGAGTGTCTGACGGACGCCCGATCCGGAGGGGGATGCCTGTGGGATGCGCCTTTCCCCTTGACGGATGAATCTCTCCGGATCGCGAGGACCCCACCGCTGGCCAAGAGGGCGACCAGCCCCGTGAAAACTGAGGTCTTAAAATGAGACGCGCGAGATCGCCTTGATGGGGCTTCTGTTGACGGTCGGTGGGTCTGCGTGGCGTGATGGAGAAGCTTTTGAGTGGGGGTGCATGCCCGAAGCTTCCAGTCCCGTCCCGATCCATGCCCCCCGCACCGTGAGCATCGAAAACCAGATGCCGGAAGACCTCTTTGATGCCATGCGCGAGTTCATTCGCGTCCACCCGCAGTGGGATCAATACAGGTTGATGCAGGCTGCGCTGGCCGGGTTTCTCTTCCAGCACGGAGCCAAGGACAGGTCGGTGGCCCGCCACTACCTCGATGGCTTGTTCCAGCGGGACACTCCCGAGCCCCGTCCGCGCGCCTGTGATCCTTCCTCCGCTGGCGGGCCTCAGCGGTAGACAGACCGGCCATCGCCGGGCAGCAGGCCCACCAGGGCGGGGTTGATCCTGCGGCCGAGGCTCACCTCGATGTCCTCCAGATTGGCGAGCTCCCCCTGGGCCCAGATCTCCACAGACAACACCCGCCCCTCCGGCCCCTCGTAATCGCCGTAGTGGCACCAGCCCACCCGGCGATTCAGGGTGCGGGCACTGGAGGTCAGAGAGGCCCTTCCCCGTCCGCGCAGGTCGTAGGTGATCCCCTCCCAGCTCAGTGTTTGGGGTCGGGGATGGCCTGCGTCCAGGATCTGGCGGACCAGCTCGGGTGGGGCGGGATCCAGCCAACTCACCTCGAGCCAGTCGTCCTCCTCCACGCACAGCCAGCGGGCGTCAGCACCGTCCTGCAGGAGGTATTCAAGCCATTGGGCGCCGTTTTCCTCGTAGCGAAGCTGATCCTCCACCACCCAGTCACGGCCGTCCAGTTGCACGATGTCCCCCACCCGCAGGTCGAACAGGGTGCGTTCCAGCAATGGGGGGGGCGTGGCTCGGCGGCGACGGAGCCGCTGCGCCAGCAGCACCGCGGCGGCGGCGGCGGCGAGCAGCAGCAGCAGGATCCAAGCGT
Source organism: Cyanobacteriota bacterium (assembly GCA_035284785.1). Lineage (GTDB taxonomy): Bacteria > Cyanobacteriota > Cyanobacteriia > PCC-6307 > Cyanobiaceae > Cyanobium. The sequence goes on along the minus strand of JAYKHK010000099.1, from coordinate 13,222 downwards.
TCATTGCGCGATGGCTAGAAAGGCCATTCCCCCCGTTCAGGTTGGCACCGTCTCTGTCGGTCCGCCCCATCGGAGGATTCCCTCAGGATCCGCTCCAGAGACCCTGGCGTTGGTAGTCGCTGATCACGGGACGGGTCAGCCTGTTGGGCAGGACGGGCTCATCGGGAGGGGGGCGCAGGTCGCGGGGGAGCTGGAACAGGTGATCCAGCCGGGGGCGATCGATCCAGCGCCCCTCGAAAGGCAAGGGCCGGGCCGCCAGCCGCTGGCCTGGCCGGCTGGCCAGCACGAATCCCCATGGGCCAAAGCTGGGCACATCCACGCTGTAGGGCCGCGCTTCCAGTCCCAGCTCCCTCAGCGTGGCGACGATCGAAGCCATCACCTTTGGCGCGAAGAAGGGGCTCGAGGCTTGAGTGACCATCACCCCCCCCGGCGCCAGACGGGCCCTCAGCCGGTTGTAGAAGGTGACGCTGTACAGCCGGGCGATGGGGGCGCTGGCGGGGTCGGGGAAATCGGCGATCACCACGTCGTAGCGCTCCGGCAGTTGGCGCACCACCGCGAAGGCATCGCCCACATGCACGTGCACCCGGGCGTCGTCGAGGCTGCCCCCGTTCAACCGCCGCAAAAAGGGTTGATGGCGGGCCAGTCGCACCATGCCGTCGTCCAGCTCCACCAGATCGATCCGTTCCACTCCGGGCCAACGCAGCAATTCCCTTGCCGCCAGGCCGTCACCCGCGCCGAGCAGAAGCACCCGACGCGGGGTTGGATGCAAGGCCATGGCCGGGTGCACCAGAGCCTCGTGGTAGCGGTATTCATCCAGGCTGGAGAACTGGAGCTGGCCGTCGAGATAGAGCCGCAAGTCGTTGCGGCGTCGGGTCAGCACGATGCGCTGGTGGCGGGTTTGCAAGCGCCCCACCACAGGATCGTCGTAGAGGCCATCCTCGATGCGGTTGCCCAAAGGCGCCACCGCCAACCCCAGAGCCGCCACCACCGGCACCGCCAGACTCACCGGCCATCGCCAGGGCCGACAGGCTGGAAACAGCCAGCAGAGCAGGGCGCCGCTCACCAGGGGCACCACGGCGAGGGCCGCGGCGGTGGGGAGCAGCCCGAGCCAGGGGAGCAGCACGAGCGGGAACAGCAGCGATCCCACCAGGGACCCCAGGTAATCGAGCGCCAGGACCCGCGCCAGGGCCGTGCGCAGTTGCCCCTGGCTCTCCAGCAGGCGCGTCAGCAGGGGTAGCTCCATCCCGCCGAGCATCCCCACCAGCAGGGTCAACACCACCAGCCCCAGCCACAGCGGACCCTCGACGCGGAACAGGGCGAACAGGGCGAGAGGGCCAACGAGGCACAGCGGACTGAGGCAGAGCTCCACCCCAAGAAACGCGCGCAGCAATTGGGATTGGGGGTGGGGGCCCGGGGCGATGAACTGGCTTGCCCAGGCCCCCAAACCCATGGCGGCGAGGAAGGTGCCCAGCACTACGCCCGTGGCCAAGGCCATGTCGCCGAGCAGGTAGGTGGCTTGGGTGGCCAGCAGCAGCTCCAGCACCAGGCCGGTCGTGGAGGAGAGGGCCGCCGTGGCCAGGAGCAGCCTCACCTGGCCGCGGCTCAGGGGAGGCTGGTTCATTTGGCGGCACCGGGGCCGCGGCCTGGAAAGCGTGACCAGTCGGCCCGTTGTCCGGGACTCCTCCAGCGACCGGAGCGGCTGTCGCCGTGAAAGGTCACCCCGGGGCCAGCCACGGGCGCGCCGTCCTGGCCAAGTCGATAGACGCCCGGGCGCGTCGCGGCGCAGAGCGAGCCGCTCAGCACCGCCGCCACAGCGAGGCCCAGGATCGCCATGCTCTCGGGGGCCGGCCGGCCGCCGCGCCGCGCCTCCATCAGCCGGGGAGACAGCTCGCTCACTCTCTGGTCGTCGCGGACCACCACGCCGTCCTCCGCCACCAGTTCCAGCCACGCCAGCTCCGCCCCCCCGTCTGCCAGCGTCCCTGGTGCCTCAACGCGCAGGCGCAGGGAGTCGCGCTCCCCGATTCGGAACAGCAGGCATTGCAGCGTCTCCCCCCATGGTTCGCCTTCCCGGCTCTGCCGTTGGATCAAGGGCGCCTTCAGGGTGGTGTCGAGCAGGGCACGGCCCACGCGATCGTCGATGCGCAACCGCAGGGGGACGGGGTTGCGCTGGCCCATGGGGCCCTTGCGTGCGCCGGTGGCATACCGAGCGCGCACCCGCAAGCGCAACAGGCCCGCCCCGCCGAGCACCATTCGCCGGTCGATGGCCTCCTCCCTCACCCCCAACTGCCACCTTTTTCGGCTGTCTCCATACACAGAAGCCCAGAGCAGAGCGGCCATCAGCCCCCCCGCGACCGCGGTGGCCAGGATCAAGGGGCCATCCAGGCTGTGATTGCGGACGCGCAACCTCATCCACAGCGGCGTGTTGAGGGGCTGCCCCGCGGCGTCAAGGCCCTCCTCCAGCGCAACACGCAGCCGGAATGCTCCGCCGCGCTCGGGCCTAAGAGGCAACGACACGCCGACATCGGCCTCCTCCTCGATGCCGGAAACCCCATCCTCCATCCAGGTTTCGCTTGTCCGCCAGGCGTCCTTGCTGAGCGAAAGGACGGCGCGTCCCTCGGGGTTGAGCAAGTCGAAGACGACGACGGCGGAGCTGTTCGCTGGCAGCTCCGTTGTCAGATCCAGGCGAGGGCTGCCCTGCCAGCCAGACTCAAGCCGGAACGGCGAACTGACGACGGGTGTCTCGTCCAGCAGCATCAGCGATTGGCGCTGGGGGGGCTCTAGGGCTGAAAGCGCCAGCAACACCAGGGGCGCGACGGGCAGCACAAGGGAGATCCCAGGCCAGCGGACCACCTCGGCGCCGCAGGCTCGGCTCTGAAGCGGAACGGGAACCTGCCGGGAATCCGGACCCAAGCTCGGATCCAGGGCCATGGCGGCATTGTGCCGGAAGAATTTCCACCTTAAGTTGTTTATTGTTTGGCAAGCGGCAATCCCTGTGGGGAAAATCCTGTTCCAGCTCTTGCAAACCCTTGGCTGGACGGTTGTGGGAGTGCTACTCGTTTACGCGGGCACGCTCTTCTTTGACCGACTCTCGCCCATCGACTACCGGGCTGAAATCCGCAACGGCAACGTCGCCGCTGGCTTGGTGCTCGCGGCGGTGGTCCTTGGGCTCTCCGCCATTGTCGCCGTGATTCTCAGCAGCTGAAACCGCCACCCTCTAGGGTTGGGGGTCGTCCCCTCGGGGTCTCCCGTGAGCGCCGGCACTCTTTACGACAAGGTTTGGAGCCTCCATCGGGTGGCCGATTTGCCCGGAGGCACGGCCCAGCTGTTCATCGGCCTCCATCTCATCCATGAGGTCACCAGCCCCCAAGCTTTTGCGGCCTTAAAGGATTTGGGCCTGGGGGTGCGCCATCCGGAGCTCACGGTGGCCACCGTCGATCACATCGTCCCCACCACCTCCCAGGCCCGACCCTTCGCTGATCCCTTGGCGGAGGAGATGTTGGTCACTCTGGAGGCCAATTGCGCCGCCCATGGCATCCCGCTCCACGGCATCGGCAGTGGTCGTCAGGGCATCGTGCATGTGATCGCCCCCGAGTTGGGCCTGACCCAACCGGGCATGACCGTGGCCTGCGGGGATTCCCACACCTCCACGCACGGGGCTTTTGGCGCCATCGCCTTCGGGATCGGCACGAGTCAGGTGCGAGATGTGCTCGCCAGCCAGAGCCTGGCGATGCACAAACTCAAGGTGCGACGCATCTGGGTGGACGGCGCCCTCCAGCCCGGCGTCTACGCCAAGGATTTGATCCTGCATGTCCTTCGAGATCTGGGAGTGAAGGGCGGCGTGGGCCATGCCTACGAGTTCGCCGGACCGGCCATCGCGGCGCTCTCCATGGAGGAACGCATGACCATCTGCAACATGGCCATTGAGGGCGGCGCTCGGGTGGGCTACTGCAATCCTGACGACACCACATTTGCCTATCTGCAGGGGCGCCCCTGCGCGCCCAGCGGGGAGGCTTGGGACCGGGCAGTGACCTGGTGGCGCACCCTCGCCAGCGACCCGGACGCCGTTTTCGACGACGAGGTGCGTTTTGAAGCCTCCACCATTGCCCCCACCGTGACTTGGGGCATCACTCCCGGCCAGGGCATTGGCGTGGATGAGCCCGTACCCTCACCAGAGCAGCTGGCCCCGGAGGAGCGGCCCCTGGCCGAGGAGGCCTACCGCTACATGGATCTCAGCCCCGGTCAGCCGATCGCCGGCCTGCCTGTGGATGTGTGCTTCATCGGCAGTTGCACCAATGGCCGGCTCAGCGATCTGCGCGCCGCCGCGGCGGTGGCCCGGGGCCGTCGGGTCGCACCGGGCCTCAAGGCGTTTGTCGTGCCTGGCTCGGAGCAGGTGGCGGCCGCTGCGGAGGCGGAAGGGCTGGACGCGGTGTTTCGCTCCGCCGGCTTCGAATGGCGCGAGCCGGGATGCTCCATGTGCCTGGCCATGAATCCCGACCGGCTTGAGGGCAGACAAATCAGCGCCAGCTCCTCCAACCGCAACTTCAAGGGGCGCCAGGGGTCGGCCACCGGCCGCACTCTGCTGATGAGCCCGGCCATGGTGGCGGCGGCTGCGGTGAGCGGCCACGTAGCCGATGTGCGCCACCTGCTGGCTGAGTCGGCGCCTTCCCTTTGAAGGCTCCTCGCTGATGGGCTTCACCACCTTCTGTTCCCGCGATTCCTCCCTGCCAGTCCATGTCCGTTTCCTCCTTTGGCTCCCAGCCCTTCCCCAGCGGTCCCGTTCAGGGGCATCGCGGCCGGGCTGTGGCTCTGGTTGGCTCCGACATCGACACCGATCGCATCATCCCTGCCCGCTTCCTCAAGTGCGTCACCTTTGAGGGGCTGGCCGCCGGTGCCTTTGCCGATGACCGTGCGGAGCGCCGCGCCCCCTCCCCTCAATCCCATCCCGATGGTCTCCATCCCTTTGATCGGCCTGAGCATCAAGGGGCCTCTGTGTTGGTGGTGAATCGCAACTTCGGCTGCGGCTCCAGTCGCGAACATGCCCCCCAGGCGCTGATGCGTTGGGGGATCCGAGCGTTGATCGGCGAGAGTTTTGCGGAGATCTTTTTTGGCAATTGCCTTGCCCTCGGGCTCCCCTGCCTCACCGCTGCCAGCGATGTGGTGGCGGCGATCCAGCAGGCGGTGGCTGCCGACCCGGGCACGGTGTTGGACCTGGATCTGGAGGCGTTGGAGGTGGTGCTGGAGAGCGAGGCGGCGGGGGAGAACCGGTGGCCGGTGTTTCTTGATGCGGGACCGCACCGCATGCTGCTCAGTGGCCACTGGGATGCCACGGGGCAGCTGCTTGCCCATGGCGAAGAGCTTGCCGCCACCGCCGCTCGCCTGCCTTATCTCCAATCCTTCCTGCCGTAGCTGCGTGTTCGCTTTCGGCAGTGGATCATGGCCCCGCTCGCCCTAGAAGGGGCGGAGCAGCTGTTGTTGGCTGGGGGTGGTGGGCACAAAGGGCACCCCCGTGCCGTTGAAGTTGAAGTCATTGAGCCGCACTCGCACGCCGCCCAGGCCGTCGTAAGGGCTGTAATACACCCCAACCTCGTAGGAGCGCCTCTGCCAGCGCATCTCGAGGTAGGAGCCCGTGATCTCTCCATAGTTCGAGGAGCGAGGATCCACGTTGAGCCCCAAACCCCCGCTGAACACGAGGGGGCCAACGACCTGTTGGGTGAGACCAATCCCCAGGGTGGCCAGATCGACGGCTCGATCAAAGCTGAAGGGGCTTTGGCCTTGGCGCAGGGTGCCCCCCCCGGTGACCGTGAGCTGGGTGTAATCGAGGAAGGGTTTCACGAAGTGCCCCAGCGTGAGGGTGGGTCCTCCCGTCAGGGTGAGCGTGTTTTGGTTGGTGCCGTCGCCGTAGTAAGCCACAATTCCCTGGAGGTTGGCATTGAGGGTCAAACCGGGCACCACGGGCTTGGCGCTGTTGGCCAGGCCCGCCAGGGGGGTGGACGGAGCAGGTTGGCCTGTCCAGAGGGGGAGAGAGGCGTTGAGGGAGCCGATCGCATTGGCCCGCCACAGCGTGGTGAGGTTGTTGGTTTGGGAGGCATCGCTTTGGTAGTTGCCAAGCCCGGCGCGCCAGATGTAGGTGCTGCTCAACCGTCCCCAATTCGGCAGGGTTCCCTTCTTTTCGAGGAAGCCTCCGAAAGCGGAATACACATCCTGTTCGCCAAGGGTGCCATTCCAGGTGCGGAAGCGATAGGCGCCAAACAGTCGCAGCTCGCTGGCGCCCAGCCATGGCAGCTGAAGGTCGCGCGACAGCTCTCCGAAGCTGCGGGTGCCGTTGGCAATGTTGTCTGGGTTGAAGGTGGAGAGATCCAGGCGGGCATTGGCGTCAAAGCCCAGGAAGGGGGCCTGCAGGCGGGCTAAGAAGCCGAAATCATCCGCCGCCGTGGCCGGTTGCTCCACGGCATCGTCCCCAGCGGATTGCCAGGGATAGGGGTAGCTGTTGGTGGTGCCATCGATGGCGCGCTCCACCAGGATTTGGGGTTGCAGCGTCAACTGCCCCCGCTCCCCGAGGCGGATGCGGGCGTTGTAGCCGAGGAAGACGCCATCCCGGTCTTCGCGATCGACGCCGAACACCCAGGGGTTCTCAATCTCCTCCTCTCTTTTCTTGATCACCGTTTGGCGACGGGCCGGGATGCGCAACCGGTCTTCCAGCACCACGGCATTGCGCCCCGCCTTGATCACCGTGTCACCATTGGGCTCCAGGGTGCCCACCACATTCTCGGAATCCATCCACGATTGGGCAGGCGTGAAGGGATCGTTGCTGAAGGCCACCCTCTCGGCAGAGAACGTGTTGGGCGTGAGGCTGAGCCGGCTGGTTTGCAGGCGCCAACGGCTGATGGTGCCCTGCAACAGGCGGCGGTTGTCCTTGGTGGTGAGGGGATTGAGCTGGGCCGGGCGCACCTCGCCGTAATTGGTTTCGGTGGAGGTGATGGTGAACTGGTTGGGGAATCCATAGCGGCGCTCTGCCGTGAGGCTTTGCTGAAAACTCACGTCTCGCACCCGTTGGTCCACCGTGGCGATGGCCGCCTGGCGTGCCCTCTCGGCTTGGCTGGCCCGGGTCCAGACCGAACCTCCCTGCGGGGGCTTGGCTTTCGCAGGTGCGACCGGAGCAGTCAGGGGTTGGCCTGGCCGTGGTTCTGGCCCCATGGTCACCGCTTCGAGCTGGGAGGCCAGGTCGTCCAGAGGCCGGCTCTCCGGTGGTGGGGCTCCTGCACAGCCTTGCGGGGGGGGCATCTGCGGCGGTGGCCGCCGCTCTGGGGCGGTGCCAAATCGATGCCGCACCCCGATCAGGTAGGCGTTGCTGCCCTCCTTCACGCCGCTGTAGGTGCCGTAGGCCCCTGAGCGGTGGTGGATGCGGCCCACCACAGACCATTCCGGCGTGACCAGACCCTCCACTTCGAAGGCGAGGTAATTGAGAAAGGTGGAATATTTTTCCCGCTCCGTTTTCTCCCAGTTGCTGGACTCGCTCAGCAGGCTCACCCCCTCCTCGAAAAACACATTCAGCCAGGGCCGCAGCCAGAAGCGAGCTCCGATGCCCAGGGTGCCCTCTGCAAAGGTCTGCGCAGGCGTGTTGGCGAAGGGGACGTTCTGGTTGTAGGGCCCACCCCCCTGGCGGGCCGCACGGTGGCCGAAAAGGTTGGCATCGAGTTCAAGCGAGAGGGGCCCTGCGTCGAGCAGGCGTCGTTGCACGCCCACACCCATCAGATACTCCGGCCGAAACTCGCCCTGAAAGCTGAAGGTGTCGCCGAAATTCGCAGTGGTCATCTTGCCGGCCCAGCCGGTCACCGCCCATGGATAGGGCTGCCACTCAGGGATGGGCGGCAGCGACGGCGGGCAGCTGATGGGCTCGGGTGGCGGCAGCGGAGCGGAGGGGGGCATCTCCAGGTTGAGATCCTGGGCGCTGCCGTCGAGATCGAGCACGCCATAGACGTCCTCCATTTCGCCGAAGCCCTCCAGCAGGCTGTAGCGCAAGCGGCTGGCCTGGAAAAACTGTTGGCCGCGCTGAAAGCGCACACTGCCTGCGGCAAAGAGGGTGCGGGTGTTGGGATCGACTTCGATCCGATCCGCTTGGAGACGCCCCCCGGCCAGCTTAGCGGTGACGTTGCCAGTGCTGATGTAGCGCTCCAGCTGGGCGTCGTATTCCTGCTGATTGCTGGTGAGCTCCAGCTCGATCGGCAGAGGGGCGGGCGGTCCAGACTCCGGCAGCTTGGGCACAGCCGACCCTTCGGAGACTGCTGTGGCCGCTTGAGGCGTCTCAGCAGGGGACACATCGGGTTTTTCTGCCGGAGAAAGTCCGTCAGGTGACGGGGTGTTCTCTGCAGGTGGGGGGGGCGATGCGAGGGGAGGGGGTGAGCCGGCCTGGGCCAAGGGGGGCAGCTCCACCCTTGCCGGAGGAAGGGATGGAGCTCCTTCCTCGACACGCTGGGGGGGGGATGGGGGGTTGGAGGTGGTGGCCTGGCTCACCACCTCTTCAAGGGTGATGGCCTGGCCGAGCCGGCTTGTTTGTGATGGTGGGTCGGCCACCACCTGGGTTGCAGCCACAGCGTGCTGCTCAGACCAGAGCAACCCCCCGGCCAGCAAAAAAAGCACCCCAGATGGGACCTTCAAACGCTCCTTTGGCGCTGGGTCTGGGGACCGGAGATGGGGCACCACCTGCAGCCCGCCTTGGCAAAGTCGCATGATCTTGCCATGCGGCTCTTCCTAAAGCGCGGCCGATTAGCCGGTTCGCCACTCGGAAAGGCTGGTCACGTGGTGGAGCGAGCCTCACTCCTCCAAGTCTTTGCGGCTTGGGGTGCGGCTGGGATCGCTGGCCAGGAAGCCAAACACGAAAATTCCAATAAAAAAGAAGACAACCGAGTAAACCGAGATCTTGAGGGCGAGCATGGGCTCTCCGGCGTGTGACAGGGAGACAGGCGCGTCTGGAACGGGCGTTCCCCGAAGCGGCCGACTCATCTTATGGGGCCTTCCGTGACTTCCAGGCCGAGCGGGCCTGCTGAGAGGGTGTTCCTGTTGGGATTGAAATGTTTTCGTTCCCCCCACCCCCCTGCCCTTCGCGCTGCGCCGCCGATGCCAAGCCGCCCAGAGTCAGCTGTGGAGAGTGTCCTGGACCTGCGTTCTCTCTGGCAGCGCGTCTGCCCCGATGGCCGCCCCGCCCCGGCCATCGACCATCCTTGGGCCGCCCGTCATCGGCCTGACTGGGCTGCGCGGGGCCACATCGTGTGGCCCAGGGGTGGGCAATGGTGCCAGCTCCAGCTCTCCTTGGCTTGCCCGGAAGCTTGGAGGCCCCTTGGCCCCCAGGTGGCACGCGCCCGACTGGCCCTGCGCTGGTGGGCAGAGGCGGCAGAGCTGTGGGTGCAGGGCGGGCGGGTGCACCAGGGCGACCTGTTTGACACCAGCTGCCGCTGGGCCCTGCCAGAGGAGTGGTGGAGGGAGGGACCCTGGCAGGTGGTCCTGCGGCTCCGCAGTCCCCTCCATGACGATGGAGCTTTGGTGCTCAGCCGGTTGGAGCTCGAGCCCCTCGACCCAGCCGATCCCCATGGAATCCTGGCCCCGACGGTGGCCCAGCTGAAGGCTCTGCGGCAGGACATGGACTTCCCTGCCGAGGCCCTCTCGGCAGGGCAATGGCAGGTGTTGGGCCATGCCCATCTCGATCTGGCCTGGCTGTGGCCCGTTGCCGACACCTGGCAGGCGGCGGAACGGACGTTTCGCTCCGTTTTGGCCCTGATGGAGCAGCAGCCGCAACTCCACTTCGGCCACTCCACCCCTGCCCTCTATGCCTGGCTGGAGACCCACCGGCCCGAGCTGCATCACAGGATGCGTGAAGCGATGCGCCAGGGCCGCTGGGAACCGCTCAATGGTCCCTGGGTGGAGTGCGATTGCGTGCTCATTGGCACCCCATCCCTGTTGCGGCAATTTCAGGAGGGCCAGCGTTACAGCCAGGACGCCTTCCCGGAGTGGAGCCATCCGGTGGCCTGGTTGCCCGACAGCTTTGGCTTCAGCGCTGGCCTGCCTCCCGTGGCGGCGGCTACAGGGGTGCGCTGGTTTTGCACCCACAAATTGGCCTGGAATGGCAGCCATCCCTTTCCGCACCGTCTCTTTCGCTGGCGTGGGCGCTGTGGTCGGGAGGTGCTGGCCCTGATGAGCGCGCCCATCGGCACCGATGGCGACCCCCTGGCGATGGAACGCTATCGCCTGGCTTGGCAGCAGGCGAGCGGTGTGCCCCATGCCCTCTGGCTGCCGGGCGTGGGGGACCACGGTGGTGGTCCGACCTTGGAGATGCTCGAGCAGTTGGCGCTTTGGCAAGGGCGTGAGGGCGTTGCCCCCCAAGAGCACGGCACGCTGCGGGCCTATCTGGCCCGCCTCGAACCCCTGGCAGCCACCTTGCCGGTGTGGCGGGATGAGCTCTATCTGGAGCTGCATCGCGGCTGTGCCACCAGCCGGCCCGATCAGAAGCGGCACAACCGCTCCCTGGAGCGCCTGCTGCGGGAAGGGGAGACAGCTCTGGCCCTGGTTGCCGCCACCGGCGCCGACCTCGGGACGAGCCCCGGGCCGCTGGTGCCGCCCGATTGGCGTCCCCTCCTCTTCCAGCAATTCCACGACATTCTTCCGGGCACCTCCATTCCGGAGGTGTTTGAGCAGGCCGAGCCCATTTGGCGTCGGGCCCGCCGTCGCAGTCGCCTCCAGCGAGATCAGGCGCTGCTTCAGCTCCTGGGCAGCGATGGGGCCAGCAGCCCACGCTGGACGGCCTACCAGCTGCAATGCCTGCCGCCGCAGCCCCGCACCCTGCGCCTGCCCCAGGGCCCCTGGCACCTGCCAGCGGGAGAGCTCCTGCCATCCCAAAGGGCTGCCGGGGGAGGGGACTGGGTGCAACTGCCCGGCATGGATGGCGTGGCTGCCTTGGGCTTGAGCCGTGGCGCTTCCCGCACGCCTTCTACCGCTCCGCCCATGCCGATCAGCCATCCGGTGAGCTGCCAGCGACTGGGCGGCGAGGGTGAGGAGCTGCGCTGGCGCCTGAACAATGGCCTTTTGGCCGTGGATCTCGGTCGCCAGGGGGTGGAGCAGCTCTGGGACGGCCAGGGCCGCCCGCAGTTGGCAGGACCGCTGCGCTGGTGCCGCTATGGAGATCGCGGCGAGTTTTGGGATGCCTGGGATCTGGCCGCGACCTATCGCGACCATCCCCTGCCTTGGATTTGGGATGGAGATCTCCACTGGCTGGAGCAGGGGCCCCTCTGTGCCCAGATGGTCTGGCGCGGCCGCTGTGGGGAGAGCTCAATCCGGCTGGATGGTCGCTTATTGGCGGGCTCCCCTTGGTTTGAGCTGGTGCTGCGTCTCGACTGGCGTCAGCGCCACGAGCTGTTGCGGTTATCCGTTCCCCTGGCCTCCCGCGCTTGCCGCTGGGCTGCAGACACGCCGGGGGGAGTGATCGAGCGCCCGGCCGAGCCACGCACGCCGCGGGAGCAGACCCGTTGGGAGGTGGCCGCCGTGAGCTGGATGGCTTCCGTGCAGACAGGCAGCGGCTCTGGCCTCGCCCTCCTGCTGGATGGCCCCCAAGGGGTGTCGGCAGGGCCAGAGGAGTTGGGAGTCTCCCTGGTTCGCGGGCCCACATGGCCGGATCCAGGGGCAGACAACGGATGCCAGCGTCTGCGTTTGGCGCTGATGCCTGCAGGGGCGGGTTGGCGGCACGCGGCCGTGCCTCAGCAGGCTTGTCGCTTTCGCGAACCCCTCTGGCTCAGGCCCTGGAGCGTGTCTGGTCCATCACTGGAGCGGGCGGAGTTCCCCAGCCAGGAGCCGGATGTGCAGGTGGTTGGTCTGCAGCGGTTGGGGGAGGGTTCGGCGGAGGTGATCGTCACCCTTCAAAATCTCGGCCCCAGCCGCCGTCGGCTGCGGCTCGGCCACTGCTGGGAGCTGGTGGGCCAGCTCGACGGGTTGCTTCAAGCCGTGAACTCAGTCCTTCCCTCGGAAAGCGAGGAAAGCCTCGGTGGCGGTTTGAACCAGGGAGCGTTGTCACCCTGGAGCATCACCTTTTGGCGATTGCGGTTCAATCGTCGTGATCATCAAAGGGATCGGTGAGTCCCTTTGATGGCGGTCCAAATGCTTGGTAGATACCGAATCCAGTCAGGGCTAGCAACACCGCCAATACGGCAAGGGCGACCGAGAGGGCCGGGGATGTGCTGTTGAGAGTGGGATCCATCTCCTTCGGGTGTATGGGGCGGTGAGAGCCGCAGAGGGTGTCAGGTGGACCAAGCTGGTGTTCTGACGACTTGGATGACTTACGTCACAACTCTCGACAGCCCCTCGTGGAGGGGCCTGCAGCCCCCTTACACTAGCCAGCACGCTGTCCCGTCCGAGAGGATCGAGCCTCCATGGCCCAACGCACCCGTCTGGGAGACATCCTGCGCCCCCTGAACTCTGAGTACGGCAAGGTGGTTCCCGGCTGGGGCACCACCCCCGTGATGGGCATCTTCATGCTGCTCTTCCTGGTCTTCCTGTTGGTGATCCTGCAGCTCTACAACAAGTCGCTTCTGCTTGAGGGCATCAACGTCAACTGGAACAGCGCCGCCTGATCCGCCCACCCCAAACGTTGCTTCCGGATGAACATCTTCGGCATCGGCCTCCCAGAAATGGCTGTCATTGCAGCCATTGCCTTGCTTGTTTTTGGGCCGAAGCGTCTTCCGGAGATGGGCAAGACCCTTGGTCGCACGTTGAAGGGGTTTCAAAGTGCTTCCCAGGAGTTCGAAAAGGAGTTTCGTTCCGCCCTGCGCACCGATGAGGAAGACTCCCTGCCGCCCCCGACGGCCAGCAGCCTTCCGCCAGTGGATATGGGCGAAGCTGTGAGTGTCAACGAAGCGGGGGGCGTCAGCGCCCCTCCTCCTTCTCCTCCTGCGGTCTAGGCAGGACCGGCTCCGGTGGATTTGCAGTTATTGGTGGGGCTTGGCAACCCTGGCCCCCGCTATTCCCTCACTCGCCACAACGTGGGCTTTCTTGTGCTGGAGCAGATGGCGGCCGAGGCAGGCCAGTCCTTCCGGCAACAAAGCAAATTGCATGGCTTGGTGGCCGATGTGGGGTTGGGGTCTGAGCGCTTGCGCTTGCTGATGCCCCAAACCTTCATGAACGAAAGCGGTCGTTCCGTGCGTGCAGCTCTCGATTGGTTTGGCCTGCGGCCTGATCAGTTGCT
>JAYKHK010000098.1:0-4734 GCA_035284785.1 Cyanobacteriota bacterium | reverse complement strand
ATACACTCTTGACGCTTACCAGCAATGATTTATCCGGCAATGCGCAAATCGCAACGCGTTATTACAACGGCACGTTTCAAATGCGGCTGAATGGTGTGAATAGAACAACGCTTCAGGCTAGTGACTTTATTTTCAAAACAGTTGTGGTGAATGATTCCATCGCGGGAACAGAATATGTTGATGATTTATTTGGTGCCTTTGGTAACGATACCCTTCGGGCAAATCAGGGTGATGATCGCCTCTTTGGCGAGCAAGGCAATGATCAACTGACTGGTGGCGCCGGCAATGACACCCTCTTCGGCGGCAGCGGAGACGATACGGCTGTCTTCTCTGGCACGCGGGCCCAATACTCCTGGGTGAATAATTCAGGTGTCTTTACGATCACCGATTCCATTGCCAATCGCGATGGCATCGACACTTTGAATGGCATTCAAAAACTGCAATTCAGTGATCAACTCGTCGTCATCGCCCCTGTGGAGATTGATCCTGTTGTTGTGAGCCTTTCCGTCTCCCCTGGAAGTGTGGTGGAGGATGGCGCACCCAATTTGCTCTACACCTTCACGCGCACCGGCCCTCTGGCGGCTCCGTTGAGCGTGAATTACCTCCTCGTCGGTGGCACCGCCACCTTCACAACGGATTACACTCAAACTGGTGCCACCAGCTTTGATGGCGTCTCCGGCACGGTGACTTTTGCCGCCAATGCGGCAACGGCCACCATCACGGTTGATCCCGTGCCCGACACCCAGGTGGAGCAGAACGAGACAGTTGTTCTCACCCTTGCTTCTGGCGCTGGCTATGCCATTGGCACCACAAATCCAGTCACAGGCACCATCCAAAATGATGATTTTCCAGTGATTGCCATTAACGACGTCACGGTTGTTGAAGGCAAGGATGCCAATGCGTTGCTGACCCTCTCTGTGGATAACCCCAGTCCCCAACAAATCAGCGTGAATTTCGCCACCTCACCGGTGGATGCCACAGCCAACGGGGACTACACCACCAGAACGGGAACCCTCATCCTTCCTGCCAACGCCACCACAGCAACCCTGGCGATTCCGATCCTCAATGACAACCTCAACGAGGCCAACGAATCCTTCCTCGTTACCCTTTCCGCCCCCATCAATGCCACCATCTCTCCTGATGCGGGGATGGCTGAAGTCACCATCACAGACACCTGGGATTCTGCGATCACACGCATTCTGCCGGCTGGGGTGGAAAATCTCAGGCTCACTGGTGTGAATAACATCAACGGCACAGGCAATGCCAACGCAAACACAATCACAGGCAATTCAGGCATCAATCTCATCAATGGAGCTGGTGGAGCTGATGCCCTTACGGGAAATGCAGGGGCAGATATCTTTATCTTCCAGTTTGGTCAGTCCACCCTTGCTGCCCCTGATCGTATTACTGATTTCACGTTCAACTCCGATAAAATTGACCTTCTGACAAGCAGCGGTCTCTCCACCCCTGCTCCTCTGTCCTTCTCTAGGGCGACCAACAGCATCGCTGCAAGCCTCACGGATTTGATCAACCAGGTTTTTGCTGATGCCGATGGAGCGACCACAGGCAACCAATCCCTTGCCCCTTCAGGTGCCGCACTCGTTCAGGTCGCCACTGGACCGATTGCGGGTAACTACCTTGTGATCAACGATGCTGTGGCTGGCTTCCAAGCCGCTAATGATCTAGTGGTAAATATCACTGGTTCGGTGGGGCAATTGCCGGGCTTGGGGGCCATACCCGTAGCACAATTCTTTGCTTGATCCGTGCGGGAGTGCTTCCCAGCCTCTGCACGACTCTCAACGCGCTGATCCAGGGGATTCCTCTTCAATGGCCTGGAGCACCCAAGTGGTCCGTCCGTGGAAGGCCCCGGGGCTGGCGTTGGTCAGGCTGCTGCTGGTGGGGAGGCGGATTCAGGGATTGTCCCTAAGCCGCCTGCACCTGGGGCAAAGGCGCTGGGGGCCGCCCGGCCCGACTTAGCTGCTGCAGGGCGAGCAGCTGCCAGCGGCGGCACTGGGCCGGGGAGGAGCGGTAGAAGGCGTCCCAGGCCTCAGCCTTGTGGCGGCTGTAATCGGCTTCGCTCACCAGCGGATGGCGTTGCTGCCAGCCCACACGCACGGCGTGGCCAATCACCACGTCGAGGGCCAGATCGTCTTCAAAGCGCACCTGGGGATTGGCGGCCACGAAGGCGATCAGGGTGAGCAACGCTTCGGTGCAAAGCTGGCGGTATTCCGGTGCTTCGATCTTGCTCAGCAACTGCTCCACCAGGGCGGCGAAATTGCGCTCCCCCGGGGTGAGGTCGTTGAGCAGGGGAGCGCTTTCGAGACGGTTGCGCCGCTCCAGCTTGTCCCCGATCACGATGCCGTGGCAGTGGTGGAGCAAATCCCAGATGCCTGGGTAAAAGTCGCGGGGAACGCGCTGCAGGGCGCCAAGGCGCAGCCGGTGTTGCAGCCAGCAGCCACCCCGGGGCAGCTCCTCCAGGGGATCGGGCACCTCCCAACGAACCCGCCCGCCCTGCAGGTGCAGCTCCTCCTTGCGTTGCAGGGCGGTTTTGGCATGCTCCACATCGGCCAACACTGCCCGCAGCCGTCGTCGCATGGCATGGGGCGGCAGGGTGCAGAGCTCCTCAAAGGCGTCGCTGGGGCAAAGATTGGCCTCGGCGGCGAGCTCGCTGGTGAGCAGCAGGAGCAACTGCCCGAGCTGAACGGTGAGGCTGCCGCTGAGCAGGCTCGGCTCCAGCCGGGCCAGGCTGTCGATCGCCAGCAGCAGCTCCTGCTGCACCATCCACTCGCGGGCGTCCTCGCCACTGAAGCGGCGGATCATGGCCGCGATCATCTTGCTGCCTTGGGGCTGGCTGATCAGCGACTGGCCGGTGTAATTGCGCCCCACCACCACCTGCTTCTGGCGCACGAGCAGATCGGTGAGGGCGTCCTCCAGCTGGGGATGCACCAGGCCCATCACCCCGGCGGTGCGGCGCACCACATTCCAGTCGCCCTCCTGCAACCCCCTGCGGTACACCTCCTCCAACAGCGCCATCAGGCGCAGGGACCCGCCGCCCAGCGGCCCTCTCAGCTCGGCCCCGGGGCCGAGACGACGGCCGAGCAGCTCCAACACCTCCGCCTGCTCTTGCAGGGAGGTGCTCGTCCAGAGCCGCTCGATCAGGGCGGCCACCGAGGTGTCCTCCAGCTCCTGCTCTTGCCGGGCCGTGAGGGGCCGATGGCTGTGGCCCGTCGGCAGGAGCGTTTGGCGGGGCTGCAACAGCGGACACACCGCCTCCGCCTGGCGGGGCAACTCCACCCAGCTGGCTTCGGCGGCCAGATCCTCCAACGCCCCCAGCTGCACGGGCACCCCCTCCACCTCCCCCGCCAGCAAGCTTCGGCCCAGCTCAAAGAAGGCGTGGGGATCCCTGCGGAAAGCCACGCTGGCGATGGGAATCAGCAGCAGGGGGAGGCCGCCGCCCCGCCAATGGCGTCGCAGCAGCCGCAGTTCGCTGGCCACCGTGTCCACCAGCTGGAGGGGATCATCAGCCAGATAAAAGGTGTCTTCCTCCAGCACAGCCGGCTGGAAGGCCAACGCTTCCCCGTTGTGGCGATAGAGCCTGGCGGTGGCCATGGTTTCCATGCGCACGGGTGGGTGGCCCGTGAGCCCCAACCTGGCGTTGGCGCCAACCGTGGCCATGCGCTGCGCCAACTCCCGGGAGCTGGCCACCCGCAGCGTGCCCTGGCTGGGATCGTGAATGGGCAGCCCGACGGCGGCCAGTTGACGGGCGATGCTCTCCTCTTGGGGCACCAGGGCCACCATCACCCGCTCGGCTCCCAGCACCTGCCGATGGCGCCGGCCGATTGGATCCAGGTCGTCAGGGGTGATCAGGCCATGCAGCAGCAGGTCACCCAGCCAGGTGAGGCTTTGGGTCCAAAGCAACGGCACGTTGTCATTGGGCTGACGCGGTTGGCTGCCGGGGTTGCGCCGCTCGGCGGCGATGGCTGCCTGGCTCACCACATAGAGCTCTGGCAACAGGGGAACCCCCTCCACCTCCACACTCAGCTCCGCCAGCCGCTGCCGCCACCGTGTGGCTTCTTCCCAGCGCTCCTCGCAACAAGCCGTGAGCAGCTCATAGGCCAAAAAGAGCGGCCACTCACACTCGATGTGCTCAAACTCCGCCAGCTCCTCAGGCTCGTAGTGCAGTCGGCTCACGTCTTCGATCACCGTCTGATGGCCATCCCGCCGGAAGCGCTTGTAGCCGTAGGCGCCCCCCAGGTCTTGTCGAATCTTGGTGCGGGTGCGGGCCACCAGCTCCCCATCCTCCAGCGCCCAGGCGGGGTAGCCGATCACCGAAAGGCAGGCACTGTCAGCCTCCTTGCTGGCTGATTCCCTGGGCAGCAGGCTGTGCAAGGCCCGCCGGAGACGCACGATCGCATCTTGGGGAATCGTGAGGCAGTAGGACCCATCCCCATGGGGCCCCAACAGGTCGATGCCCTCCAGGGATTCCAGGGCTGCCTTCACCATGCCGATGGAGCTGGCATTGCGCTCCGGCAAGCCGTGGTTGCTCTTGTCGCCCCGCTCCCAGATGCCGTAGTCGGCCACCCGGTAGGCCCGAGCCACGTAGTACACCAGGTTTTGCACGAAATCCCGCTCGTGGGCGGTCTGCACCACCACCAAGCCGGAGCGGGTGAGCTGGGCCAGCTGGAGGAGAAACACGGCCGTGGCGTCGAGCTGCAGGTGGCCCCAGCCGTCATC
>JAYKHK010000097.1:0-2518 GCA_035284785.1 Cyanobacteriota bacterium | reverse complement strand
TGATCGGCGGCGCACTGGCAGACCACCTGGAGGGTCAGCAAGACAATGACCTGCTCACGGGCCTGGCTGGGCGGGACACTCTCGACGGAGCAGGAGGCAATGACACCTTGGAGGGCGGGGAAGGCGGCGATCGCTATTTGTTTGCCGCCGGGGGACACGACACGATCCGCGACGTCGACCAGCTGACCAGCGAGAGCGATCGCGTCGTGTTGGGCCACCTGAGCAGCACAGCCGTCACCAGGGTGCAGCGCATTGGGCAAGACCTCCGCCTTCACTTCGGATCGTCCTCCAGCCTCACGCTGGTGAATCAGCTGCAAGCCGTCTCCCGCATTGAGGAGTTTCAGTTCGCCAATGGCACCACCTGGGACCACACCACCCTCCTCCAACTGGTGAGCTGATCAGCTTCGGCACAGGGCAGGCAGGGCCGCTGGCAACGCCTGCAGCCCCGCAGGGGCCGGCAACGGCACCGCCAGCGGCGCCGAGCGCACCGGGGGATTGCCCGGCAGGGCCACCCACACCTTCCAGCCCTGCCCCCGGCCATACTCCCGAAAGCCGCTGTAACCCGAAGCCGCAGGCTGCCATTGGCCATCCTCCCCACCCAGACGCACATAGAGCATCCCCTTGCTGCCCTGCACCGCCGCCCCGTACACGCCCGCCTGGCGGGCGTTCTGCTGCACATACAACGGACTCCCCGCATGCACCCCCGCCACCTTGCGGGCGTTGATCAGCGCCTGGATCTTGCGCTGCAGATCCGCCCCCCACTCGAAGTAGTGCTTCCAATACACGCTCGGCACCCCCGGATGGCTGAGCAGGTAGGCATAGGCCTGCTCCACCTGCCAGTTGTTGGCAAAGCTGTCGAAGCGATGACCGCTCTGAGGCGTGCCATCGTCGTTGGTGCGGTAGCCCGTGTCGTGGTTCTCCGCAAACGTCACGACCCGCTGCTTCCAGGGCAGGCCGTCGGTGGTGTCGCCCATCAGGCCCGGGCCGAAGTTGAAGGCGTAGAGATCGCCGTAGCGGCCGGCCGTGATGGCCTGCTTGAGCTGGAAAAAACCGGGAAAATCAAAAACGTGGCTGGCGCTGCGCAAATGGTTGGCCCCAGCCGCTGCCGGCTGGGTGGCCGTGGCCCAGATCCAGCCCCGCATCTCCGCCTGCTTGTCCCAGTCGTATTCCCCCACGGAGAAGCTGGGCTGGCTGACGGCGTTGTAGCAGGCCACCCAGCGGGCGCTGTAGCCATGCACCATGTCATAGCGCCAACCCCGGTAGCCGAGGGCTTTGAGCTGCAGCAGATAGCGGAGGATGTCGTTGCGAACGGCGGGATCGCCGTGGTTGATGTCGCGGAAGCTCTCGTAGTTGTAGGTGGTGCCCCTGCGGTAGGGCACCGGATCTTCGCAGTTGCCCCGCTGGGCCTGGGGGGTGCCTGTGAGCCCTGAGGCGGCATTGGAGAAGGCCTCATCCGTGCGGCAGATGGCCTTGGTGCCCCAGGCGGGATTTTGGAAATCCGCCCAGCCAGCCATGCCATCGCGATGATTGATCACCACATCGGCGATCGGCTCCACACCCCGGGCCAGCAGATCCCGCAGGAGCTGCTGCTGTTGCGCCTTGCTGCCATAGCTGTTGTCGAACTTGAAATATTGCTTGGGGTTGTAACCGGCGCTCAGCTCCCCCGCATCAATCGCCGGCGGCAACCAGATCAGATCAAACCGACCCGCCGCAATCGCCGGCACCTTCGCCCGCACCACCTCATCCCAAGGCTTCTGGCCAAATTGGGGGAAACGGGCCTTGCCATGGCGATACGACTCCCAATAGAAGCCCTGCAGCAGCACCCGGCCATCGTTCCAGGCGTTGGGCCCGGCTGCCAGGGCTGGGGCGAGGGGCGCGGCAGCGGCGGGAGGACCACTCCCTGAGGCTGCAAGAGCCAAGCCAGCAGTGGCCAGCAAGGCGCTGGCACGAAGAAAGCCGTTCATCGGTCGTCACCTGCACTGACGTCCCCCACCTCTAGCCAGGTGCTCGGATGGGGCGCCAGATATTCCGCAGCCCCTTCCCCACCCACTCCCGTTGCCGCGTCGACGTCTTGGCCCGACGCGCCGAGCGCTGGAGCCGTCAGACAAAAATCCATGGCGATCGAGACGCGCCGCTCCTCTGGCGTGCCGTTCTCCAACACCGCATGGTCGATCGAGGCAGGAAACAACACCAGCAGGCCCGCCCGGGGGGCCACATCCCACCAGGGCGCATTCCAGGCCTGGGCGCCAGGATCACCGGTGGAGATGGGGCCGCCATGGCCCACCGCCAGGCCCGGCACCAGCTCATTGGCCTGGCGCGGCGCCCAAATCCGCAGGCAGCCATCGGCCCCACTGCCATCGCCGGTGAGGTAGTAAATGGCGCTGAGGTGAGCGTTTGGGTGGTGATGGCGGCCGATTCCCTGCCCCTCCTCGCTCACCACCGGCCAGGCCCGCTGCAGGTGGAGGGCCACCCGGCTGGGGGCAAAGCCCAATGCGGCCACATAGGCCGCCGCCTCAGC
>JAYKHK010000096.1:0-7055 GCA_035284785.1 Cyanobacteriota bacterium | reverse complement strand
CTCCCGCCAGGGCCCAAAGGACTCAGCTCCTCAGAGCCTCACCCCTTGATCCCCCGCAGGTCCCAGAAGGCCGCCCCATGGCGCCAGGTGGCTTCCCCTGTGGCCTGCTCATAGGTTTGCCTGGCCTTGAGCTGGGCCTCCAGTTCAGCCCAGAGGGCTGAATAGCTCCACTGCTTGCGGCCTTGCCGCCGAGTGAGGAGCACCCCATCGCCGAGCTGATAACACCACCCTTCGCTGGAAGGGGCGAGCAGGTGCAGCAGATCCCCCCTCAGGTGGGCCAGCCGCAGGGTCTCGTGGAGCTGCTTCTGCTCGGCGCTGAGCTGCTCCAGGAAGCGCTTGACATCGAGGAGGCGATGGGTGAGGTGACCGATGGCGATCGGCGAGAAGCGCTCGTCATCGGGCCCGCGGGACTCGCCAGGGGCGGGGCGGGGGTGATGCCGGCTTCTTTGAGCAGGGCATGGGCTTCTGGGGTGCAGGGGGCGGGCTCCATCCCCAGCTCGTGCATCAACTCGGTGGCGAGGGCCTGCTCCTCTGCGGTGGGTTCGGTGGTGGCGTCGGTGGTGGGTGGGCTGGCTTGGGGCATGGCTGCAGACGGGGTGGGCTGCTCTTTGGCTGCAGCAAGGAGGGCACGGGGTTGGAAAGGAGCAGCCGCTGGGCCGGCCTGAGCGGGAGTGAACGTCTCCGGGCCCACCTGGGCAGGCAGAGCAGCGGGCTGGGCGGCGGCCTCAGCGGTGGTGGAGGCCGTAGGGCGGGCCAGATGCACCTGGGCCGGTGCGGCAGCCCTGGAGCGCTGGCGCCGAGTGGGCCGATGGCTGTTGGTGGTGTTGGTGGTGGTGCGCGTCATGGATGCAATGGCAAAACAACAAAAGCAACGCAAAACCCCACATGAGAGGGGCCACTGGCCCCCCTACCAGGTGATGGCGGGGAGGGTGAGGAGGGCGTCGAGGAGTTCGTGGCGGCGGAGGTATTCGATCGGCGCGGGCAGAGCAGTGCGATCGATGGGGAGATCGCGCAGGAGGGCGCGGAGTTCCACCACCGAGAGGGTTTCCCAGGGGGTGTCCCAGTGCTCGGTGGCTTCCGCCACGATTTGGGCCTCCTGCTCCGGGGTCAGGGCACCCGCCAGGGAGGTGGAGGGCGTCTGACTTTTCTAGACAGGGCCCATCGTTAACCTCTGAGGCGGGGCACCACCCCCACCAGGGGCTTCCCAACGATGAGCAAGCGACGAACCCACAGCCCTGATTTCAAGGCCAAGGTGGCCATGGAAGCGATTTGTGGCCGCCAGACCCTTCAGCAGATTGCCGCTGACCATGGCGTGCATCCCATCCAGGTGAGGCTTCCTCTATCTGGTGGTTGTGGTTGATCTCTTCTCCAGGCACGTGCTCAGTTGGAAGCTCTCGAACAGCCTTGACACGGAGTTCTGTCTGGATGCCCTGGAGATGGCCCTCGCAGGTGGCCGTAAGCCGCAGATCTTCCACTCCCGGCTGTGGCGGACGCTCAAGTATGAGGAGGTGTATCTGTGGGCTTACAGCGATGGCTGGGAAGCTGAAATCAGGCTGTCTCGATTCATCTGGAGGTATGGCCATGTAAGACCTCACAGCGCCTTGAATGGCAAAACTCCCCATCAGGTCTATAATCAGACCAAACCCTGTTCCTCCCGTCTGGAGTTAACGATGTCAGGGGCCAAATCTGTCCAATAAAAGGCATCCACCTCAATGGGGACGCGCAGGCGCAAGCGATCGGCCATTGACCGTCTGCTGGATCACTCCTTCGGGTTGCGGTTGCTGCTGGCCTGCTTGGCGGCCCTCTTTGCACTGGGCGCCGTGAATCGCTTTGAGCAATGCAGGGATCAGGGCTTTGCCCCCGGCTGCATTTGGCAAGATGCCGGGGGTGTGGTGGCGATCGCCAATCTGGAGGCTTTCAGCATCATGACGGCCGCTTTTCTCTATGTGTTGGAAGGAGGAAAGCGGCGTCAGCGGGAGATGCTGGAGGCCCACAACGTGATCATGGCTTGCCAGCAAGCCGGGTTGCGTGACGCGCCGGCGCGAAACGATGCTCTGGAACGGCTCACTGGTGCGGGCCTGGAGTTCAAGGGGTGGGACTTCAGCGGCATTAATCTGGATCAGATCGAGGTGCCTGGTGCTCTGTGGGCTGGCGTGAATCTCTCCCATTCCTCGCTGCAAGGAAGTGTGTTGCGGCAGGCTGATTTGAGCCAGGCCAACCTGCAGATGGCGGATTTAACGGGTGCCGATCTGCGAGGAACGGATCTCACTGGCACCAACCTCAACGGCACCAATCTGGCCCATGTGAAATGGGATCCAACCACCATCTGGCCATCTCATTCGGTTCTGCAGCAAGCAAAAAACATCCCTGACGAACTGCAGCAGGAGTAGCGCTCCTTAGCATCAGCCGCCTGCCGAGCTGGGTGGTTCGGGCTGCTCAAATAAATCGCGATCACTTGCCGGTGGCTGCTTGGCAGGGAGCGTGCCGGGAAAAATTTCGAAATCACAAGTGAACTGCACCAGCACATCTTGAAGTTTCTGAATGATGGAGGCATCGCCCTCCAGCTTCCCCTCCCTTCCCCCGCCAGACTCTGGAACGTGCTCAGACCGGACATGATCAACACGAGCTCACTGCGGTTGATCTCAATGGAAAGATCAGCGGTGCGGCTCAAGAATCCCTTGCAATTGGTCAAGGTGGAGTTGCTCATCTCAATGAGGAACTGTTCGCCGTTGTGGGGTGTCAAGAGATTGCCGCTGCAGCGAGGGGTGAATGCTGTCAAAGACGCTATCAAAACCACCCAGCAGAAAGTCGTAGCTGCCCATATCCCAGGCCACATTGCCGGCTTCCGCTATGATCTGCCTGTAGTCCGGCGCAGCGATAAAGCCACGCTGGGCTTCTTCGAAGTCACGCTGATCTTCAAAGGGCAGGCTGCGACGCAGCGCCTTCTGAAACTCGATCGTATGTGAGGAGGGAAGCTTTCCCTTCGCATCGAAGTGTTTCATTGCCGAGCCAGCCTGAAATGCGTTCCATCACCAGGATGATCATGGTTGGGCGATCTGTCATCGCCTGTCGATACAAGGCGCCCTAAGCCAGCAATCTGTTGCAAGCACCTCTCCACGGACCCAGCGACTTCGTGCTCATCCCCCAGGCGCAGCAGAACCTCAAAAGGGCTGGTCAGCGGTCCGCCGGGAACGATGACGGAGAATACCGCTGGGCAGCGGGCCAAATGAGGATTCTCCACACCATCGATAGTTTGAACCCCAAAACGGGCGGTCCGGCTCGCACGGTGCCGGCTTTGGTGGCCGCCTTGGTCGACATCGGTGTGGAGGTCGATCTGTGGGCTCGCGACCTTCCGCACAATTTCACGAACCCGGCGGGGGTGGAGGTTCGCACGGGGGCCTTGGAAGCACTGCTCACGCCGGGCACCTCGCGCCCGGATTTGTGGCATGACCACGGCATCTGGTTGCGCTCCAATCACGAGGCCAGCCGCCTCGCTGATCGCCTTGGAATTCCCCGTGTCGTGAGTCCACGGGGCATGTTGGAACCTTGGGCCCTGAGCCATCGCCGCTGGAAGAAGAAACTCGCTTGGGGGCTCTATCAACGCGCTGATCTGCGGCGCGCTGCCGCGTTGCACGCCACGGCCCAAACCGAGGCGGACCAGTTCCGGCATCTTGGGCTCTGCAATCCGATCACGGTCATTCCCAATGGCATCCATGCTCCCGGATTGGAGGGCTCGCCGGAGTCCCGCGACGGTGGACGAACGGCTCTGTTTCTGAGTCGTGTGCATGCCAAAAAGGGGCTGCCACTTTTGGTGGAGGCGTGGGCCAAGGTGCGTCCCGTGGGCTGGCGGATGAAAGTGGTGGGACCGGACGAGGATGGACACCTCGCGGTGGTGAAGGCCCTCGTGGAGCGAGCCGGCCTCGCGGAGAGCTGGGAGTTTTGCGGCGAGATTGATGACCGGGAGAAATGGGGTGTCTACCGGCAGGCCGATCTCTTCATCTTGCCAACGCACTCGGAAAATTTCGGAATGGTTGTGGCGGAAGCTTTGGCAGCAGGCGTTCCCGTCATCACCACACGCGGCTGCCCTTGGGAAGGTCTACTGGCGCATGGTTGCGGATGGTGGGTCGAGCCGACAGCCGATGGCCTGGCGGTGGCCTTGCAGAACGCCTGCAGCCAAACGGACGAAGCCCTGCGGTCGATGGGCCAGCGCGGCTCTCAATGGATGGAGTCGGAGTTCGGTTGGAACATGATTGCGCAGCGAATGACAACGCTCTACCAAGCGGTCTTGCTCCGCCCAGCGCCATGATGAACATCGAGGAAAGCCGCCGCATCACCAAATACCCTCTACGGGAATTGGTGGGGCGGTTGCTCTGGGCGGCTTGCACGCCGCTGTTCCGATGGAGTCCGCGGTTGTGCTGGGGATGGCGGCTGTTTTTGCTGAGGTTGTTTGGAGCGAAGGTTGGTGCGCAAGTGCATATCCATCCTTCAGCACGGATTTTTCTACCTTGGAATTTGGAGATCGGTGATTGGTCGTCCGTTGGCTTCGATGCGTTGCTCTACAACCTCGGGCCGATGAAGGTCGGCGAGAAGGTGACCATCTCTCAGCGGGCCCATTTGTGCGGGGGAACACACAAGTTCCGTGAGGCTGCGATGCCACTGGTGCGGGCAGCGATCACCGTGGGTGATGAAGCTTGGATCTGTGCGGATGCATTTGTCGGACCAGGTGTGACGGTGGGTGCGCGGGCGGTGGTGGGTGCGCGGGCGGTGGTGATGCGTAACGTGCCGGAGGGCAAAATCGTGAGCGGCAATCCGGCGCGCGAAACGGGCGAGCGGTAAAATTGCCACCGGAATAAACAGGTTATGTTTTCGGTTCTCATCCTCACGAAGAACGAGGAGGCCAATATTGGCGCTTGTCTGGAGTCGGTCTCCCATTGTGACGATGTTTTGGTGCTCGACTCCGGCAGCACCGACCGCACTTGCGAGATCGCAGCGGCGGCGAGCGCGCGGATTTTGCGGCGAGACTTTGACGATTTCGGTTCGCAGCGGAATTACGCGTTGGATCACGGCCAGTTCAAACACAATTGGGTGTTCCACTTGGATGCGGATGAGCGGTTCAATGAAGCCCTAAGGCTGGAATGCGAGGAGGTGATCGCGAAAGATGAGCGCAGCGCTTATTTCGTGGCGAACCGGATCATTTTTCTCGGGCGCTGGATCAAGCACAGTTCGCAGTATCCCTATCCCCAGGTTCGCTTGGTCAAAATGGGTGAGGCGCGCTTTGCCAAATCGGGCCACGGCCAGCGGGAAGAGGCGCCGCAGCGCGGGGCTGGCTATCTGCGAACACCATACGATCATTTCAACTTCAGCAAGGGCATCGCCGACTGGGTGAATCGCCACAATCGCTACTCGAGCGAGGAGGCGGCGGAAGCAGCGGCACTTTGCGAGGGGCCGGTGCCACTGCGGGGTGTTTTTTCCGCTGATTCGCTCGCGCGGAAGCGGGCACTGAAGCGGTTGCACGCCCGGCTGCCGGCACGGTGGTTGTGGAAGTTTTTTTTCCTCTACGTGTGGAAGCGGGGATTCCTCGATGGCTACCCGGGGTTTGCCTACTGCGTCTTGAACGGGTTTTACGACTTTTTGATCACGGTGAAGATCGCCGAGAGGAAAGCGGCCAGATCCCGGTGGATCAACGGTGGCAGCCAGACCTCCTGACGGCCACCGGGGCCATCCTCAAGCGTCGTAATACATCGTGAATTCATGGGGATGGGGCCGCTGCCGGAGCTGCTGCACCTCCTCGTATTTCAGGGCGATCCAGTTGTTGATGAAGTCTTCCGTGAACACCCCACCGGCTAACAGATAGTCCTTATCGCGATCCAATGCCTCAAGGGCCCCATTGAGCGAGGCTGGCACCGTGGAGATCTTGGCCAGCTCTTCGGCAGAGAGGTCAAAGAGATCCACATCCGTACCATCGCCAGGCTCAATCTGGTGTTTGATGCCATCTAGACCGGCCATGAGCATGGCGGCAAAAGCAAGGTAGGGATTGGCTAGGGCATCGCCGGAGCGGAACTCCAACCGCTTGGCCTTGGGATTGGGGCCCGTCAGCGGAATGCGCACCGCCGCAGAACGGTTCCCTTGGGAATACACCAGATTCACCGGTGCCTCAAATCCGGGCACCAGGCGCTTGTAGCTGTTGGTGGTGGGGTTGGTGAAGGCCAGGAAGCTCGGGGCGTGCTTTAGCAGACCGCCGATATACCAACGGGCCGTTTGCGACAAGTTGGCGTAGGTGCCCTCGCCGAAAAACAGGGGCTGGCCATCCTTCCAGAGGCTCTGGTGCACGTGCATGCCACTGCCATTATCGGCAAATACTGGCTTGGGCATGAAGGTGGCGGTTTTGCCATACTTCTTGGCCACATTGCGCACCACATATTTGTAGATCATCACGTTGTCGGCCGCGCGGATTAGCTCAGCAAACTTGATGCCTAATTCATGCTGGGCGGTGGCCACTTCGTGGTGTTGTTTCTCAATCGGCACCCCGAGAGACCCCATAAGCAAGAGCATCTCCGAGCGGATGTCCTGCAGGGTGTCGTTTGGAGCAACAGGGAAATAGCCCTCTTTCAGCAGCACTTTGTAGCCCAGATTGCCGCCTTCTTCGACCCGATCGGTGTTCCAGGCGGCCTCGATGGAATCCACCTGGTAGAAGCTGCCGCCATTGCTGCTGTTATAGCGAACATCGTCGAAGATGAAAAACTCAGGTTCAGGCCCGAAAAAGGCCGTGTCGGCCAGGCCGGTGGAGCCCAAGTAATTGAGGGCTTTCTGCGCCAGTGACCGGGGGCAGCGGCTGTAAGGCTCTCCACTGCGGGGCTCTTGAATCGAGCAGATCAGGCTCAGGGTCTTGTGGCTATAAAAGGGGTCGATCCAGGCGGTGCTGGGATCCGGCACCATGGCCATGTCGGATTCATTGATCGCCTTCCACCCGCGGATGGAGGAGCCATCAAAAGCCACGCCCTCCGTAAAGGCGCTCTCGTCAATCAGGTCGTTGCAGACGGTGAGGTGTTGCCACT
>JAYKHK010000095.1:0-2540 GCA_035284785.1 Cyanobacteriota bacterium | reverse complement strand
GTGTCATGGGCTCTCGCTCTGGCCGGCCATCGGGGCCCATCTTGCGGGGAACCGCTCCCCCGCGGCGTGCACACGACCACAACGCTCCTTGACTCTCCAGTAACTGGAGGCATGAGGCTGGAGAGAGTCTTTATCCCCCAGTCCCCCATGGCCACCCCCGCGCTCCATGCTGTCCGCCTCTACCGAATCGATCTGCCGGATCACCCCTGCCCGTGGGGTTTGCGGGCCCTGCGTCTGCTGCAGGAGCAACGCATTCCCTATGACGACCATCGCCTCACCAGCAACGAGGAGTTGGAGGCCTTCAAGAGGACCTATGGGGTGGCGACCACCCCCCAGATCTTCTCTGGAACGGAGCGGATCGGCGGCTACACAGAGCTGGCGGCAACGCTTGGGGTCAGACCGGAGACTGCCGACAACTCCTACGCCCCGGTGCTGGCGGTGTTCGTCACCGCTGGACTGATCGCGCTGTTCCAGAACGCAGGGGTGAGGGGCTTTATGGGGATGGCCATCTGCCTGCTGGCCATGCTCAAGCTGATGGATGTGCAGGCCTTTGCGGCGAGCTTCCGCAAGTACGACCTGCTCAGCCAGCGCTGCCGCCCCAGCTCAGCGGTGCGCAACCGCTGGTGGGAGCGGTGGCTGTGTGGCTCGGGGCGATGGGAATGGTGTCGGTGGGCAAGGCGGTGTTCATCGATCACCTGGCCCTCAACTGCGCCTGCGTGGGCGGCAATTCCAAAACGCCCCTCGGCGTGGTGAGTTTCGCCGAAAACCTGATCATGGCCGCCATGGGGGCCGTGATGCTCGCCGGCCGCTGAGCGGCGATCAGGCTCGGGTCCGGCTGCTGGACAGGAGCATGGCCAGCCCGGAGCCGATCACCACCAGGGTGAGGGCACCCAGGAGCAACGAGTAGTACGGCTGCAGGTTGATCGGACCAAAGCGGCCGGTGTGGATGTTGATCAGCCAGAAGGCATCGATTCCCCGTTCCAGCAACAGGCTGTAGAGGGACCCACTGGCAGCCGTGAGCAGCAGGGGGGCAGCCGCCAGGGGCACCACCACCCGATGGGCCCTGCGGAACCTGGCGTTGAGAGCACGCGGCTTGGGGATCATCATTCCTTCCTCAGCTCCTGATGAAGCATCGACTCGCTGCTGCAGGGCATCCACAGGCCGTTGTTTTGGTGTGTGCCTTCGCAGCCCAGCTCCTTGGCGCGCTTCTCGGCTTCCGCCTGAGTTTTGTACATGCCCTTCGCGTGGGCCAGGGCCTGGTTTGGCACCTGCAGAACAGATGCCAGCGCCAAGGCAGTGACAGCGAGGCGTTGATCGCGGATCCAATCGATCCTGGTGCGCGAGAACAGGTTGGACATCGGTGGAAGTTGGGCCGGACGCGGGATGTGATCAGAAGGAGAAGAGCGCATCAAACTGGTAGTACTCAGGCTTATCGAGTCCGTCATGCCTGAGCATGTGGCGCAGCTGGAGAATCTCGCGCCGCTGAGCCACGATGATGTCTCGCGCCAGGCGCCGGATGGTGGTGTTGGTGCTTTTCTTGAGCGCGTCGTGGGCCATCACCAGGGCCCCACCATGGTGGGCGAGCATGCCTTCAAGAAACCAGGTGACGCGGGTGTCCCGTGTGGGGGCGGAGCCCATCATTTGCATCGCCTGGATCTGGGCGGCGCTCATGCGCTCCAGGCTCTCCATGCTGTTGGGATCGCCACCGGTCTTCAGCGCCACGGGATAGAGCGGCGCCTCGGGGTACCAGGCCTTGCGCCATTGCCCCATCGCCTTGATCTCCTGGGCCTGATCACGCCAGATCGCCTTGGCCAGGGCACCCACGCCGGGCTGGCCGATGTCGAACACAAACTCGCTCATGCGCAGCGCGCCGGTGTGGTGCTGCACCATTCCGTCGAGCCAGCGCAGGTCGTAAGTGCGTCCGGCCGGCCCCACCTCATGGTTGTGGGCACTGTGATCGACTGGGGCTGGCACATCCATCTGCTGGTGTTGATGGTGGTCGTGGTGGGGACCCAGCTGAGCCAGGGCGGGGATCGCAGTCGCCAGCAGGCCGAAGAGCGCCAGGACAGCAGGAGCGGAGCGCATCGAGAGAACGCAGACAAAAGAGCTGTCTTACGATGCACCCTCCTCTTGGTGGAGAGTCAAGTGGTGGCTGCCCCGGCCTTGCCCTCGCCCCTGAAGATCGGTGCCGTGGCCAGCCGCGCCGGGCTGACGGTCAAAACCATCCGCTTCTACTGCGATGAGGGCCTGATCAGGCCGGGCAGTCGCAGCGAGGGCGGCTACCGCCTGTTCGATGAGGGGGTGTTCGCTGAGCTCGCCCTGATTCGCACCCTGCGGGCGATGGACATCCCGCTGCAGGATGTGCGTCAGATCCTGGAAGCAAAGCGCTCAGGCGTCTGCACCTGCAGCGACCTGAAAGCGCGGATCCGCGGCAAGGCCGGTGAAATCGGCGAGAAGATCCTGGCGCTGCAGGGGCTGCAGGCCGAACTTTTCGGGATGCTCGAGAGCTGGGAGGCCTGCGGCGGCAGCGCGCCATCGCT
>JAYKHK010000094.1:0-4431 GCA_035284785.1 Cyanobacteriota bacterium | reverse complement strand
AGATTGCCCTTCTGCTGCATCAGTTGTTTTTCCTGCACGGGCAGGGCGATCTCCATCAGCACCTGGCCGCGGCGCACGACTTCTCCGGGTCGCACCAGCAACCGCCGCACCTGCCCCGCCGCCCGGGCATCGAGCACGCCGGCGTTCTCGGGATAGATCAGCACCCCTTCCCCCCGCACCTCCGTAGGAATCGGACAAAACAAGGACCAGCCCAGCAGACCCGCCACAACGGCGCCCAGACACAGCCCCACCTGGTCGTGTTCATCCAGGCTCTGCCAGCGCTGGCGGAGCTTGAGTGGCGGCAGGGGGGAGGGGCTACGCAAGCAGGGCTTTCAACGCATCGGTGATCAGGAGATTGTCCAGCGAAAGGATCCCCCCTCCGCACAGGATGAGCACCAGGGCCATCACCGAATACATGGCCGCCTTCTCCCAACTGGGAGGTTCCCCCACCCCCATGGGTCCTGCGTAATCCCCCGCGGGAATCTGATAGGGATCGGGGGCGATGAACGGAAAGCCCGAGCGGATCTCCAGCACCATCGCGTAAACCATCGACACTAGAATCGAAAACGCCGCCAGGGGGGTGAGCAGGCCAAGGATCAGGGCGATGCCACCCCCGAACATGGAGGCGGCGGAGAGAAAACACAGCCACGCCGGCGTGTTCATGGCCGTGGCCCAGGTGCGCAGGTTTCGCAGCTTGGGCCAGCCGTGGCGGATGAAGGCCAGGCCCATGAACAGCCGCAGCGGAAGCAGGCCGATGCCAGCAAGCCCGCTGCCGGCAGCAGGTACAAGGATCTCCACCAGCGTGAGATCGATGGGTTCGAGGGTTTCGATCAGTGGAGCGAAGCCGTTTTGCACAGACTATGGACCTGGGCGGGAAGACGCCACCTTGGTGCCCGCACCCTCACCGGGTGGCCATGCGGGGGTGCGATCGTGGCCCCTGACATCCCAGGGACCTCACAGCCCCCGATGACGGTCGACGCCCCGCCTCCTGGCCGCCCCCAGGCCCAGAGCTTGCGAAGCCATCGCCTCGGCCGCGAGGACGTGCAGCGCATTCGCCGCCGCCATCGGGGCTACCGCCTGCTGCTGCTCACCATCTGCACAGTGCTGCTGATCCAGCCCTTGGCCCGTCTGTGGCCTTTCATCAGCCCGGGGGCGGCCATCGCGATGGCGCTGACGATCCTGCTCTTCCTCACGCGCTACTCTCCTCTGAGGGCCAGGAAAAACATCATCTACGGACTCGGCATCGCCGCGATCGTGGGGGAACTGAGCTGGCTGTTCGTGCTGCTCACCGATCCCTCCCTGGCCCGTCATCTGGCGATCCTCCATCTGCTGCTCTGGGGCCTGTTCATCGCCACGTTCCTGCTACGCGAGGTGAAGGCTCTGATGATCGAGCCCTATGTCACTCTCGCGGTGGTGATGGGAGCGGCGGCGGGCTATCTGTTGATCGGCTATCTCGGAGCCTTCCTGCTCCACACCCTGCTGCTGTGGCAACCCGAGGCCTTCGATCTCTCCCTCATGGCGCCGGGCTTTGATCCCTCCCTCCACCCCCTGCGGGAATTCCCAGCCATGGTGGTGGCCTCCTTTCAGGCGCTTACCACCACCGGGGGACCCATCGCCCGCCCGGGATATCTGTTGCCCACCACCGCCTCTCTGGTGATCACCCTGGCGGGCCAGCTGTATCTGGCGGTGCTGATTGCCCTGGTGTTGGGGCGCTTCCACAGACGCCACGAAAACTGATCCGGGCCCCCTGCACGAGTTAGTCCTGCCGGCCGCCGTCCAGTTTCTCCGCCAAGGCGTGATACACCGGCGTGCGCATGAGCAGGCGCCCCACGGCGGCCCCCAACACGGACGCCAGCAGCACCCCTGGCAGCCACTGCTGATCCCCCATCAGGCGGAGCGAAAACATCAGGCTCACCACCGGCAGCTGGGTGGCTCCCGCCAGAGCTGCGGCCATCCCCAGCGCCATGGCCAGCGAGCCAATCCCTAGCCCCTCCCCCAGGGTGTGGCCCAGGACGGCCCCGAGGGCCAGGGCTGGATCGATCAGCCCTCCGGGCACCCCTACCCCCAGGGCCAGGGCCGGCCCCAGCAGCCGGGCCAGCAGGGTGAGCGGTGCCGACCAGGGGCCCTGCCCCTCGCTCACCAGGGAGGCCATCAACGCTTCTCCATCGCCATACCCCGCCCCGCCGCTCAGAAGCCCAAGCCCCGCAAGGGCTGATCCGAGGGCCAGCCCCAGCGGCAGGGGATGGCGGCGGGCCAGGGGCAGACAGCGCTGACCCACCGCCAGGATGACCTTCACCATCAAGGTGCCGAGCAGGCCAGCCCCGAGGCCAAACGGCACGGCCCAAAGCAGCTGGTGGCTCTCGATCGCGTTGGTGCGTAGGAGGCCAAAGGCAAACTCGGGCTGCCCCCCCCAGCTGCTCACCAGCGCCGCCAACGACGACAGCACCAGAGCAGGCCAGATCAAGCGCGGCGTGAACCGACCCAGCAGCTCCTCCGCCAAAAAGAGCACCGCCACCAGGGGGGTGTTGAAGCCGGCGGCCATACCCGCCGCCCCGGCCATGGCCAGGCGCTCAGGCGCTCCAAGCCAGCTCAGCAGGGCGGGATACCGATGCCGAAGGGCCACGACCACCGCGCCTCCCACATGCACCATGGGCCCCTCCCGCCCCAGGGGGAGGAGGGCCAGGGTGGCGATCGACCAGAGCACGAACCGTTGCAGCGTGGGCCTTGGAGCCATGAGCTCCTCCGTCCGCTCCGGATCCTTCATGCACACCATCAGCTGGGGAATCCCCGGGCCCACCCCCTCCGGCCAGAGCCGGGCCTGAAGGAGGAGCAGCACCGGCATTATCCCCAGCGGCGCCAGCAGCAGAACCAGGGCCCTCCGATCCCAGGAGCCTCCGAAGGCCGGCAGGGAGTGGAGCAAGCTGTCCTGAATGCGGTCGAGGCGATTCAGGGGCCAGCAGGCCAAGCCCACCGCCACACCCACCAGAGCGAGCTGGAGCAGTTGCCGCAGGCCCCGCCCCGGGGGGTAGGCCAGCCATGGTGTTCGCGCCATGCCCTGTGGGTGGTTTCCAGAAGTGTGGCCATCATTGGCGCGGGGGGCCACCCCTGACGCCGAGTGGACACCATGACAGCCAGCGCCTACCGCCTCGCCCCCGGGAG
This sequence comes from Cyanobacteriota bacterium, assembly GCA_035284785.1. Classification (GTDB taxonomy): domain Bacteria; phylum Cyanobacteriota; class Cyanobacteriia; order PCC-6307; family Cyanobiaceae; genus Cyanobium. The sequence goes on along the minus strand of JAYKHK010000094.1, from coordinate 1,272 downwards.
GAGTTCTCCCCTCGGCGCCACTCCGGGTGAGGGGGGGGTGAACTTCAGCCTCCATGCGCCAGCCGCCACGGCGGTGGAGCTCTGCTTGTTCGCGGCCTCCACGGATGGAACCCCCTCCCAGAGCTGGCGTCTGGATCCGGCAGGCCATCGCACGGGCAGCTATTGGCACTGTGCGGTGGAGGGCATCGGGCCAGGTCAGCTCTATGGCTGGCGTGCCGAAGGCCCCTCTTCTGCCAGGTTTGATCCCTCCAACCTCTTGCTCGATCCCTACGGCATGGCTCTGGCCATGCCCCCAGGCTACGGGCGGGCACCGGGACGGAGCTCAGCGGAGGGTTGGAGCACGGCGATGAAGAGTGTGGTGGTGGATCCCTTCGCCTACGACTGGGAGGGCGACCGGCCTCTGCAACGTCCAGCCAACGAGACGATCATCTACGAACTGCACCTGCGGGGGTTCACGGCCCATCCGAGTTCCGGGGTGCCGCCGGAACGGGCCGGCACCTACCTGGGCCTGATCGAACGCATTCCCTACCTGGTGGATCTGGGTGTCACGGCCGTGGAACTGCTGCCGATCTTCGCCTTCGACCCCCTGGCGGCCCCCCCGGGCCAGCGCAACTACTGGGGCTACCAGCCCGTGTCGTTCTTCGCCCCCCATCCGGGCTATGCCAGCAGACCCGATCCCCTGGCCGCCATAGAGGAATGCCGCGCCATGGTGAAGGCCCTGCACCGGGCCGGCATCGAGGTGATCCTGGATGTGGTGTTCAACCACACCGCTGAGGGGGCCTTGGCCGGGCCTGCGGCTGGGCCCACCCTCTCCTACCGGGGCCTGGCACTTCACGACTACTACCTACTGCAGGGGGATGGCGACAGCCTGCATGATCTGGATGTGACCGGCTGTGGCAACACCTTCAATGCCAATCATCCTGTGGTGCGCCGGCTGATTCGTCACAGCCTGCGCCACTGGGTGGAGCAGATGCACGTGGATGGCTTCCGCTTCGATCTGGCCGCCGTGCTCTCCCGCGACGAGGAGGGCAACCCTGAGCCTCGGCCGCCGATTCTGTTCGATCTCGATAGCGATCCAGTCCTGGCGGGTACCAAGCTGATCGCCGAGGCCTGGGATGCGGCAGGCCTCTACGAGGTAGGCAGCTTCGTGGGGGAGCGTTGGCAGGAGTGGAACGGCCGCTTCCGCGACGACCTGCGGCACTTCCTCAAGGGTGATGGGGGCTTCGCCTCGGCGGCGGCCCAGCGCCTGATCGGTAGCCCGGACATCTATGG
>JAYKHK010000093.1:0-5225 GCA_035284785.1 Cyanobacteriota bacterium | reverse complement strand
CTGCTGCTCTGCGCCACGCCGAGCAAGCCGCTCTGCTGCCCCGATCCGGCCGTGGGCGCGGCCAGCTGGAACACCCTCAAGCGCCTGGTGCGGGCGCTGGGGCTGGAGCAACCCGAGCGACCCGGCGGGATCGTGCTGCGCAGCAAGGCCGACTGCCTGCGCATTTGCGGCGACGGCCCCGTGCTGCTGATTTGGCCCGACGGCATCGTCTACGGCGGCGTGACGCCCGAGCGGATCGAAGCCATCCTGCGCAGCCACGTGATCGGCGGCACCCCCATCGAGGAATGGATCCTGAAGCGGTATGCCAAGTTGGGCAGGGCATGGAAACTGGACTGAATTGGGAGGATCACAGCGGAAACAACCCTCAGCTGGCCAGTGCCCATCTTGTTTGCGCTCCGCTAGGGGGCGGCTATGGATCCCCAATCAAGGCGAGGAAGGTCTGCAGTCGGGCCCGGTTGATGGTTGTGGGTTCGAGTTGAACTCGGGCGGAAAGCACAGCTGATCGACGCAGGAGAGCAAGCTCTGCGTTTTGGCGTTGAGCTGTCTCAGCCTGGCGTTTTCTTGCCTCAGCTGCTCGGTCTCTTTCTTGATCTGCTCGGTGTCTTTCCTCACCCGCAAGATGTCGTTCTCGAGCTGTTTCATCCACTGCTCGTGCTGAAGCTTCCCTTGCTCGTGCTGAAGCTTCCCTTTCTCCTGCTGCAGCCTCCCTTGCTCGTACTGCATCATGCGCGTCTCGTAATCGGGATCTCGTCGCCAGTTCAGCATCGATAAAAACAATCGCCACCGAGGCAACGATGAAGGGGATACCCCATTGCTGCTGGAGGTGGAGGGTGTGGCCGGCGACGGTGATGTGGTCATAGGAGGAGAAGAGAGCAATGAGGCCGAGGGCGAGTCCACCGATGGCCTGGATCAGTCCCAGCCGGTCAAGACCCAAGGGGGAGATGCCCGTTCTGGTGGGGGAGATTGGCTCCGATTCTGACGGACCTGGTGGCTCTCCGTTGTCGGGCGGCGGCTTCGGGATGGGGGGAGTGGCTGGCGGCACGGGATTGAAGGGGGCGGGGCAGGGCGGGTCCCAATCCATCTGTGCCACCAGGTGTCAACCGACACGAAAAAAGTCCTCATCAGCCCTCCCAGGCATCGTCTATGGCGGCACACCCATTGAGGCCTGGATTGTCAGGCGCTATGGGTTGGGGGGCGAGGGGTTGCAAGAGCCCATCAGATAAGTTGATCAGAATTCATCTGAACCCGGATCTGTGCCAAGAAAGCAAGCGCTGGGCAGTTCCCTCAGCCACGCGGCCACCCGCCTGAGAATCTGGATCATGATGGTGGTGGTGCTGTGCGCGATTGGATTCTTTCAGGCCAGCACGGCGCAAGATGCCATTGCACTGAATAGGCAGAACAGCCGCAACGCCGTCAGCAAAGGGGTGGATTTTGAGCATCGCAAGCCGATGGTTTACGGCAATGTGCAGCGCGCCATAGACACCGGAATGCACATCGAGAACATCTACCAGATCAATCTCAGAGACAAGACATTTTGGGCGGAGGGTTGGTACTGGATCAAATGGCGTCCGGAGGTTGAGAAAATCATGGAATCAGAGAAGATCCCCCTTGATCACGTTTTGGAATTCACCAATGAAATCCAAGGAACAGACTCGGTGATCGAACAAGAATCCACCCAGCCAGTGAAGCTCGAAGATGGCCGCCTCTATGAAATCTTTCGTTTTTCAGTGCATTTCTTTGTCAATGATCTCAACCTGGCACGTTTCCCCTTTTATGAGATGAATTTGCCAATCATCATGGAAACCCGGCCGGAGTCTTTTTCCTGCTACGAGGGAGGTCCACCCTGCACTTCTCTACTTCCCGAGGCGAACATCCCCCAAACGCTGATCGGACAATTTGCCGATGTCAATGGTTATGAAACGGTCGGTAGTTTGGTTCAGCCATTTTTACATCAGTACAACGCCACCTTTGGCATCGGCAACAACCCTTCTGCGTTTCCATCCGTCGAATACGACATCGTCTACAAAACAAATGTCCTCTCCGCCTTTGGGCAATATGTATTGCCCTTGCTTGTCGTTTTAGGCATTGTGATTGCTTCACCAAGCCTGCCAGGCTCACTGGGCGATGTGCGGCTAGCTATCCCCACAACGGCTCTGCTGACTCTGATTTTCTTGCAACAAAGTTACCGCACGGAATTGCCACCTCTTTCCATTCTAACATTTCTTGATATCCTTTATATTTTTGCCTATCTTGTTTCCATCTGCTTCTTCCTGCTGTTCTGCTGGGGATCCAACTACTACAACAAGGCGAGCGAGGATGGCGGCCTTCTTGCTGAGGAGCAGATCAACCGTGTCGATTGGAGATTCCAATTGGCCGCTCTGATCGGCCTGGCTCTGCTGGTGCCCATCTCGTTTGCGCTGCTCTAGGGGGCGCACGTAGAAGAGGGCGATCAGGCCGAGCGCATGGCCACCAATGGCCTGTATCTGACCCAGCTGGTCAAGACCCAAGTGGGCGATGATCGGGCTGGTGGGTGTGGAAGGGGGCACGGGATTGGCGGCGGCCCGTTTCGTCTCACGGCTTCAGGCTCGGCCGTGGTCGCCACGAGCGATGGAGCCAAAGAGGATGACCTGTTCTGGAGCGAACTGCTCCAACAGCCTCTGGGTGAACGCCTGCAGCGCCTCGCGGGTAACCAGGGTTGGAGGGCTGTTTGAGGAAACCATCGCAACAGTCTGGGGGCAAAGTGCATGTTTGGTTCCAGGAGGCCTCAGAGTCTCTGCTCGTCTTCCGAGGTCTGAGGTTCGCTGATCAATGCGAGGAAGGTTTGCAATCGGGCTCGGTTGAGCTCGGAGGGGTCGAGCTGGAATCGGGCGGAAAGCAGAGCTGATCGACGCAGGAAAGCAAGCTCTGCGTTTTGGCGTTGAGCCGTCTCAGCTTGGCATTCTCTTGCCTCAGCTGCTCGGTTTCTCTCTCGATCTGCTCGGTGTCTCTCTCGATCTGCTTGGTCTCTTTCGCGATCCGCTCGCTGTCTTTCCTCACCCGCAAGATGTCGCTCTCGGTTTGCAAAATATCGTTCTCGAGCTGTTTCATCCGCTGCTCGTGCTGCGTCACGCGCTGCTCGTAGCCGGCATCCCGTCGCCAGTTCAGCATCGATAAAAACAATCGCCACCGAGGCAACGATGAAGGGGATGCCCCATTGCTTCTGGAGGTGGAGGCTGCGGCCGGCGAAGGTGATGTGGTCATAGGAGGAGAAGAGAGCGATCAGCCCGAGCGCAAGGCCACCAATGGCCTGGATCAGTGCCAGCTGGTCAAGACCCAAGGGGGCGATGACCGAGCTGGTGGAGGGGATTGGCTTCGATTCTGGCGGACCCGGAGGCTCTTCGCCGTCTGGCGGCTCGGGGTTGGCGGGAGGGTCTGAAGCCACGGGAAAACAGGCGGCAGGGCGATTCAAGGCCCAAACCAGAGGTGCCACCGGGGTGATCGTTTTGTCTCACAGCCATTGGTCTGGGGCCATTGCGCCGTGCCCTGCCCCCCGAGGGCGATCGCCTGGGATGGCTGCTGGGCCCCCTCGGTGGCGACCCATGCCATTGAGGAAGTGGCGCAGTGCCTTCCTTCCAGCTGCGCAGCAAACTTTGCGGAACTGCCTTGACGTGTGATGAAGCGAACGCCTTTCGCGGGGCTCGTGAGAACCTGTGCGTGCCTTGTCTGCCCGCTCGTGCAGGCGCCCCAAAAAAGCCCCTGCCAAAGGCAGGGGCGATGGGGTGGGATGGATCAAACGACCCAGCGATCAGGCGGTGCGACCAGCCTTGATGCGGCTGCGCAGCTTGCGGCTGAAGCCGAAGGCGGCGCCAGCACCCAGGATCGGCAGAGGACCTGGGGTTTGATACGTGTTAATGAAGTTATCAACGGCCGCAGTTGAAGTTCCAGTGTAGGTATCAGTGATATAAAGAGTGTTCACTGTCTTGCTGAGATTTAGAGTCGTGGAACCAGCATTTAAAACAGAAAGCAGTGGCTCGCAGTCGACCCCAAAGCCGCCGTAGCAAACTTGCTTTGTCACACTAGCGCCAGAAGACGGTTCAACGATATTCTGGCTTAATCCAGCAAAATTAAAGGGGCTGACTGCTGAATTAATAGTGTACCTGAATGTACCACTGTAAGGGCCAGGTAAAACGTCGGAGCCGGCGGGTGGGCCGTCGAAATCCGTATCAACTTGGTAGGTGGGCTTTCCGCCAAGGAGTCCGCTGTAGGCGAGATTCACAGTGCCAAGACCGACTGTTGGGCCGCCAGCCCCAACAGTAGTGACACCGTCGGGACCTACAGGGGGCTGGCCCGGATAAGGCGGTGGAAAAGCAATAGGAGCAGCCATCGCCCCACCGGCGTTCAGCAGGGAAGCACCACCGGCGAGCACGCTGGCGGCTAGAGCAGCTTGGCCGACGAATTGTGGGAGGCGCCCCATCGAGAGGAACACCCCTGTCTTTGCTTGTGTCATGTCTAGAGAATTAGAAGGGAATGGGGGCCCACTTAAAGACCATCCACTGACACCTTAGGGGGTTCTTCTATGAAGAACCAAGCATCTCATGGTTTCATGGCCATCACTTTCGTTCACTGATTCGTTTGGCGCGTTTATGTCAATCAGAGCTTGAAAACAAGCGCTAAGTTCCTGCAAATGCGCAAACGCCTGTTGGGGTTCTCCGATGCGTTCTCGCGAAAGGCCTCATACGGTGGAAGCGCCGACCAAAAAGCGGCGCAGAATGCCCCCAATCTGCACTCGCCACTCCCATGCACCACCAGCCCTCCCTGCTGAACCGCATCGCCCGGGTGCTGCTTTGCCTGGTGTTCATCCATGCCGTGATCGGCAAAATCATGGGCTTTGCCGGTGTGGCCGGTGCCATTGCGGCCAAGGGGCTGCCGCTGGCGCCGGTGCTGCTGGTGGCGGCCATGGCCCTGATGGCAGTGGGTTCGGCCCTGGTGATCAGTGGCTGGAACGCCAGGCTCGGAGCTGTGCTGCTGCTGCTGTTCCTCGTGCCCACCACCCTGCTGTTCCACGGGGATGTGAACAACGCTCAGGAGCGGATTCAGCTCTTCAAAAACCTGGCGATCATGGGCGGCCTGCTGCTGGTGGCAGATCAAGACAGCAGGGGTTGAGGCCACGTCTGCCTGTCGCGGGCCTGTGCTGCTGCAGGCTGGAGCCAGACAGGTGTCTTATGGTCCGATCCCTCCATGCCCTC
>JAYKHK010000092.1:0-18377 GCA_035284785.1 Cyanobacteriota bacterium | reverse complement strand
CTCGCGGAGGTCTGGGCTGATGGGGGCCTCTGCGAGCAGGTGTTTTCGCCGGTGGTGGGTTGCTTCTTCCAAACAGAAGCCCAGGTGCCTTTGTTTGAGGCCCTGTAGGCGCCACCTCCACCAGCTTCGGGAAAGGAAGCTGTGCGCTCGCTCGGCGCTTGCCGCGATTTCAAAGGAAGTCATGCCCTGGTGGCTGCTCTGCTGCTCGGCCGTGGTTCGCAACCGCTCGTTGCATCATCTCCGCAGGCTGCGCGACCCGCACCAAAGCGATCTTGTTGGGCTGCGGCGAGGTGAGGATGCCCTACGCCTTGGCCAGAAAGTATCCCCAGCCAAAGCCGTGGCATGAGCCAACGCGTCTCCCCCTTGATCCAAGCATGGTGCAGAAGGCTGTCAGCTGTCAGAGTTCCGCCATCCCTTTGCCACTCACCTCCTGGAACGGGGCCAAGGACATCTGAACGACAATGATCTACAGCCATGTACTCAATCGCGGCCCCCTAGGTGTACGCAGCCCGGCAGATATCTTGTAGCAAAAAGCACAAGTGGTTGTCGGACCCGCAAACCACGCGTAGCCTTTGGCACACTTCCCTGAGATCTCACGTACCTTCTTATGTCTCGCCTTATCAGCAACCCACTTTGTGAGTGGTTTGCGGAAAAGAGAGCCACCGGTTGCGTGGTTCCCAGAACCATCCAATGAAAAGTTGGATGGTCTACCTAAGCACTAGACACGACTTCCTTGGAGGACACGAAATGCCCCATCAGAGTAACTGAATGAAAGATATAAGCAAGCTTTTAGGCATTGCCTCGTTGATAGCCGTATTAGTCGCTGGGGCCAACCTTTATGGATATTGGCGAGCTTTCGGAATTAACCCGTTTCCCAGTCTGTCATTTCAGCAGCTCGTAGCAATGTCCACTATCCCGCTACTGCAGACCCTGGGGTGGGGCATGATATACATTCTTGCTTACCAATTGTATATACTTAGCCCAGCCTACGAACACAAGCATGAAAGCATGGGGCAAGACCGTCGGAGCCGTGAATTGAAGCTTTCTCTGTATCTTTTTGGATTGATAACACTCTTCTACACTGGGCTTAGCCTTTGGAGTGGGCGACCAGCTTGGTGGCTTGCGGTAGCATTTTGGGTTCCAATTTTATATTTTGAGCTATCTAACAGGGGCCTTGTGATTCCAGTTCCTGTTAAGAATAGACTACAGTTCGCAGCTCTTTACTTTGTTTTCTCATCATTCGTTTCTGCTTATGCTTCTGGAATTTCCGAGGCGCACGCCCTTCGAGATCCACGCTCACCAAATAATGCGAGAATGACAATCTCTAGCAAAGAAGAAAGCGTAAAGTTGATCGGCCGACTTGGCGATCAATTCTACATTTTCGGCGCGGATAAGTCGATAAGCGTGATTCCAGCTTCTGAGGTTAGGAAGACTCGATTCCTGCCAGGCCTGCGCATACGCCCTTGAAGCGAGCCGTTGTACTCATTTATTTCCTCTGACAAGCCATCCAACATCAAGGTGCAGAAGTCGAGATTAAAGGCTATGGGCTAATCAAGGTTCTCTGCCCGCTTCTGATCTGGAGCGTTGGCGCCATCCCGCACCCCGCTGCACACCCCTTTCGTCACCTTGCAATCGACAAGCTGGGCATGGCGGTTGTCCATCAATCCATCCCCCCGGTCTCTCGGTTGGGCTTGGTGGTCGTTGGACATGCGGGCCAGCAAGGCTTTTGGATGACTACCGGAACGCTGCTTCTCGCGCTGAGCTTGATGCCGCGGAAGTCACCTTTCGCACGCTTCTTGCCGGGCTTTGGAGCGCCAAAACCTCCGCCAGGGCTTGATGGGGATGGTGGCGGATCGTCTTGCCCATCCATCCGCCCCAACAAGGCATGGGACGCCCAGGCCTGCAGCAGGGTGCCATCGACTGAGACGTGCCCATCACTGAGCACAGGCAGCGCCCCATGACGTGGTGATTCAGGCGGCGCTCCCTGTTCTAGTGGCTCCGCCACGAGTGGAACAGCAAGTTGTTGTGGAGAAGCTGCTACTGCGGTGGCACCGATGGCCGGCCTCGCCGATCGCAGCGGAGCTCTACAGAATCATTCCCATCCAATGGGCCGTGAGTGTGGAATAGTTCTGCTGTCCAATAATCTGCAGGAAGACTTTCCATTACATGCCTGTGCGGAAGATGGGCAATGAATGGTTTTGCTTTCACAAGTCTGATGAATCGCATTGCGTTGTCTTGTCAGGTGCAGTTGCTTCCATCTGCTTCCACTTGATTCCACATGGCCTTGATTGACACCACTTGCGCCCACATGGGAATGTCACTTCACAGCCTTCAACAGGGAATACATGCACAACTCTCAGCACATCACCGCCGTAAGTTTGCTTAGTGGTCTGGCTGCCTCTGTGGCAGTCCAGTGAATACATGTAGACGCCATTTAGCTGATTTGCCTTACGGAGCCCCCTGCGCATTCTCTACCCAGATGATTACCTCCCTCACGCCCGGCCAAATTGAAAAATATGCCTCTAACCTTTTCGGGCAGAGACTGTGGCCTGTCCTGCCGCATCACTGGCAGCAGGATCGAGCGATCCGGAAGTTGACACGGGATCGCTCATCTGCAGCTGCTAATGCTATGGCCCTGGCTGTAGTTAGCCGAAGCCTGGATGATGACGTCATACGGCTTGAATTGATCCATGCCTTGCAGTCAATGCGCGAGGCTCACCAGCTACGGGAGATTGCAGAGATTGCGGTTCAGTTCAGATTGGAGAAGCGCTCAGAACAACTTTTCTCCTTGATCCAGGAGGCTGATTATTTACCCCCTGAACCTGCGGCCATACGAGTTGCTGTTGCCTTGGCTTGCGGCTGGCCGGAGCGTTTGGCTGATGATGGGCCTGAAGTTGTGCCTGAGTTATTGGCAGCTTGGCAGGATGCATCCATCAGTGATTTCGCTGAAATAGCCCTGCGCTCTTTAAGAACAGTCTCTTCACTTGATGCGCTGTGTGAAAAGTGGTTCAATTCAGGCTGCAATAACCACAAGTTATTATATCTCATCAAGCAGATTGGCCATCTGCCTCGTCGAGACCCCAAGCAGAGAGTTGCCGTTGCCTTGGCTTGCGGCTGGCCGGAGTGGTTGGCCAATGATGGTCCTGAAGTGGGGCAGGCTTTGCATGAAGTCTGGGAGAACTCCTGCTTCCCAGAGGCTGCCGTAGCTGCCATCCGGGCTTTGCGGGCACCGGGGGCAATCGATGCGCTTTGCCGTCGCTGGATGGAAACAGGCGCACCCGGCGATGAACTGGCATTGATGTTGCTCAGCGCGGGTCATGCGCCGTCGGATCCAGCCGATCGGGCCCTGTTCTGGATCCTGAGCGGCCAGCTGCAGGCCTACGACCTACTGGATGGCGACGGTTCTCTCCTGGCGCAGGCCCAGGCCGCCGCCAGTGCCCCGGTGCGCCAACGCGTGGCGGAAGCCTCGGTGGCGGCAGGCCGGACGGAATGGTTGCAGGTTGTGCATCAAAGCAAGCCACTGGAGGACTTCAGCGCCGAAGAGTGGGCTGCGGCGGTGCAGGTGGTGGCCCGCACAGGCGATGCGCAAACCATTTGGCGATGGGCGTTGCAATCTCCCCCCCTCCATTCCCGAACGTTGCTGAGGGCCATCCCGTCTGAAACGGCCCCACCGCCGCACCTGGGCGAAGTGGCAAGGGCTCTGCAGGCACTGGCCCAAGACCTGCCGGCCCCGAGAGATTGGAGCGGTGCGCTACTGGATCTCTGCACGCACGTGCTTGAGGGGCACGGGGAGGAGGTCTACGAAATTGCTTGGTCGCCGGATGGCACTGGCCTGGCCTCTGCTAGCGCAGACGGCACGATCCGCCTTTGGAATCCTGCCAGTGGTGCTTGCAACCACATCCTCATGGGCCATGCCCGCTACTTCCATTCCGGCAGACGCAACGCGATGGCTTGGTCACCGGATGGGAAGGGTCTGGCCACGGCTGGTTCTGACGGCACGATGTACTTGTGGAACGCGGCCAGTGGTGAAAGCATCCAGGTCCACCAGGGCATGAGCCCTGATCCTGACTTCGTCTCTTTCCACTACGTCAACCAGATCGCCTGGTCGCCAGCTGGATGCTGTATTGCCGCGAACGTCGCGGACAGGGCGATCCTGGTGTGGGATTCGATCAGTGGCACCTGCACCCGGACACCCGACCGTAAGGGCGACTTTGTAGGAGCGATGCAGTGGTCTCCAAGTGGGGAGGTCTTGGCCTATGTAACTGGACGGGGGATCAGGGTGTGGGATCCGCACACCAGCACCACCGCCCCCATCCTTCAGGGCCACACGCATCAGGTGCCATTCCTCTGCTGGTCACCGGATGGGTCGCGGCTCGCCTCCTGCAGCCTCGACTACACGATTCGTTTGTGGGACGCCAAGAGCGGGGCCTGGCTCCGGACGCTCCTCACCGAAGGGGCCAATGCGCACACGGGGGAGGCACCCCGGATCGTGGCCTGGTCGCCGGATGGACGCTGCCTCGCCTCTGCCAGCGAGCTCGGCACGATCCGGTTGTGGGATACGGCAAGCGGCGCCTGCAACCACACTCTCAAGGACCTGAAGGGCCATAACCGTTCGGTGGCTTGGTCGCCCAGTGGGCGCTACCTCGCCTCCAGAGGGGGTGGGCAGATCATCCGGCTGTGGAACCCGCTCAGCGGCACCTGTGCCCACACTCTCGAGGGCCATGGCGGTTATGTGCAGGGCATCGCCTGGTCGCCGGATGGCACTTGCCTTGCCTCTGCAAGCAGTGACGGCACGGTCCGCCTGTGGAGGTACCCCCTTCAGTTCAAAGACGCGTTGATGACGCCATTGCTTTGCTTCGACGACCAACTCTGGCACTTTGTCTCAGTCTTCAAGACCAACACCCTGCCGACAGCGGAGTGGGAGTGGATTAGCCCCTGGCTCACCTTCCTCAACGGCCTGCGCACGCTCCTGCGCCGCTTTGATGTCGGCGTCGAGGCGGCGACGGCTCCTCCCCAAGGGTCGTCCTTCGAGGTTGAAATCGATGGTTGACACGGAGATCTGAATCATGACAGGTCGTTTGGCCATTGATTTCGGCACGTCCAACACCGTCCTGGCCATCTGGGATCCCGATCGCAAGGAGGCCACCCCGTATGCCCCGCCGGCCTACCGCAGCCTGTACCCCCAAGCGGATGGCACCACAGCAGTGGTCCCATCCCTGATCCACTACGGAGAAGACAGGCGCCAGTGGCTGGGGCAGCAGGTGTTGCAACGCAACCTGCTCAAGCATCCCCACACCCTGCGTTGGGCCAAGCGCTACATCGGTCGTGGTGGCACCAGCCGTGGGCGCCGCATTGGTGATCGGCAGGTGAGCTTCCACCAGGCCGGGCAGGACTTCCTCACCGGTTTGCTGCTGCTGGCCCGCGAGGATCTGGGCCTTGCGGCAGAGGAAATCGCCCTCACCGTTCCAGTTGAGAGCTACGAGCACTACGCCGCCTGGCTGGGACAGGCGGCCACCGCTGCGGGGTTGCCCCGCTATCGCCTGATCGATGAAGCCTCCGCTGCAGCTCTCGGCTACAGCGCCCATATCCAGCCCGGCGATTGCTACCTGGTGTTTGATTTCGGCGGCGGTACCCTCGATATCGCGGTTGTGCTGATCGAAGCGGAAGACAAGGCCGTCGCTGGTCGCCGTTGCCGCATCCTCGCCAAGGCCGGTGCCGAGATCGGGGGCATCAGCCTTGATCAACTGCTGTTTCAAGACGTTCTCCACCAGATCGGCCGGCAGGACACCGATGCGCTGATCCAGTCCCTCAGCGGTGCCATCCTGGCTGAGTGCGAAAACGCCAAAATTCAGCTCACTGGCAAAACAGAGGCCGCCATCAGCGTCCTCGATCCAGACACGGGTCAGGTATTGGAGGCGAACTGGAGCCGCAGCCGCTTTGAGGAGCTGCTGGATGCGGCTGATTTGATCGGTGGCATCGACCGACTGATCCGCCAGGCCCTCAACCGCGCCCGTGATCGGGGCTACGGAGAGGATCTAATCAAGTCGGTGCTGCTGGTGGGCGGCAGCAGTCAGATTCCTGTGGTGCGCACCACCCTGGCCCGGATCTTCGGGAGGGATCGGCTGTTTGCAGAGCGGCCCATCGATGCGGTTGCCCGCGGTGCGGCGGCCTTCGTTGGCGGGGTGGACTTCTACGACCACATTCAGCACAGCTACGCCATACGGCATCGAGACCCGAAAACCAGTCAATGGACCTACCGCACCCTGGTGGAGGCAGGTCGTCCCTACCCGAGCCCGGAGGCCATTGCGGAACTCACCGTGAAAGCCTCCTATGACGGACAAGAGCAGCTGGGACTGGCCATCTTTGAGCTGGGTGAGCAGGCCCGCACCAACAGCACGACGGCTGCCACTGAACTGGTCTTTGATCCTGCCGGTGGTGCCCGCATCCTGGCGGTGTCCGCGAACGAGCAGGAGCACCGCAGCCATTTCTGGCTGAACGAAACGGCCCCCACCTTCCTCACCCCCAGCCAGCCGCTCAAAGCAGCTGAACCCGCGTTTCAGATCAGCTTTGGCATTGATGGCAACAAGCGCCTGCTGCTCACCGCCCGCGAGATCGCCACCGGCCATCAGCTGTACAAAGACTATCCGGTCATCCAGCTGAGCTGACCAGAATCTTACCTTCACTCCGACAACTTCCCATGTCCCACTTCACCACCATCCGCACCAAGATGATTGATCAGCAACATCTGCTCGCAGCACTTCGGGACCTGGGCTTCAATACTGTTGAAACCCAGCCAACTCCATCTACGCTCTTTGGCTTTAAAGCTGATGCTCGACCTGAGAGGGCCGAGATCATCATTCGAAGAAAGTTCGTCGGAAGTGCGAGTAATGACATTGGCTTTGCCAAATCTGCTGATGGCACTTTTCAAGCAATTATTTCAGGATACGATCAAAGAAAATACTCGCATTCTTGGCTGCAAAAGGTTCAGTGCCGTTATGCCTACCACGCCACAAAAGCAGCTCTTTCTAGTGAGGGCTTCAGCCTCGTGGACGAGGAACAGCAGCAGGACGGCACCCTTCACCTGGTGCTGCGTCGCAGCGTCTGATCGGCTGCCGACAATCCATCAACCCTCCGCCCCATCAACCAACCCATGCAAATCCAAGAAGTCGACGTTTTTGTTGCTCCTGATGGCAGCGTCAAGCTGCAGGTGCGCGGTGTGCAAGGTGGCGGCTGCCTCAGCCTCACCGAGGGACTTGAACAGTTGCTCGGCGGTGAGATCACCAGCCGCGAGATGACTGCGGAGGCTGATGCCGATGACCAGGGCGTCCGCTGGCAAGTGGATGACAGCCAACAGATCGGCGGGTTCTGCTAACCATGGCCTTTCAACAAGAGCTCGATCTCTATCTGCGGGCCCGATTCACCTTGATCGTCCTGGTCAGCCCAGAAGAAGAGCGCGCCGTCGCCGAAGTGCGCCAGGCCTGTGAGGCGATCAAGCGCCCTTGCCTGAGCTGGGATGCGGGTGATGGTTTTGGGAAGATCGCCTGTTGGAACGGCGCCGTGCCGGTGGCTCCGGATGCCAAGACTGCCCTGGAGAAGATCGACCAACACGATGGCGATGCCCTGTTCGTGCTCCGGGATTTCCATGACATCTGGAGCAATGCATTGCTCAAGCGCAAGCTGCGCAACCTGGCCCAACGCTTTCGCTACACCCGCAAATCCATCCTCGTCACCACGCCCACCAACCAGCTGCCAGTCGAGCTCAAGGACCTTGCTGTGGTGGTGGAGTTCCCGCCCCCGGACAGCGCCGAACTGGAAGGGGTGCTCAATGGCCTCGCCGCTACTCCAGGGGTGCGGGTTCAGCTCACCGCCCTCGGTCGCGAAAAGTTGGTCCAGGCCGCTCTCGGTCTCACCACCTCCCAGGCCCAGCGGGTCTTCGCCAAGGCAATCGTTCGCTGCGGCCTGCTTGACGACCAGGACATCGACCTGGTGACCGAGGAGAAAAAGCAGATCATCCGCGAAAGCAAGGCCCTGGAGTTCTTTGCCGCCAGTGAAAGCCCCGCCGATCTCGGCGGCTGCGAGGTGCTCAAGGATTGGCTGCGCCTCAGGGAGCGGGCCTTTGGCCAGGATGCCCGCGACTATGGACTCCCCGCTCCCCGGGGCATGGCCCTGATCGGTATCCCTGGCACGGGCAAAAGCCTCACCGCCAAGATGGTCGGCGGGTTATGGCATCTACCGCTACTGAGGCTAGACGTAGGTTCCCTGTTTGGCTCCCTGGTGGGGGAATCGGAGCAACGCACCCGCCAGGCGCTGCAGCTGGCAGAAACCGTGGCGCCCTGCATCCTCTGGATCGATGAAATGGAGAAGGCCTTCGCTTCTGGCGGCCTCGATGGCGGCACCAGTACGCGGGTGTTTGGGACGATCCTCACCTGGATGCAGGAAAAAACAGCCCCCTGCTTCGTGGTTGCCACCGCCAACGACATCAGCAGCCTGCCGCCGGAGCTTCTGCGGCGGGGTCGCTTCGATGAAATCTTCTTCCTCGACCTGCCCACCTTTGCCGAGCGGCGCGAAATCCTTGCGGTACACCTGCGCAAACGGGACCGCATCATCCACGACTTTGACCTGGACAGCCTGGCTCGCCTCTCGGAGGGGTACGTCGGCGCTGAAATCGAGCAGGCGATTGTGGATGCGATGTACATCGGCTTCAACCAAAGCAGGGAGTTCAACACCGACGACATCGCCCGCTCCCTGGATCGTCAGGTGCCTTTGTCGGTGTCCCAGCGAGAGCGGATTGCTGCACTGCGGGCCTGGTTGCAGGAGGGTCGCGCGCAGTCGGCCTCGTTCCAAGAGAGCTTCGATGCCGTGCAGCAATTCGTGCCGCTCGACATCCCTCAGCCCTGATCCGAGCTGCCTACCAACTTGTCCCACCATCTGCTCCCGATCACCATGGTCGCCCACCGTTTCCGCTACTGGCTCGCCCGCTTCATCCCAGGCTCCGTTCAGCCTGCTCCTGCGACGGATGCATTGGTTGGGGATGGCCGGGCCAGCAAGGAGCTGGAACAGGAGCGCACCCTGCGGCTTGCGGCTGAGAGTGAACTGCAGCAGCTGCGGCTTAACCTCAAGCAAGGCCAGCAACGGGCGGCCCAATTGCAGGCCGATCTAAGCCGCCAGGCCCGAGAGCAAGGCGACGCCCTCACCGAACAACTCCAGATCCAGCTGGAGGAGTTGCTCACCCCCTTGGCCACACCCCTGACACAACTGCTCACTCAACAACATCTGATCGAGGTGCAGGGCAAAGAGCTGAGCGCCAAGGATCTCCTTGCCAGCAGCCGACGCATCTGGCAGGGACTGACAGCCATAGGGGTAGGGGCCTTGGAGGCCATCGGCGAGGTGGTGGCCTTCAATCCCGATCGCCATCAACCCCTCAGCCAGGCCACCAGCCCCAGCAGGGGTGAGTCAGTAAAAGTGAGGATTCCAGGGATCACCTTGAGCGGAAAAGTACTGAAGGCTGCGGCAGTGGAGCCCATCCAACAGCAAGACGGCGAAAGCGTAGCTAGGGAGATTCTTCCATGACCTGTTCAAACAAGTCATTGCTTACGCCTCGGAAACTGTCAGGAAGATGACGCCCTTGCCGCCCATCAGGTGTCCGTGTTCCCTCGATGGATGTTTTTCAAGGGTCGTGAACTTCTGGCATAAACAATATGCTTGCAAAGTATGATGCTTTAACTACCCTGCTGGATCACCAGATGGAAGGTCTTCTAGAGGATGGGTTCAAGCGGGGCGTTGTTTACACCTCATGGTGGCAGAACGAATACTCCAGCCATGAATCAGACCAGACGCTCTCGGGCTTGATCAAGCCAATGGGAGCTAACTGGTTGCAGATCATTGTGACCTGGTACCAGACCACGCCATCCTCGACGTTGATCTATCCGAAACAGACGACCGCCACGCCTTCAGATGAAGACCTTGCCCATGTCATCAACATGGCCCAGAGTCTTGGCTTTGAAGTCATGCTCAAGCCTCACCTTGATCTTGAGGACAATGATTCCCACTGGCGAGGCGAGATCAGCCTTGGCGATGATCAGGCAGCTTGGACGGCCTGGTTTGCGAACTATGCCGCCTTCATCTGCCGCTATGCACTCCTTGCCCAGCAGACAAATACAAGTTCTTTTGTTGTTGGAACCGAGCTTTTAGGCACCACAGGCCAATCGGACAACTGGCGAGAAGTGATCAAGCAGGTTCGCTCAATCTTTTCTGGAGAACTTACATATGCCGCACATCATGATGGTGAGTGGAATTCAATCGACTGGTGGGATGCCCTGGATTGCATCGGTGTGGATGCCTACTTTCCGCTGAGTGCCGTTGATCATCCCAACGTCACTCAATTGAAAGATGCCTGGCTACCGATCATTGCCAAGCTTGAGAAACATTCCGAAACTTGGCAAAAGGCCATCATCTTTACTGAGATTGGTTATCAGAGTCGCCTGGGGGCCAGTCGCACGCCGTGGGGCGTCAATTCTGAAAGGCTTGATCTCCAGGAGCAGGCGAACTGTTACCAGTCGCTGTTTGAGGCTTTCTCAGATCTTAAGTGGTGGCGTGGAGTCTTTTGGTGGAATTGGACAACTTATTTCAATCAAGGTGGAGTTCATGACGTTGGATATACAGCGAATCAAAAGCCTGCCGAAGACATCCTCAGGCTCCATTATGGAGCACCACCACGACAAGATCCTTCCACCTTGCCACTGCCGCCCGCGGATGAAAGCAATCTGCTGAATATCTATGGCCAAACCACCCCCGCTCAGGGCTGGCAAAACTGGTCATGGAGCGCCACAATCACTGCTCAAGACAATGTACGAACTCCGAGTGGACAGGCGGCAACTCGTGTTGCTCTGTATGGTTGGGCTGGATTCTCCTTGCACCACAATGGCATCGATACGACGCCCTTCTATTATGTCGATATCCAAGTGTTTATCTCTGCAGATGTTTATCCGCCATTGATTGCGTATTTTCATGATGCAGATGACAAACCCATGCTTGAAGAAGTTTTTCCTTTTGAGCCTCGATATGTGCAAGGGGGGCTCCTCGCGACAGGTCAGTGGCTTACGATCCGCATACCGTTGGTAGAGCTCGGCGCGGCAAACTTCACGATTACTCGTTTTAATTTCACGAATAATTCAGAAAACCTTCTCGATGCTTTTTTTCTTGGCGAGATCAAATTGCTTGGAATGCTTCAGTAATGCGTCTGGCAGCTCATCTTTTTATTGAACTCGCGCCTCTTGGAGTTCCCGCATGTCTCATGCTTCCAAATACCTGGCGCTCTTCAATGAGTCCTTGGTGCTAAAGTTAATCCTGTTATGATTGGTGCCGTGCGGATTGTGATGATCACTCGTTAGCCTGAGCAGGCCAAGGTGATCATCTACGGCTACTGAAAAACGATCTATCTTTCAATATATCGTCTTAAACCCTAAATGAGATAGATCATGAAATTGTGTCTCAATCGGTTTCCTTCAGGATGTTCTATCGCTATTGAGCAAATGCTGAGTTGTCTTGGGCTTCTGAGTTCGTCGTGAGAGCCAACCTTTTTTAAAGGTCGAGGACAGGCAAATCATGTGATCATCCCAGCTGCCCCAAATGATTCTTGTCAGTCTCCCTCCAAATCAAGCTGGATGACGACAAGCGTCTGGTTGTTTTGAGGATCTACAGATTGCTGGTGAAACCCAGCCCTGATCAGAGTCTGTCGTCATACCAGCCCACCAGCGCAACTTGACATTTGGCACTGGAGCCTTGCTGCTATCGACTCCCCGCAAGCTGTTGAAGCTTCTCGACACGGAACCTCCCCCCTCAGCAAATTCGCGGCAACAACTCCCCCGTGGGTGGCACCAGCAATCGCTCGCTGCCAAAGCGGGTGCGCAACACCACCCGAGCAGCTCCGCTGCGCACTGCACCGATCCACCGGCCCCCGGCGCGCCCCAACAGCGCTTCCGCTTCGGCGCTCTGCTCGGCGGGCACCACCGCCAGAAAGCGTCCCTCATTGGCCAGGTGCAATGGTTCGAATCCAAGGATCCCGCAGGCGTTCGCCACGGCGGGCAGCACGGGCAGCCGCTCCTCCTCCAGATGACATTCAGCCCCGGCGGCGTTCGCCAGCTCCTGCAGGGCGCTGGCCAGCCCACCGCGGGTGAGGTCGCGCAGGCAGTGCAGCCGCACGCCCGCCTGCAGCAACTCCTCCACCTGGGGCCAGAGGGGGGCGCAATCGCTGTGGATCGGTGGCTCCAGATCCAGCCCGTGGCGGGCCGCCAGGATTGCCAGGCCGTGGCGGCCCAAATCGCCGCTCACCAACAGCTGATCGCCCGCTTGGATCTCCCCCGGACCAATCGGGGTGGCGCTCTCGATCACGCCGATGCCGCTGGTGGTGATGAACATCCCATCCGCCTTGCCCCGCTCCACCACCTTGGTGTCGCCCGTCACGATCGCCACCCCGCAGGCTTCCGCCGCTCGGCCCATGGAGGCCACCATGCGCCGCAGGCAGCTCAGCTCCAGCCCCTCCTCCAGGATCAGGGCGACGCCGATTTGGCTCGGGCGGGCGCCGGCCATGGCCAGATCGTTGGCGGTGCCGGTGATCGCCAGCTGGCCGATGTCGCCGCCTGGAAACTCCAGGGGGTGCACCACGTAGCTGTCTGTCGTGAAGGCGAGGGGCCCCGCCGGTCGCGCCAGCGTGGCCGCGTCGTGCAGGAGCAGGGCCGGATCGCCGTAGAGCTGGCGCAGCTCCCGATCGATCAGCTCCTGCATCAAACTGCCCCCACCGCCGTGGCCCAGGCGGATGCGCTCCTGCGGCTCGCTCATCGCCGGTAGCGATACCAAGCCGCGCACGCCCCCTCGCTCGACACCATCGGCGCCCCCAGCGGATGCTCCGGCGTGCACGCCGCTCCAAAGGAGGGGCACTGCTCCGGCGTGGCCCGCCCCTGCAGCACAGCGCCGCTGAGGCACACCTCCCCGCAACTGGGGCAGGCTGGCTCACCAGAACCCTCAAGGGGTGGCAGGCCAAAGCGCCGCCGGGCGTCGAGGGCGTCGTAGGGGGGGCGCAGCTCCAGCCCGCCTCCGGCAATCACCCCCAGGCCCCGCCAGGGCTGATCCACCGCTGCAAACACCTCCGCCAGCAGCGCCCGGGCCGCAGGGTTGCCCTCCGCTTGCACGACGCGCCCATAGGCATTGGCCAGCTCCTCCCGGCCCGCCTCGAGCAGCTCCACCGCTCGCAGCATCCCCGCCATCAACTCGGAGGGTTCAAAGCCCGTCACCACCACCGGCACCTGGAACTGAGCCACCAGCTCCTCCAACTCCGCCGTGCCGATCACGCTGCACACATGGCCCGCCGCCAGAAACGCTTGCACCTCGTTGGCGGGATCCGCCAGGATTGCCGCCATCGCCGGCGCCACCCGCACATGGGCGGTGAGCAGCGAGAGGTTGCTCAACCCCAGCGCCATCGCCTGGCGGGCCAACAGGGCGGTGGCGGGGGCGGTGGTTTCAAAGCCCACCGCCAGAAACACCACCTGCTGTTCCCCTGCGCCAAGGGCCAGCTGCAGGGCCTCAGCGGCCCCGGTGAGCAGGCGCACCTGCCCGCCGGCCGCCCGCACCGCCAGCAAATCCAGCCCCTGTTGGCTGCCGGGCACCCGCGCCATGTCGCCGTAGGTGCAGAGGATCACCCCCGGCGTGCCCGCCAGCTGCAGGGCGTTATCGATGGTTTGGGCCGGCGTCACGCACACCGGGCAGCCGGGCCCGTGGATCAGGCGCAGACCAGGCGGGAGCAATTGGTCGAGCCCCCACCGCAGGATGCTGTGGGTTTGGCCGCCGCACACCTCCATCAGGGTCCAGGGGCGGCTGGCGCGGCGCGCCAGCGCTTCCGCCAGGGAGGGCACAGCGTGGGCCGGAGGCGATGCGATCACCAGGGCCCCCCCGCGTCGATGGCCTCCGCCGTTTGGTAGGTCTGCAACATGCGCATGTATTGCACCCGCTCGTAGTCGCGGGGGGTGGGGCAGCGCTGTTGGCTCATGCAGCCGATCAGCTCGGCCACCGAGCCGTAGTCGTGCTCGCTCAGCCAGCGGCTCAATTCATCCTCCAGGCTGCGCAGACGGCCCGGGCCATGGCGCAGCAGCGCCGCCACCACCTGGGTGGCGCAGGCCCCGGCCATCAGCAAGCGCACCATATCGCTGCCGCGGTGCACGCCGCTGGAGGCGGCCAGATCGAGGCCGTGGCGCCCATGCAGCAGGGCGATCCAGCGCAGGGGCAGGCGCAGATCGTGGGGGGTGGAGAGAAGCAGGTTGGAGCGCAGCTCCAGCTGCTCGATGTCGATGTCGGGCTGGTAGAAGCGGTTGAACAGGGTGAGGCCATCGGCGCCGGCGGCGGCCAGGCGTTTGGCCATGGCGGCCAGATTGGTGAAAAACGGAGCCAACTTCACCGCCAGCGGCAGCGCCACCTCGGCGCGCACCTCCCGCACGATCTCCTCCACCTCGGCCTCGATCGCGGCGCTGCTGCGATCCGGATCGGTGGGCAGCGCGAAAATATTCAGCTCGATCGCGCTGGCGCCGGCCCCCTCCAATTGGCGCGCGAAGCGCACCCAGCTGCCTGGATGGTGGCCGTTGAGGCTGGCGATCACCGGAATCGACAGGCGCGCCCGCGCCTGTTCCAGATGGCGCAGGTAGAGCTCGGAGCCCACGTGAAACAGCGAGGTTTCGGGCACGTAGCTCAGGGATTCGCCGGTGCTCTCACTGCCCAGCAACCCCAGGTGGTGAAGGTTGAGCTGTTCCTGCTCCAGCTGCTCTTCAAACAGCGAATGGAGCACGATGGCCGCCGCGCCAGCCTCCTCCAGCCGCTCCAGGTTGGCGGGATCTTCACTGAGGGGCGCAGCGGCGCCCACCACCAGGGGGTTGCGCAGGGCCAGGCCCAACCAGGTGGTGGAGAGATCTGGCTGGGCCATCGGGTGCCAGGCCTTGGCAGGCGCGGGGGGCTCCTCAATTGTGGAGGCTTCGCTGCTCCTTGGCGTCTGCCAGAGTGTCACACCAGGCCTGGCTCCTGTGCTTACGCCCCTGCCTGCGACCTGGCGTTGCGCCGCCGCCCTCCTGATCAGCCTGTTGGCGCTCCGCTACATCCCCTGGCGGGTGGGCAGCACCCTCAATCTGGACAGTCCGCTGGCCGCTGGCTTGAGCGTGCTGCTCCTGGCCGCGGAGCTGATGATCCTCGGCCATGGGTTGCTGCAGGTTTGGCTCAGCGGTTTGGGGGGATCGGATGGGCGGCGGGAGATCGAGGCGGCAGCCGCTCGGCTGGAGCAGGAGCGGTTGGCCTGCCCGGAGCGCCTGCCCTCGGTGGCGGTGTTGGTGCCCAGCTACGGCGAACCGCCGGACTTGATCGCCCGCTGCCTGCGGGGCTGCCTGGCCCTCGACCATCCGCGCCTGGAGGTGTGGTTGCTCGATGACAGCGGGCGAGATGAGCTGCGCACCCTCTGCCGCCAGATGGGGGTGATGTATCTGGCCCGGGGCGAGCGGCGCCATGCCAAGGCGGGCAACCTCAACCACGCCCTGCGGCATGTGCGGGCGGAGCTGATCGCCGTGTTTGACGCCGATGTGGTGCCGCTCACCACCTTCTTGAGCCGCACCGTGGGCTTGTTCGCCGATCCGAGCGTGGCCTTCGTGCAAACCCCCCAGACCTACATGGGCGCTGATCCCTTGATGCGCAATCTGCGGCTGGAGCCCTGGCTGATGGCCGATGAGGAATCCTTCTACCGCTGGATCGAACCCACTCGCCAGCGGCTCGGCGCGGTGGTCTGCGCTGGCACGTCGTTTGTGATGCGCCATCAGGCCTTGCTGGCGGTGGGAGGCTTTGAAACGGCCACCACCTCGGAGGATCTGGCCACGGGCATCCGCCTGGTGGCGGCGGGCTATCGGGGGCTGTACGTGGCCGAAAAGCTCAGTGCGGGCTTGGCGCCGCTCACGCTGGCGGCAATGGCGGTGCAGCGTTGCCGTTGGGCCAGCGGCACCTTGCAGATCCTGCGCACCAGCGCCAATCCCCTCACCATCCCCGGCCTGAACCCCCTGCAGCGGCTGGCTTTCCTGGAGGGCATCCTGCATTGGCTCCTGGTGTTTCCCTTCCTGTTCCTCGCCCTGGCTCCCTTGCTGTTGGGGCTGGTGAGCCTGGCACCTTTGCGGGTGGAGGCGGGCGACTTGCTGACGATCGCCCTCCCCTTCTATCTGAGTCAGGTGTTGTCGATCCGCTGGCTGAGCGATCACTCGCGCAGTGCCTTCATGCCAGAGCTCTACCGCTGGGTGTTGGCCGTTCCCTTGGCCACCACCGTGTGGGCCGTCCTGCGGGGGGAGCCCACCCAGTTCCGCGTCACCCCCAAGGAGGGGGGCATCGCCCGAGGCGTTGGGGCCCAGGGTCAGCTGTTGCGGCCCTTGCTGGTGGCACTGGCGGTGCAGCTGGTGGCCGGCTTCCAGCTGGGTCGCCAGCTGGTGGCGCGCGGGTGGGGGGCGCTGCCCCTTGCGCCGGGGAGCACCAGCCTGCTCGTGGTGGGATTGGCCTGGGCCTTGCTCAATGGCCTGCTGCTTCTGGTGGCGATCCGCAGTTGTTGGGATCGTCCCCGGGAGGATGCCCTGCCCTGGTTGGCCCCCCAGCTGGCGGGTTGGCTGGCGGCGGACCAGACCGACGGGGCCCAGGGCGAGGGGGACGCGCCAATGCGGGTGTCAGCCATCAGCGAGGCGGGCTGTGAACTGCTGCTGCCCGGGCGGGAGGCAGGGCGCAACGCCAGCCTCAAGGGGGTGGGGCCATGGCTGCTGCGGCTGGATCACCCCCTGTTGGCAGGCGATGCCTGGCCCGTGCAGCTGGTTTGCCTCGCGCAGCGGCGAACCTGGGGGCGCGGGTTGCGGGTTGGTTTGCGCTGGGGAGCCCTCACTGCCGCCCAACGGGAGCGGTTGGAGGCCTACCTCTACCGGCGGCCCGACCTTTGGCCCACCCGCAGAGCCCCCTGGGATCCCTTGGCGCTGACCATGGTGGGGATCCGCCTGCTGCAACGCATCGAGCCGGAGGGCTGGTTTCGCCGCAGCGTGCTGCCGATCCGTTGAGGGAGCGGCCTTGCCGTGATCCCTCCCGAGGGAAGGGTTCGCTTCAGCCGAACACCACCGGCCGGCCTTCCACCGCGGCTTGGGCAGCGGTGTAGGCCACCCCATCCACCTTGAGATCGCGTGCATCGAGCAGCGTGATCGTGCCACCGCTGTTGCTGAGCTGCAGGCCCCCGCTCGTCAAGGGCACGGTGATTGCTTCGCTGGGGCGCACGCTGCCGCTGAGGCTTTGACGCCGCTCCCTCTCATCCATCAGGCTCCAGCCGCTGAGATCCAAGGTGTCGGTGGAGGTGTTGAGCAGTGTCACCGATTCGTTGCCGCGATCCGCTCCCAGAGGGTTCACCATCGCCGAGATGATCGCCGCCAAATGGCTGGGCGAATCGGCGCTCACCACATCCCAAGGCTCGATCGGGCCGGTTTCGGGGATGGGGATCTCGGGCACTTCCGGCGCTCCGGCGATGGGCAGGGCGCGCTCACCACCGGTGTGCCAGGCCTGGTTTTGAAACTTGAGAAACAGGGCGTTGGTCATGCCAGATCCCGGGAAATCCACCAGCAACGCCCCATCGCGATAGCGGCCGCCATCGTCTCCCGCGCCGCCCTGGTTCATGTGGATCAGGTGCACGCCGTTGCCTGGTTTGAACTGGAAATATTGATCTTTTTTCGATGCCTCCGGCCCCCAGCGTTCGCCAAAGGCATACACCATCGCCTGCTGATCTTTGATCGCCCGCTGCAATACATCCTCCACCCGCTCAAACAGGTCGTTGTTGGGGCCGGGCTTGGTGTGGATCAGGGGTTTGAGGTCTTTCGGTCGAAACAGATTGCTGCGGATGTAATCGATCGCCGCCGTTTCATGGGGCGCCCCCGTGATCGGATTCCAGCCCTCAGGCAGGCTTCTGGCGCGCTCCACAATCGGATGGTTGAGATCCTGCAGGATCAGGTATTCCACGAGCCGCTTTTGGGTGGGCCCACGGCTGGAGCGCACATTGATCGCCACCCGGAAGCTCTCTCCATCCACGCTCATCAGCAGCTCGGAGTGGGGATCTTGGTCGTCGTCGCGCTTGTAGGCGACGGCCGATCCCTTGAGCACGCCATAGTTTTTCATGCTTGACCTCACCGGTGGCTTGGGAGCGGGGAGGGATCCCCACGGCTGTCCTAGCGAGGAGGGAACAGGTGGTTTTGGTGTGCTGCAGGGCTGTTGCAAATCACAAGAACCCCTCAATTCAGCCCGTGCTTCAGCTCCGCCGCCAGCCGGCACTGCCTTGCAATCATGCCCTCCTC
>JAYKHK010000091.1:0-5476 GCA_035284785.1 Cyanobacteriota bacterium | reverse complement strand
CCACAGAGAACGGAAGAAGCAATAGGTCACGTAATCCCCCTGGTTGCCCCCCGCAACAGCTTCCAATTCCATCGCCCCCAGCTCCTGTGTGGGCAGCTCCATGCCAAGCGGAGTGTTCAGGCCGGCCTCCCTGGCCAGGGCTTCGAAATCGAGGATGGATTCGGGATCGGAAAGCAGCCGGTGCCGCAAGTCGCCGTTGTCAACAACTCTGGCGATCAAGTCCCTCAGCTGTTCTTCTGACATGACTTGGAGAGATACTCCTTGACAAAATAAGCCGGCCCTTAGGATTTGAGTCCGGGGCTTTGCAAGTGTTTGCATAAGCCACTTCAAGCTTCGTTTTGTCTCAGCCGTTACAACGGCTGCCCATGACTCAGGGCGGGCGGGATGTGTGCCCCTTAGGCCGCATCAGCCCCCGGCCAAAGCCCAGCCGAGAGCAACAGAGACATCATCCGGCGCGATGCCCCATCTTGCAGCAGGGCCAACCCCATGCCACTCAAGCCCGTGAACAACCCTGGCACCTGCAAGGATCCATCGCTGTTGGAGTGGCAGCGCAGGCGGATGGGCTCTGTCTCAGCCTCACCGCAGCGCCGCAGCGCATTGCGGCGATGCTCTTGTGCAGTGGCGTGGCAGCGATCGCGCACCGCTGGATCCAGCTGCCAAGGACCATCGCAAAGCAGCTCGAGCACCGTCATCAGACCCAGATTTCCGCAGCACAAATGATCAAGGTCTGTGCTTGAGATGGAGGCCGTGGTTGTTAAGGCCACTTCCATCTCTTCCCGGCAATGCTCATCCCAAAGCGCTGTCCCCCACAGGCAGGCCCGGGACAGGGCGATTCCTGGCGCCCCATGGCACCAGGTGGTCATGAGGTTGTTCATGCCGATCGCCGCTGGTGTGGTGGGCATTGCGCGGTAATCGGGCCAGTTGCCGTGCGTCGCATCAAAGCGATCGCGCTCATAGGCCAACGCCGCCGCGGCACCGCTCAAGAAGCGCGGAAAACCGGTATGGGCATGTAGCTTGGCCAGGGCCGCAGCGAACCCAGCCGTGCCATGCGAGAAGCCGAGCAAGGGTGATGCATGGGTCGACGCGCTCCAAGCCCCATCTGCGTTCTGCTGGCTCAACAGGCGGTCGCCAGCGAGGCAGGCCAGGTCCACCGCAACGCTGGTTCCCTGCCGCAACAAAGCACCGATCAATCCGGCCCCTCCGCCAATCAGATCCAACCGGTGATCGCCTGCCAAACAGCTGGTCGGGGCGGCTGCAAGCAACGCTTCCACCATTTCTTCCCCGTTCAAAACCTGAAGCGCCAGCAACAGGCCACCGCAACCATTGAGGCCGAGCGGTTGATCCCGCCACCAGCGCAAGCGGCCATCGCCATTGGATGCCCCGATCAACTCTCGCAGGGGTTGGAGAAGGGCTGCGATCACGGCGGCCGGCTTTCGCCGCCCCTCCATGGCCCTGTCGCTTCCCTTCGGAGTGGCGCCAAGGGCCTCCAGCCGGTGCAGCAAGCAGGCGACGCCGATCGAGCCGCCATACAACACAGGGCCGACGGCACCGAAGCGAAAATGCACACCGTCGGTGCCCAGGTCCATTCCCAACCAGTCGATACCGCCATCGGGATCGAATATGGCCAGATCCAACAGGTGTTGAGCGATCCGCCTTGCGGCGGCCAGAGCATCACCCTCCCGGGTGGAGGCCTGCTGGCTGCTCGCCTCGGCGGAGCGTGGCGCAGCAGATGTGGCGGGTGGGGATGGGTCGGCCTGGAGCTGCAGGGTTGCCGATGCGCCACGGATCAACTGGAGCTGGAAGGCGATCTCCCGGTGATCGAGCGCCTCCAGGCGTTCCCTGGCCGCCACCAGGCCACTCTTGCCGATGAAGCCGGGCAGGAGCGCCGGATTCGGGCGGGAGTCGTTGGCCGCTTGCGGGATGGGGGCATCGCTGAGCAGCAGAGCATCCCCATCGATCGCATGGCTGAAGAAGGGGATGTCGAGCTGGCGCATTTGCTCCATCTCTGCCGCGAGGATGGGCCAGTGCAGGGGGCGTGCCTCCGCCAGAAGAAAGCTGCGGGCCAAACGCTCGAGCACCATCGTTTGGGCAAAGCACGAGCGCAGCGCCCCTGGCGCCAACATCTGCTGTTGCAATAAAGAGTAAATGCGGGTCGAACGAACCAAGATCCGCCTGGGTAGACCCCGGAACCGGTTCAAGGCTCCATCGGGCGCCAGGAAGTGGTGCCTGTGGGCGAGAAGCACCAGACATTGGCGCTCAAAACCGGCACAGAAGCGTTCCAGATGGTCGAGAAACGGATGGGACCGCTCCACCTTCACCGGCAGGCTGGTGGGCAGCTCATCCGCCATCGACACGCGCCCGGGCATCATCCCGTCGCTGTTCAGCCCCAACCAGCCAGTAGAGGTGCCACCAGCCCGCGGAGAGGCGCCAACGCCCAACGCACTGATGTCGATCAATGCTTGGCCAGGGCCACTCTGGATCCAGTGGGGCAGGAGCCCCGAGCGCAACACGGAGGCCTGGAGACGCTTGTTGAGGCGTGAGGGAACAGTGGCTTCGCTCGGGTGGGAGGAGTCGCTGATGTGATTGGGGAGCTCGGGTTCGAGCAGGGTTTCGGTATCCACCAGCAGCAGCTGGTCGCCGCAGGCGATCAGATTTTCAAAATGGCAATCGCTGCAACCAAGCCAATAAAGAACGGCGGTGAGCCGGCCTGCATGGCTGTAGAAGCGGTCGAGTTCACTCGCATCCCGACAGAGCTGGTGGGGCACATATTCCATGTAGCCGTATCCGTTGGCTGCAACCACCTGCAGCGTGCGGAGTGGAGACAGGTCGCTGAAGGAGTTGAGCTCCGCGAGCGCAGCTTGAAAAGCCGCGTCAACAGCAAGATCCTTCGGTTTGTAGACCACCACTACTTCATCTGAGCCCTCAGGCGAGGCAAAAGTCAACAGCGAAACGGAGCGTCCGCCCCTGTGGAGATCGCTCAGGCCCTGTTTCACCGCCATCAGTTGATGCTTTTGGCCCAGGCGGAAGCGCGTCAGCAGCAACGCCCGATCCGACGCGACGCGACGCATCAACTCAACGGAATGTCGTTGCCAGAAGTGCACCACGCTGCCCAGCAACCGCCCGAGCACCGGATACTCCCCGAGAAGCTTGGCCAAGCCATCACGGCGATGGGAGAGGATGAAAGAGGCGTAATGCTCGCGCAGGGGTTCACCGCGACCATCACCCTGCGAGCCGAGATGAGCTCGCAACACCATTCCAGCTGTGCGCCCCGCACTGAAGCCGGCCCAGAGCACTTGCTCAGCCAACACACACAATCGATCGAGCAGAGCATCGGCCAGCTGCTCGCTCACCGGCGACAAGGCAATCCACTCGCCGGGCAGATCCGAAAGCTCTTGTCTCAACCAGTAGAGCCAATGCAGACGCAAAGGCCACCAAAGATCGACGAAGGGTCGATGGCCGTTGCTGTCATAGGGCAATAGCGGCAGAGTGGAGCTGGCTTGCAACACCCCTCGGCAGATCTGCAGGGCCGGCCACCAGTGGTCAGCTTCGCGGTCTCCCTCTAGCGCGGCCCAAGGCTCGCCGTCCGCTGTCTTGGTTTGCTCTTGCTCCAGCCATTGCTGCTCCAAGGCCCATGGGTCGAGGCCATCCCATGCCAGGCGCTTGGCCAATTTGTGGGGTTCATCGGGAGCTACAGCCTCCAGCCATGCCCGCAAGCGCCAAGGCGAAAGCACAGCTGGATCAGGGGATGAAGCTTCAAGAGGCATGCACCTCTGCCAGCAACGTATCCGAACAGCCTATGCAGCATTTGAGAGGCTATGCGCATCAACACCAAAACCGCAAAGGAACGGCCACAGTTGTGGCAGGGTTCATGTCTATGGCCACCCATCACCTCAACTTGAAAGCCCCTCGGCTGATCAGCTCCATCCTGGCTTTGCTGGTCTGTCTACCCGCGCAGGCGCAGCAGCCCTGGCTATCTCACGCCTCCCTCTCCAGCCCCTCCCTGCAGGCCGCAGCCAGGCCAGACGAAATCAAAATCCCGGAGGAGGTGCTCAGCTGGGTGGAGGAAGCGATCAGCGCTTACCAAAAAGGGGATGCCGCCGAAGCCTTGCGGCTGCAGTTGAAGGTGATGGAATGGGCCAACTCGCGATTGGATCCAGCCCATCCATTCCGAGCCCAGGCTCTGAACAACTTGAGTGCCTTTCTTGGCGCAACGGGCCGCAGAGAGGAGGCGTTGGCGGCCTCAAAAGAAGCCGTCGCCTTTCGCCGCATTCAGGCAAAGAACGATCCTGCATACGTACCAGATTTAGGTCTGGCCTTGTTCATCCTTGGCACCTTGCTGGGTGAGACAGATCGACAACAGGAGGCCTTGGCAGCCACGACAGAATCGGTCAACATCTACAGAGAACTTGCAAAGACGAATCCACTTTTCAAGGGGAGTCTGGCAGACGGTTTGATCAACATGGGCACGACCCTAAGTGAACTTGGCCGCCACGATGAGGCTCTGGTAAGCACTGAGGAGGCCGTCAAGCACTATCGCGAACTGGCGGAGACCAATCCGGCCTATGTGTTGAATCTGAGCAACGCTCTGAATAACTTGAGCGTTTATAACAATCGACTAGGGCGTTCCGCTCAAGCACTGCCCATCGTGTTGGAAGCCGTCAAGCTGAGTCGTGCACAAAGCAACGAGTCGAGAGATCTTGCCCTTCTTGGCGATTGCCTGGTCAACCTGGGACTCACCTATGGCCTTATGGGGCGCATGAAGGAGTCCCTAACTTCTACAGGTGAAGCGGTCAACATCCACCGGGAGCTGGTGAAAAGCAACTCCGCTCAGTTGCCCCATCTCGCAACAGCCTTGGCAAATCAGGCGATTGCCTTGCGTGGTCTCGGTCGCCGAGAGGAAGCCCTGCAGCGTTCGCAAGAAGCTCTGACGATCTATCGAGAGCTGGTGAAGACCAACCCCAAAGCCATAGCTGATCTGGCCGTGGCGGCCATCAACGTCGGGGGCGATTTGGTCCAGCTGAACCGCTACCAAGAAGCCTTGGCCCCCAGCGAAGAAGCGGTCACGGTGGTTCGCAAGCTCGCCAAAAGCAACCCCGTTTATCTAGAAAGTTTGGCCATGGTTCTCAGCAATCTCAGCGTGATTCAAATCGAGCTTGACCATTTCCAGCAAGCTCTCTCCCCCACACGGGAAGCTCTCACCCTCACTTGCCAGCTCGCCAAGTCGAACCCATCTGCGCTGGATGATCTGGCCATGGCTTTGCTCAGGATGGGACTGGTTGAGTTCTTCTTGGGACACCCAGATGCGGCACGCAGCCACTTTGAGGAGGCCCGATCGATCCTTCGCGCACTGGCTGCCACCAACCCCAAGTACCAGGAGGCTATCGAGAAGATCAACACTCTTCTCCAGCAGCTGAACCGTCGCTGAACCATCTGCCTGACCAGAGGCATAGCGGTTGACCAGCGCCGAGCAGCCAGA
>JAYKHK010000090.1:0-6233 GCA_035284785.1 Cyanobacteriota bacterium | reverse complement strand
CTGCAGCTGCCCACCCCGGCCGAGACCAGCGATCCCCTTGCCCCCAAGGACGACTGGGTGTGGATCGTGGTGGAGCAAACCCCAGCGGCCGAGAAGGGGCTGATCGGGGAGCGGCTGCGGCTGCGCTGGGCCGATCTGCCCCACCTGAAGCAGCTGGTGGCCACCGTCACCACAGAGATCCAGCTGGGCCAGGAGGCCCGGCAGGCGGCGGCCGAGGCCAATGTGGTGCCCACCCGCCTGGCTGGGCGCCGGGTCGGGCCCCTGCAGTCGCTCGCCGGGGCCCGACCCATCGACGATCTCACCGTGGCGCTGGAGGGGGTGACGGTGGCGCCGGGCGAGTTGCGCATCGCCCGCCCGCCGGTGCAGATCACCGGCCGCTGGCAGGGGCTGGTGACGGTTCTGGGCCCTGCTCCGGGGGAGGGGCTCTGGCGGGTGCGCCACGTTCAACCCGCCAGCGCCCGCTTCAACGGGGAGCAGGAGACGATCCGCATCCCGGCGTTGCCCCCCGATCGCTTTGGCCGGCGCATGATCGATCCGGCGGGGTTGGCGGCCTCCCCGCTGAATGGCCAGGGCTGGTTGATCCAGGGGGCGCCGGCCGCGGATGGGGTGTTCACGGTGCAGGCGCTGCTCCCTTACGCCGCCCTGCAGCTCAGCCCGAAGCGGCTGGTGCGCGGCACCGCTCCCGCCCTGGCCTTTGTGCACCACGCCAATTGGAGCCGCGACACCCTGCGCCGCGGCAGCCTCCACAGCACGGCCCTGATTCCGGAAGGCAAACCCCCGCCGGCTTGGCAGCTGGGGGAGCGGGCGCTGCTGATGCACCTTTTCGGCGGGATTGGCGGCAAGGATGGCGAGCCCGCCCCGGGCTGGACCGTGACGGGCCATTTCGCCTTCGGCGAAGCGCAGGTGGTGCGCGATGCCTTCACCGGCCAGCCGCGCCTGGCGCTTCGCTACCACCAGATCTATGCCACCAATCCCAATGGCATCGTCGCCGGCAGCCAGGACTGGAGCGCCTACGCCGGCAGCCTGCAACGGGGCTGGATCGGTTTGCGTCCCTTCTCCGATGTGCTCGTGCCGATTGGCGGGGCCGTGCTCGATGCCATCGCCCTGCAAACCGAGATCCTCTCCGCCCGCTATCGCAGCGGTGATGGCACCGGCGTGGCGCCGGTCACCCCCTCCACCTCCTGCGTGCAGGATTCCGGCCAGGCCCTGTGGATCGCCATCCGCCAGCTGCGCGAGCAGGGGGAGGCGATCCCGATGTCTGCGCTGGATCGGGAGCGGCTGGCGGAACTCGGGCTGGCCTTTGATCATTTGCTCAAGCCCTTCGGGAAGGTGCGCGGCGATTGGGCCAACAACGCCGCTCGTGCCTTGGCGACCGGCACCGGCTCCGCCTCCACTCCCGCCTTTCGCCCCGGCGCCGATCTGTTTGAAACCAGCCAGAGCCTCAAAGATGCCCTGCTGAGCTGGCGCTCCATCTTTCCCCGCAGCGCCCACGACCTGTTTGCCGCCGAGTTTCTGCGGGTGGGCCTGCCGCTGTTGGTGTTGCGCACCAACCAGATCCCGGGGGCCAATCCGCGCCTGGAGCCCGTCGCCCCCACGGTGCTGTTCGGTCAGCTCCCCCTGATCCCCACCCTGCTTGGCCGAATTGGCGACAGCCTTTTCCCCGAGTGGGATCCCACCGGCCAGCTGGGAAGCCTGGCGATTGGGATCGGCTATGGCGCCATCGCCCTCAGCCTGGGATGGCGCAGTGGCTGGCTGCCGCGGCGCTGGCGCTGGGCTCCCTGGCGCCAGCTGCTGCCCCGGGCGGCCCGCTGGTTTGTGGTGCCGGCCCTGGCGCAGGAGGTGCTCTTTCGAGCCTTGCTTCTGCCCAGCGCCCTCGATGGGGTGCCGCCTCTGGCGATGGTGCCCTGGCTAGCGCTCAGCGTGGGGTTGTTTGTCGCCTGGCACGGGCTCCCTCTCGGGCGCGGGCGGCAGCCGCTCCAGATGCGGCGAGGGGATCCCCGCGGCCTGGCGCAGCTGAGCCTGTTGGGCTTGGCTTGCGGCTTGGCCTTTGTGGTCAGCGGTTCGCTCTGGCCCTCCGTGTGGATCCATTGGCTGGCGGTGGTGGTGTGGCGCCAGGCGCTGCCGGGCCAGGCGCGCCGCGGCTAGGGGCGTTTGCGCTGAAAGGGGATGGGAAGGAGGATGGCCGCCAGCAAGTAGAGCAGCATCGTTCCGATCACGGTGGGCTGGTTTTGCGGGAAGGCGCCAGAGGCCACCAGGAGGGCGATTGCAGGATGGCGGCTGACCGTGGCTGAGGCGAGCGCGGCGCGGTTGCCGGGATCGGGCCCGCCGAGGCCATGGCCAACGACCAGCCCGAAGCCGATGACGGCCAGGGTCGCCAGCAGCGTGCCCTGGCCCAACACCCCCAAGATCGCTTCGCCACGAAGCAGAAGGATCAACACCGCGCCGAGAAGGAGCACCGTGCCACCCACCCGGTCGGCCAAGGCCGCCAGCCGCGGCGCGGCAGCCGGCCAGCCGCGAGCCACGCCCAGGCCGAGGGCCAGGGGGACCGCGACGGTGGCGAGCAACACCTGCTCCACGGCTCCGGGCGCCAGGCTGGCCTTCACCCCGAAGATCTGCGCAGCGATCAGGATCATCAGCGGCACAACCAGGATCGCAATGAGGGAGGAGAGCACCTGCAGGCCGATCACGTAGTCGTCCCTGCCCCCCACGGCCATTCCTTTTTTGGCCCAAGGCGGCAGCACTGGCGACACCGCAAACCCCAGCAACACCGCCCCAACGCCCTCCCGCAGTGGTGCCAACCACACCAGCAGGAGCACAAACGCGGGCACCGCCACATACATCGCCACCATGGCGCGCAGGGCCAGCGCGGGCCGCTTCAGCAGCAACAGGGGCTGCTCCAGGCGCGCCCGGATGCCGATGGAGGCCACCATCAGCACCACACCCAGGAGGAGCACCAGCTTGAAGATGGTTTGTGGAGTCACGGGGGGTCGCTGGTGTGCTCTGGTGAGTGTGCTTGAGCCATGGGCTGGGCGGTCGTGTCTACGCGAAACGGAGGCGCCGCATACTCGCGAGGCCAATAGCTTTCCGGAATCGTGCTCCTGTTGCCATCCCGAAGGGCGGCGTAGGCCGGAGAAAGAATCTCAATGCCGTTCTCATTGCACTTGTCCTGAATGTGTTGATGCAGCTCGGAATAAATCAACACCATCTGGTTTGGCTCGCTCGTGTAAGCGTTGACTTGATAAGTGACGTAATGGTTGTCGAGGCTTGGTTGCAGCACAAATGGCGCTGGATCCCTGAGGATGTGCTCGGTGGCCAAGGCGGCCTCAATCAGGGTTGCATGAACCTTGCGCCAGGGCACGTCATAGCCCAGGGTGATCGTGCTTTGCAGGATGAGGCAACGGCTTAAATCGCGGGAAGAGATGTTGTAATTCGCCACCTTGTTGCTCAGGAGGGCTGAGTTGGGGATGGTGATGATCTGATTGGCTGGTGTGCAGATGCGGATCGCCAAAAAGTTCTTCTCGATGATGTCTCCGATCACATCGCCGACGCGAATGTGGTCGCCCACTCGGAAGGCCCGTGTGTAGATCAGGATGATGCCTCCAATCACATTGGTGATGGCGGAAGTTGATCCCAGCGAGAGGAGCAAACCCAGAAAAACAGAGACGCCCTGGAAGGCTGGCGAATTGAAGCCGGGCAGGTATGGAAAAGCCAGGATGGCCGCTAGGGCAATGACCAACACCTTGAACAGGTTGTAGGTGGGGCTGGCCCAATCCGTGTAGAAGCCTGGAATCACAAGGCTTCCCTTTTCGATGGCCGTGAAGAAGGGCTTGGTTACTCGTAAAACATAGTAGACAATGCCATAAATCATCGCCACGACAAATAGATTGGGAAGATAATTGCCGATGGCTGATAGCACGAGCTCCACCGATTGCAGCACGTATCCCAAGGCGTGATCGCCCACGACCCGCGTCCAGGGAAACAGGCGCAGAAGGAAGGTGGCATACGCCAAGAAGAGAGCCAGCAGGAGAATCAAGCGGATGAGCCGAAGCAGCTGAAGGCCGAACGAGCTCAGCGTCGCAGAGGTGATCACATCCACATTCTTGACTTGAATGCTGGGCAGCCGTGCGGCCAGCCTGCGGCCTGCAGCCTGAAAGAGTGTGCCGGACGCTTTGATCACGGCCAAGCAGATGGCCATGAACGCAGCGCTGGCGATGAGGGCGTAAAAGCTGTTGCGAATCAGCTGCCTGGGTTTGCGATCCTGGCGGTATTGATTGATGGCTGATTTGAATTGTTGCAGCGTGTCTTCCGCCAGCGCCTCTTGGGAGAGGCGGCTGGCTTTTGCATCTCGCTGGGACACGGTGAAGAGCACTTCATTGCCGATGCCGAGAACCAGCAAATCGTCATCCGCATCGCGCTGAATGGTGAGATGTTCAATCGGCAGGGAGGGATCAGCGGCGATCCGTTTCAGCCTTCGGGTGATGGTGTGTGCCCTTTGTTCTGCCGTGAATCCCGCGCTGCCCTGCCGAATCACCAGAACCGTTGCCCCATCGAGAACGACAGGAAAGCCATCGATCTGTTGTTCCGATTGCTCCAGGGTTGGGGAGCTGGCCGGCTCTGCCGGGCCCTCGGCCCTGCCGTGAAGGGGCGCCACAAGCACCAACAGGGCCAGCGCGCAGACGGCCAGCCGCTTGCCTGCCCGTTGGATCCATCCAATACGCCTGGAGGGAGCTGCTTGCGCTCCTGAGCCCATCGTTTGTTCCCGGCATGGGGCTGAACCTAGCCTTGGCGCCCTTCTGATCACTGTGGGAGTCAATCCGCCTGGATCGGAATCAGGGCTGCTTGCCTCGAACCAGCGCCCGCACCGACGACGAGAGCGCATTGGTGGCCCTTGCCGTGAGCAAACCGGAGAGGGCCGCCACCGCCACGGTGGCCAAGCTCGTGAATTTGGCGCCGTCGGGTCCGCCGACACCCAACACCATGGCCATGGCGGTGAGGGGCAGTCGGTAGCCGCCTGCGATGCCAGCGGCAGCTCCCGCCGCACCCGCCAGATCGGCCGGGATGCCGAGGGGCGCGGCAAAGACACGACCACTCAGGTCGCCGATCGCCAGGAATGGCACAAACACCCCGCCGCAGCCCCCCGCAAGCACCGCCGCCGTGGTGGACCCTGCCCGCAACAGCGCCAGAGCCAGCAAGCGAGCAGGCGATGCCCCTGCGGTTTCCGCCCACACGATCGCCGCGCCCCCCGGCCCGAAGGCCGCAGCTGGCGTGGCGAGCGCGCCAATCAGCAGGGCCAGGCCCACCATCAGCCCGCCCCCGATCAGCAGGCGAGCCAGAGGCCTGTCGCGCCATCCCCTGGCCCAGTAGATCGCTTCACCGGTGAGGGCCGTCAGGGCGCCAGCCACCCCACCGATCAGCAGCGTGGCTTCCACCGCCGCCAAGACATCTCCGGGGGCGACCTTTGGCACCACAAGGCGGATGAGATTGAGGCCGAACCAGGCATGCACACCCCATCCAGCCAGCCCCCCCGTGAGCATGGCCGCCGCCCGCCGCAGGGTGAGGGGCACCTGGCGCCGCTCCGCCAACTCGAACATGAAGAAGCTCCCGACAAGGGGGATGCCGATCAGGGCCGACACGCTGGCCGCCCCACCCCCGATCGCCAGGGGCCGCGCCAAGCGGCGCAGCCCGGGCAGCGCGCTGCCCAGCCAGCTGCCGGTGGCCACCCCGATGTGGGCGGCGGGGGATTCGGTGCCCATCGGGGCCCCCAAGCCAACGGTGGCCAGGATGGCCAGCGCCCGCAGGGGCGCCAGGCTCCAGGGGAAGCGCTCCTCCACGCCGGAGGCGTTGACCACGTCGCCGGTGAGATCGGCCCGGGCGATGTCATGGGGAAAGGAATACCAGCTGGTGAGCGAGCGGCTGCCGCTCGCGCTTGTGGTGTCGCGGGGGGCGATGGTTTGCACCGGCTGGCCCTTACCCAGGCCAAAGAGAATCAGCACCGCCAGGCTGACGCCGAGCAGGGGAAGCAGGCGCAGCCACAGGCCTCCCAGCCCGGCTCCCACCTCCAGACCCCGCTTGATCAGTTCGGTGAGCGCCACCGCCGCCAGGGAGCCGATGAGCCCACCGAGCAACCCCCCGGCGGCCCAGGCGCCAATCCCTGTGGCCCCGGAGAACTTTTTCTCCATTGTCTTGCCGCCGCTGGCACCAGCAGCAATGTAGCCATCGCATGGATCCCAATC
>JAYKHK010000089.1:0-12211 GCA_035284785.1 Cyanobacteriota bacterium | reverse complement strand
CGTGGTCAGGTCGAAGGGCAATCCGTCGATGATGGACAGTCCAAGGTCCAGGCCAAGGTGCCTCTGGCCGAGATGTTCGGCTACGCCACCCAACTCCGATCCATGACACAGGGTCGGGGTATCTTCTCGATGGAGTTCAGCCATTACGAGGAAGTTCCTCGCAATGTGGCTGAGGCCATCATCTCCAAGAATCAGGGCAATTCCTGATCCTCAACCCCATCAACCCAACCCCCTAAACCCCCCGATTCTTCATCATGGCTCGCGAGAAGTTTGAGAGGAACAAGCCTCACGTCAACATCGGCACCATCGGCCATGTGGACCACGGCAAAACCACCCTCACTGCTGCCATCACCAACGTCCTTTCGAAAAAAGGCATGGCGAAGGCCCAGAAGTATGACGAGATTGATGGTGCTCCTGAAGAGCGTGAGCGCGGCATCACGATCAATACCGCCCACGTGGAATATGAGACACCGAATCGTCACTATGCCCACGTGGATTGCCCCGGGCACGCTGACTACGTCAAAAACATGATCACTGGGGCCGCCCAGATGGATGGAGCCATTTTGGTGGTGGCAGCCACCGATGGCCCCATGGCTCAAACCAAGGAGCACATCCTGCTCGCCAAACAGGTTGGCGTTCCTGCCCTGGTTGTGGCGCTGAACAAGTGCGACATGGTGGACGACGAAGAGATTCTTGAACTCGTCGAGTTGGAGGTGCGTGAGCTCCTCAGCGGCTACGACTTCCCTGGTGACGACATCCCGGTGATCAGGGTGTCTGGTCTGAAGGCACTTGAGGGCGACACCGAGTGGGAAGCCAAGGTCGACGAACTCATGGAGGCAGTCGATGCCTCGATCCCTGAGCCGGAGCGTGAGATCGACAAGCCTTTCTTGATGGCCGTTGAAGATGTGTTCTCCATCACCGGTCGTGGCACCGTGGCGACAGGACGGATTGAGCGGGGCAAGGTGAAGGTGGGTGAGACCGTGCAGATTGTCGGTATCAAAGACACCCGCGAAACCACCGTCACCGGCGTGGAGATGTTCCGGAAGTTGCTCGATGAGGGCATGGCCGGCGACAACGTCGGCCTGCTGCTCCGCGGGGTCCAGAAGGAGGACATCGAGCGGGGCATGGTGTTGGTGAAGCCCAACTCCATCAAGCCGCACACCAAGTTTGAAGGTGAGGTCTACGTGCTGAAAAAAGAGGAAGGCGGGCGCCACACCCCCTTCTTTGCAGGCTATCGGCCGCAGTTCTACATCCGCACCACGGACGTGACCGGACAAATCACAGCCTTCACGGCTGATGACGGCAGCAATGTGGAAATGGTGATGCCTGGCGACCGCATCAAGATGAGTGCTGAGCTGATCTGTCCCGTTGCCATTGAGCAGGGGATGCGCTTCGCCATCCGCGAAGGTGGCCGCACCATCGGCGCCGGCGTGGTTTCCAAAATTGTGGAATAACAGGCGGACAGCCAGCTGGCGGGTGGGTTCTCCCACCTGCCAGCCCAGCCTCGAACCTTGACAACCCATCCCACCGTTTGCCCTGGCCCATTCCCATGACGTCCTCCATCCCCCAGCAGAAGATTCGGATCCGTTTGAAGGCCTTTGATCGGCGGATGTTGGATCTCTCTTGCGACAAGATTATTGAGACGGCCGACCATACAGCTGCAACTGCAATTGGGCCGATCCCACTGCCAACAAAGCGCAAAATCTATTGCGTCTTACGTTCGCCCCACGTGGATAAAGATTCCCGCGAGCACTTCGAAACGCGCACCCATCGCCGCATCATCGATATCTACAGCCCCAGTTCCAAAACTATTGATGCGTTGATGAAGCTTGATCTTCCCAGCGGTGTGGATATTGAGGTCAAGCTCTGAGCGAGAGCGCGTTCCTGGAGCGGCGTTTCTAGGATGCAAGCCGATCATTCCCTCAAGGAGGTGTGGGGCTTGCTTCCACTTCAACGTGTGCTCAGCCCCGCCGCCAGGGTTGCCGTTCTCTCCAGCTGCTGCCTGTGACAGATTTTTCTGTGAGGGAACTGCCTTTGTTCCCCTTGCCTGATGTGGTGCTCTTCCCTCAGGAAGTGCTGCCTTTGCATGTTTTTGAGCCTCGCTATCGCATGATGTTGCGCACGGTGATGGCGGAGGATCGACGTTTTGGTGTTCTCCGTTGGGATCCGCAGCAGCAACGCATGGCCACCATCGGTTGTTGCGCTGAAATCCTGCACTGCCAGGGTCTTGAAGATGATCGCAGCAACATCGTCACCATGGGTCAGCAACGTTTTCGCGTGCTCAAAATCCTTCGCGAAACTCCTTTTCGCGTAGCCATGGTGAGTTGGATTGAAGATGAGGTTTCCAACACCGTGGACGAACTTCAGGCTCTCACCCAGGAGGTCACCCAAGCCCTTCACGATGTTGTGGAGCTCACCGGCAAGCTCGTTGGCAAAACCACCGCTCTACCCAACGATCTGCCCGATCTGCCCCGGGAACTTTCCTTCTGGATCGGGTCCCATCTGGGAGGGCCGGTGGCCGACCACCAACAAGCCCTGTTGGAGATCACCGATACGGGACAGCGGCTGAGGGAGGAGCTCAATCTCTTGGATCAAACGCGCCGCCAACTGGCGGCCCGCACAGTTCTGAAGGACACCTTCTCCCCTCAGGATCAGAACGAGGCTGACGGGTGAAGGCTCCTGTGGCAGCTCACCCGGTTGTGATCACCTTGGTGCTGTTTGTTGGCCTTGCCCTGATGGTTGCTTTGGGGCTTTGGCTGCAATCGGCCCGTCGGTTTCGAAACTCCCAGAGCGTGGCCGAGGCCTATGACCGCTGGACCAATGACGCCCTTCTGGAGCGTCTATGGGGCGACCATGTGCACCTTGGCCATTACGGAGTTCCGCCAAGGCCGAGGGATTTCCGCGAAGCCAAAGTTGATTTTGTGCATGAGCTTGTGCGTTGGAGTGGCCTGGATCGCCTTCCTCCTGGCAGCAAGGTGTTGGATGTGGGTTGTGGCATCGGAGGCAGTGCGCGCATCCTGGCTCAGGACTACGGCTTCGATGTGCTGGCCATCAGCATCAGTGAGGCTCAGATCGCCCGCGCCCGCGCCCTCACCCCCCCGTCGCTTGCGCCCCGCTGTCGCTTTGCGGTGATGGATGCCCTTCAGCTTGGCCTGGAAGAGGCGACGTTTGATGCGGTTTGGAGTGTGGAGGCCTCCCCCCACATGCCCGATAAACAGCGCTACGCCGATGAACTGTTGCGCGTGTTGAAACCTGGCGGGCTCCTGGCCCTGGCGGACTGGAACAGGCGGGATCCTGCTGACGGTGGTTTGTCGCCATTGGAGGGCTGGGTGATGCGTCAATTGCTCGAGCAATGGGCCCACCCGGAATTCGCCAGCATCCCTTCCCTCACCGCCAACCTGTGCAACAGTCGCTGGAACCGGGGCCTGGTGGTGGAAAGCGCCGACTGGACCGCCGCCACTGTGCCCTCCTGGCGGGACTCCATCCTGGAGGGGATCCGACGGCCCATGGCTGTGCTCGGACTGGGACCCCAGGCGGTGCTCCAGGGCCTGCGGGAGACCCCCACTTTGTTGCTGATGGATTGGGCCTTCCGCCATGGCTTGATGCGCTTTGGCGTCTTTCGCGCTCACCCCTCCTGAGGGTCTTCTTCTCCCTGCAGGCTGTGCAATGGATAGGTGCCAAAGAGGGTGAGGTGATCACACAGGGGCCTGAGCTGATCCAAGGCCAACTGCAGAGGGCCTGCGCCTGCCGTTGGCAACACCAGATCGACAAAAAAGATGTATTCCCCCATCTCCCGTTTGGATGGCCGCGATTCAATACGGCTCATGTTGAGACCATGGGCTGCAAAGCACACCAAAGCCTGCAGTAGAGCGCCTGGCTGGTCCGAACGCAGGGAGAAGGCCAGGCTGGCCAGGGGACCGGTCTCCTCCCGCTGGCTGCGTTGGAGAAGAAGAAAGCGCGTGCAGTTGCCTGGCACATCATTGATGGGATAGGCCAAGATCTCCAGCTGCTGCTCCCCGGCAGCCTCACGGGAGGCGATGGCGGCCCGGAAGCGACTCCCTTTCACCAGCCGGGCCGCTTCGGCGGTGGAGCTGGTGGGCAGCTGCAGGGCGGTGGGGAGATGCTCCCCTAACCACAGGCTGCACTGGGCCAGCGCCTGGGGGTGGGAGAGCACCTCGCTGATGCCCTCCAGGGGGCCGCTGCCCAGGAGGGCATGGCGAATGGGCAACACCAGGGCACGCCGCACGGCCAGCTCTGGATGCTCCCAGAGGGCGTCCATGCACGTGCTCACCCCTCCTTCCACAGAGTTTTCCACGGGGACGACGGCGGCTTCGCAGGTGCCAGCGGCCAGGGCCTGGATCACGGCGCGGATCCCTTGCTGGGGAACCAGCTCAGCCTCGATCCCCTCGAGAGCAGCCAGGCGCTTGGCGGCCTGCTCTCCGTAGGTGCCAGTTGGACCTAGGTAGGAGAGGCGCATGGTGGGGCAAGGGTTGGTCCGTAGGATCATGGCCTGCCGGCTTCCCCTGGCCATGCCCTTGGCCTTCAGCTCCAGCCAGCAGTTGGTCCTTCCCGTTCAGGAGGGG
The DNA here is from genome assembly GCA_035284785.1 of Cyanobacteriota bacterium. GTDB lineage: Bacteria > Cyanobacteriota > Cyanobacteriia > PCC-6307 > Cyanobiaceae > Cyanobium. The sequence continues at coordinate 7,628 of JAYKHK010000089.1, read as the reverse complement.
ATTGCCCACTTGCCGGCCTATCTCAAGGATGAGCAGCGCGTGGTGGCCTCTCTGCTCGACCCCGCCCAGCTCATTTCGCTTGGCCCGGGTCATTACCGCTACCGGGTCACCCGGGTTCAGGTGTTCCAGCTGCAGATTCAACCCATCGTGGAATTGCAAACTCACCACCGTGGCGATCGCCTCGAGTTGGAAGCGGTGGATTGCCAATTGGAAGGGCTTGGCCTGGTGGACGACTTTCGGCTGGGCCTGAACTCTTGGCTCAAGCCCTCGGGAGAAGGTTTGGAGGGGGAGGCCACCCTGGCGGTGAGCGTGAGCCAGCCAGCCCTGCTGAAACTCGTGCCACCGAGGGTGTTGGAGGCCACGGGCCGCTCGATTTTGAGCGGGATCCTGCTAGGCATGCGCAATCGGGTGCGCCTGCAATTGCTCAACGATTTTCAACAGTGGTGCAACGGCAAGGAGATGGCCTGACGCTCATCTGAAGCCGAGATCTCCCCAGGGTGATCGCTCTTGCCTTGCAGCGTGTGGCGCAAAAAGGTGCGGCGATGGAGCAGGGTCGGTCCCCGCTCTTGAAGGGCGAGGCGGTGCTGCGCTGTTCCATAGCCGGCGTGGCGCTCCAGCCCATAGCCAGGAAAGCGGAGCGCCAGCCGGCGAATCAGGGCATCCCTCTCCTCTTTCGCGAGCACGCTCGCGGCACTGATGGCGGCGCAAAGCCGGTCACCCCCCACGAGGGTTTGCTGAGGCCCCTGCCAGCTGCGTAGGGGAAGGACGCCGTCCACCACCACAAGCTTGAAGGGGTGGTTGAGTCGCTGGAGGGCACGCTGCATGGCCAGCTCTGTGGCCCTGCGGATGCCCAAGCGATCAATCTCCGCCGCACTGGCCTGGCCGATCGCCCATGCCGCTGCAAGCCTTCGGATCATGGGCACCAGCTCCGCTCGACGGCGAGGGCTCAGCGCTTTGCTGTCGGTGAGTCCAGCGGCGCCCAGAACGGTCTCTCCCTGTTTCGGGAGGATCACGGCTCCGGCAAACACGGGCCCAAACAGGCTGCCCCGGCCCACCTCATCCACGCCGGCAATCGTTGTCTCTCGCCAGCGAGCCGCCGGGCTCACACCGTGGCGGAAGAGCGGCGGCGGCGGCGGCGGGGCTCTTGATCCTCCGCTCCTTCCTCTGCGGTTTCTGCGCCAGCCTGATCGGAGACCTGATCAGGATCCTGAGCTGAGCGAGGGCTTCCACGACGGTGAGCCGGCAGCTCCACGGTCACGACTTCCGCCGCAGTGGTGAGGGGCAGGGGGATGGTCTCCACCTCGGCTTCCTCCGGATCTCCAGCCGAATCGGAGGCGATGGGGGACACCTCGGCAGCTGTGGAGCGACTGTCGCCTCCTCGCCCCCGCCGCCGCCGCCGGGATCCTGCGGCGCTGGCCTGCAGGCGGGCTTCCTCCAGGACGGCTTCGGGGTCACAACCCGGTCTCACCACCCGCATCACCAGATTGTCGCCGCTGGGTAATGGTTCGAGCAGGAGGGCTGGGTTGAAGCCCATCCATCCGTACACCTCTTCCTGATTGGCATCCATGGGGACCGCGACGAATTCCAACTCCTGTCGGCGGCCCCCGGTCTCCAGCTCGGGCCGTGCGCTTTCCAAGCCTTCGCCCTGCAGGCCAGCCCCATTGGTCGAGGCCACCACCTGGACTTCGGCCCCCTCGCCGCCGCGGCCGCCCCGACCGCCCCGACGCCTGCGCCCACCTGCGGCTTCGGAGGGTGCAACCGGGGCCTCGGGTCGGGCGGAGGAGGGAACGGTTCGCACCACCCCTGGCAGGCTGGCCAAGGGTTGGAGGGTGTCCTTGCCGGGGAGCACGGCCACATGGCCCAGTCCACCGCAGCTGGGGCAGGTGCGACCAAACAATTCGTAGATGTTTTGCCCCTGTCGCTTGCGGGTCAGTTCCACCAATCCCAGTTCTGTCAGTTGGGCGATCTGGGGTCGGGCGGAATCGTTGCGAACGGCCTGGGTGAAATGCTCCAGCAACTGCAGCTGGTCGCGGCGCGACTCCATGTCAATGAAGTCGATGATCACCACCCCGCCGATGTTGCGCAACTTCAGCTGCCTGGCAATTTCCGTGGCAGCTTCGCAATTGGTCCAGAGAACGGTTTCCCGGGCATTGGCTGAGCGGGTGAACGAGCCGGAATTGACATCGATGACCGTGAGGGCTTCGGTGGGCTGGATGATCACATACCCCCCTGAGGGGAGATCCACCCGCGGGCGCAGGGCATCGCGAATCGCTGCGTTGATGCGGAAATGCTCGAGCAGCTCCGTGGATTCTTCGTGAAATTCCACCGTGAGCTGGTTCTGGTCTTCACCGAGAAAACCATTCACCCGCGCCACCGCCTCCGGGGCATCCACCACCACACGCACCACGTCGGGACCGTAGAAGTCGCGCAGCACCCTGTGAATGAAATCCTCATCCCGGTTCAACAGAACCGGCGGTGTGGCTGTTTCGGCGGCTTGCTGGATCGCTTCCCATTGGCGAAGCAGAGCTTCCAAGTCGTCGATGAGCAGCTCCTCGCCCACCCCTTCCGCTTCCGTGCGGATCAACAAGCCTGCGCCGGGCGGTTTGATCAGCACGCCCAGGGCGCGCAGGCGATTGCGCTCGGCCTCGCTATTGATCCGCCGGGAGATGTTCACCCCCTGGCCATGGGGCTGCAGCACCAAAAAACGCCCTGGCAGGCTCAGGTTGCCCGTGAGCCTCGGTCCCTTGCTGCCGGTGGGCTCCTTCATCACCTGCACGAGAACCTTTTGGCGAGGTTCGAGGAGTTCGGTGATCCCAGCGCCGGTTTTGCGGAGGCGAAGCGGGCCGAGGTCGGAGATGTGGATGAAACCGTTTTTTTCGCTTTCGCCGATGTTCACGAAAGCCGCATCAATCCCTGGCAGAACGTTTTCCACGGTGCCGAGGTAAACATCGCCGATCTGGTAGCGGCCTTGGGCCACCACCAGCTCATCGACACGGTCGTCACTGAGCACTGCGGCGATCCGCAGCTGCTCGGCGATCACGATCTGCTGGGGCATAGAAGGGAAAATGTCTCTGTGAGGTCCTGAACCAGCAGGACAGGACGAACAAGGCCATGCCGACGGCCCCTCGGGACTGACCTGGAGGAACCTTGGTGAACATCCCCGGCTCGTGGGAGACACAGGGGATTTGACTGACCAGAAAAGTTGGAGTTGATGCCTGCTGAGCAGAGACCTTGGGGTCGTCAGCAAAAATAAAGAGAGGGTGGCCTCCCGGAAGGGGGCAAAAAACCGAACTCTTTGGCTGGATCAGCTTGCTTCCTTTTTAATCTGCCTAACGAATGCGTCAGGATTGAGGAAGCTTTAAGAAGTTGGTGAAGAGATGGGGCGCGCCGCCCTCCCACCAAGCTTTTGCACGTTAGCACGCACGTCAGGGCTCCAACTGTGGCCTAGTTGCTCGCGCCAGGGGACCGCACAAGCAGGGCTTCCCGCTGAAGCCTCGCCAGCCGAAGGGGAAGCGGCAAGGTTTCGCTGAGCCAGGCCCGCACATGCTCCGGCCGCACCCCAAACCCTTGGCTGTCGATGCTGGTCTCCAGCGCCAGCTCCACCTCCTCGCCATGCCGATCATGGCGCGCCAGCCGAATCTGGCGGAGGGCGGGGCGACAGTCCCTCTGTCGGGGCCTCCCCTTTTTGTCGCGGTCGTGCCAGATCCACGCCTCCAGCTGCATCAGGGCTTGCAGCGCCAGCTCCCACCTCTCTGCTTGCGGCCAGGCGATGGTCGAGTCCTCGGCGGAGCCGCGACGCAGGGCAAACCTCCAGTGGGCCGCCTCCAGCTCCTGGGACAGGCTGGGGCCCGCCACGGGCACGGCCTGGCTGGAGAGCAACTGCAAGCCATCGGGCAGCTCCCGTTGCAGGCGATGCCAAGCCAGACCTGGATCCAGGGGCTCGGCGAACTCCAGATCGAGCCATTCGCCGAGCCCTTCCACCCCAAGCGGCAAAGGCAGGGCGATCTGCAGCCGGGGCATGGGATGAAACCCACCGCTGAAACTCACTGGCAGGCCGCTGCGGCGCAGGGCTCGATCCAGCAGACGCACCGTATCGAGGTGGCTGATCCAGGCCAGGGAGCCTTGCTTGCGGAAGCCCAGGCGCAGGCGGCAGGCACGTTCACTTGGAGGTTTGCGTTCCGGCAGGGCCGGGGGCACCGGCGGCGGCGGAATCACCACATTGTGTCCCAACTCCGGCCCGCAAACTCCGCAATGGCTGCAACCGGCAAACGAACAATCCGGCACCTCCGCAGCCGCCAGAGCGCGCTTGAGATCCGCCGCCAACCAGGTTTTGTCCACGCCACTGTCGAGATGGTCCCAGGGGAGGGGTTGGCGGCAGAACGTGTCCAGATCCGTGGGCTCGATGGCTTCAACGGCCGCCCAGTCGCCTAGTTCCAAGGCCCGGTATCGCCCTTCCAAGCCCGCCGCTTCGATGGCGGCCGTCCAGGCAGCGTGGCTGCGCTCAGCGGATTCAAACCAAGCATCCAGTCCGGCGCCCGCCCTCCAGGCCGCCTCGATCACCGGAGCCAGCCGCCGATCACCCCGGCCGATGAAATCCTCAATGGCCGCCAGCCGGGTGTCGGTGAAATTGCTCTTCACCCCCCGCACCCCCCGCAGCGCTTGCCGCAGCAGCTCTTGGCGACGCCGGATTTCGGCATGGCTCACGCTGTGCCATTGGAACGGGGTGTGGGGCTTGGGCGTGAAGGTGCTGATGGTGAGGTTGAGCGTCAGCCTTCCGAGATCGGCGCAGCCTTGCTGCAAACGGAGACAGGTCTCGGCGATGGCGAGCACATCGCTGTCCGTCTCTCCCGGCAGTCCCACCATGAAATAGAGCTTCAGCTTGCGATAGCCGTTCTCCATGGCGGTGCGAACGCCGCGCAACAGATCGGCATCGCTCAGGCCCTTGTTGATCACATCTCGCAGCCGCTGACTGCCCGCCTCAGGGGCGAAGGTGAGTCCGGCTCGGCGGGTGCCGCCAAGGATGTGGGCGATGTCGGCATCGAAGCGGTCGACCCGTTGGCTGGGCAAGGTGAGGCTGATGTTGTGCTCCGCCAGCCGGTTGCGCAGCTCCACTCCCACCGACGGCAGGGACAGGTAGTCGCTGCAGCTCAGGGAAAGGAGCGAGAAATCGGCATAGCCGGTGCGGCGCATGCCTTCTTCCACCGCTTCGATCACCGCGCTGGGCTCCACATCGCGGGCTGGACGGGTGAGCATCCCCGGCTGGCAGAAGCGGCAGCCCCGGGTGCAGCCCCGCCGGATCTCCACCGTGAGGCGGTCGTGCACCGTTTCAACGTGGGGCACCAGGCCGGTGGCGTAGTGGGGCATGGGCGTCGCGGTGCGCCGGCGGATCCGCTGCGGCAGATCGGGCTCCAGGGGCACGATCGTCACCCCATCCGCCCCGGGGCCATACAAAGCGGGAACATACACTCCCGGCACCTGGGCCAGATCCCGCAGCAGATCCAGGCGGCTGAGGCCAGCGGCTCGACCCTCCGCCACCACCAGGCCAATCTCCGGCAGCAGTTCTTCGCCATCGCCCAGGGCGATGAAGTCGAAGAAGGCGGCAAAGGGCTCCGGATTGCTGGTGGCTGTGGGACCCCCGGCAAAGATCAGGGGAGGGGACGAGGGATCGGCCAGGGGCAGGTTGCCGCGGGCGGCCGCGTGCAGGGGCACCCCCGCCAGATCCAGCATCGCCAGGATGTTGGTGCCACCGAGTTCATAACTAAGGCTGAAGCCGAGCAGATCAAAGGCGGCCAAGGGCCGGCGACTCTCCACCCCGAAGAGGGGAAGGCGCTGCTCCTTCAGGCGGCCCGCCAGATCGGCGGCGGGCAGATAGGCCCGATCACAGAGCTGGCCGGGGACCGTGTTGAGAATTGAATAAAGAAGGATGTGGCCCAGGTTGCTGGCCCCCACCTCATACACCTCGGGGTAGGTGAGGGCCCAGCGCACTCCGGCGGCCGGCCAGGCCTGATCCCAGTCGCGGGCCCGCACTCCCCGCTCATTGCCCAGATAGCGGCCTGGTTTGTGGATGTCCAGGTCGATCAGGCTCTCCAGATCCACCATGGCGGGGGGAGGAAGCTGGCGGCTGGCGGGCATGGGTTGGTCAGCCGCAGGGCACAACATTGATCGTATGCAGGCCTTGGTCTTCGGGGCGGGCGGCGCGCCATAGGACAATCGCGCCCAGTTCCACCGAGCCCGCTGCGGGCTGCGTGCGCCCCATGGTTCTGGTCAACGGCAACTACCTCAAGCTCAAGGCCGGCTACCTGTTTCCGGAGATCGCCAGGCGGGTGAAGGCCTTCAGTGATGCCCACCCCGAGGCCCAGATCATCCGCCTGGGCATCGGTGATGTCACCGAGCCGCTGCCGCAAGCCTGTCGCGATGCCATGAAGGCGGCCGTCGATGAGATGGGCACCCGTGAAGGCTTCCACGGCTATGGGCCTGAGCAGGGTTACCTGTGGCTGCGTGAGGCGATCGCCAGCCACGACTTTCAGGCGCGCGGCTGCCAGGTGAGCGCCGATGAGATCTTCGTCTCCGATGGCAGCAAGTGCGACAGCGCCAACATCCTCGACATCCTGGGTGAGGGCAACCGCATCGCCGTCACCGACCCGGTGTATCCGGTGTACGTGGACCGCAACGTGATGGCGGGTCGCACGGGAGAGGCGGATGCCGCCGGCCAGTATGGCGGCCTCACCTACCTGCCGATCAGCGCCGAGAACGGATTCACCGCCGAGATCCCCACCGAAAAGGTGGACCTGATCTACCTCTGCTTCCCCAACAACCCCACCGGCGCTGTCGCCACCAAGGAGCAGCTGCAGGCATGGGTGTCCTACGCCCGCGCCAACGGCAGCTTGATCCTGTTTGATGCGGCCTATGAGGCCTTCATCCAGGATCCAACCCTTCCCCACTCCATTTATGAAATTGAAGGGGCACGCGAGTGCGCCATCGAATTCCGCTCCTTCTCCAAAAATGCCGGCTTCACCGGCACGCGCTGCGCCCTCACCGTGGTGCCCCGGGGCCTGATGGGCACGGCTGCCAATGGTGAGGCGGTGGAGTTGTGGGGGCTATGGAACCGGCGCCAGTGCACCAAGTTCAATGGCGTTAGCTACATCGTCCAACGTGGCGCCGAGGCGGTGTATTCCCCCCAAGGCCAAGCTCAGGTGAGGGCCCTGGTGGCCTTCTACATGGAGAATGCTGCGATCATCCGCCGCGAGCTCAGCGCCGCCGGTCTGCAGGTGTATGGCGGCGAACAGGCCCCCTATGTGTGGGTGAAGACCCCCGCTGGCGTGGATTCCTGGGGCTTCTTCGACCTCTTGCTCCACCAGGCCCATGTGGTGGGCACCCCAGGCAGCGGCTTTGGAGCCGCTGGGGAGGGTTACTTCCGCCTGTCGGCTTTCAACAGCCGCGACAACGTGCTCCAGGCCATGGGCCGCATTCAAGAGGCTTTGCAGGGCTGAACGCGGCCTACAGCCGCACCAGCTCCTGTTGAAGTTGCTCGCGGAAGAGCGCCACCGTGCTCTGCAAGCCTTCAGCAAGCGGAATTCGGGCCCTCCATCCCAGCTCGGCCAGGCGGCTGACATCGAGCTGCTTTTTCG
>JAYKHK010000088.1:0-12270 GCA_035284785.1 Cyanobacteriota bacterium | reverse complement strand
CGGTCTTTCGTGGCTTCGGTGTCCAGCTTGAGCAACACCTGGCCCTTCTTCACCTGCTCACCCTCGTTCACCAGGATCTCGTCCACCACACCACCCACGGGCATGCGGATTTCTTTCACCACCCCGAGGGGCTCCAGCTTCCCTGGCGCTGTGACGATCTCCTCGGTTTTTGCCAAGGCGAGCCAACCCAATCCGAAGGCCGTCACCCCCATCAAGGCCCAAGTGATGCCCCTCGCCCAAACGCGCGACTGCTGCAGCACGACATCCTCGCTGTCGCCAATCGCAAACATCCGCTCTCTTTTTTCTTCGCCCCGGCTGGAGTTGGGGTCTTCCGGCGGGCGCCAATCGGAGGGGGAGAGCATCAGCTGGCCTCCTGTTGGCGATAAAGAGCGTAGTAGCGCCCTCTCAGAGCCATCAATTCATCATGGGTGCCCTCCTCGACGAGGGCGCCCTGGTGCAGCATGACAATCCGATCAGCCCTGCGGATCGTGCTCAGGCGGTGGGTGATGAAAAACACCGTGCAGTGGCTCATGGCTTCGCGAAGGTTGTCACACACTTGGCGCTCGGCGTCGTAATCCAGGGCGCTGGTGGCTTCATCCATCACCATCAGGCGAGGCTTGGCCAACAGCGTGCGGGCAATGGCGATCCGCTGGCGTTGGCCCCCCGAGAGGGATGCGCCCCGCTCGCCCACGGGGGTGCTGTAGCCCGCGGGCAACTCCATGATGAAATCGTGGGCCGCGGCGGTGCGGGCCGCTTGCACAATCTCATCGCTGCTGGCGTCTGGATTTGTCAGGGCAATGTTGTCGCTGATCGTGCCAGAGAACAGCAGCGGTTCTTGGGGAACAATGCCGATCTGGCGCCGCAGGGAATAGAGCTCCACCTTGGCGATGTCGTAATGATCCACCAGAATCCGCCCGCGGCTGGGGGCATAGAGCCGAGGCAGGAGCTTCATCAGGGTGCTCTTGCCGCTGCCGCTCTGGCCCACCACGCCAACGAAGGTGCCTGGTTCGATGTTGAGGTTGATGGCGCTGAGCACCTCCGCTCCGCCTGGCACAAAGGAGAAGCTCACGTTTTCAAACACCACGTTGCCCTTGATCGCAGGCAGGGGGATGTTGCCTTTATCGGCCGCATCGGATTCTTCCGGTGTATCCACCACATCGGCGAGCCTCTCAAACGACACCCGCAGCTCCTGGATGGATTGCCAGATGGAGGAAAGCCTCAGCAAGGGTTGGGTGACATAGCCGCTGATGATGCGGAAGGCAATCAGCTGTCCCAGGGTGAGTTCGCTTTTGAGCACCATGGCAGCTCCCACCCAAAGCACCAGCAATTGCGAGAGCTTTTGCAACACCTGACTGGTTTCATTGAGGAAGGTGCCTGTGATGGTTTTATCGAAGGTGCGGGAGATGTATTTGGCGTAGAAGTCTTGCCACTTCCAGCGGCTCACCATCTCCACGTTTTGCGCCTTCACGGTTTGGATGCCGCTGATCACCTCCACCAGGTGGCTTTGGGTGCGCGCATTCTCTTCTGCTGCCTGGCGGTATTGGCGGCGAAACAGCGGCGCACCCAAGAGGGTCATCGCGATCTGGATGGGCAACACCGCCAGGGCGATCAGGGTGAGCACCCAGCTGTAGATCACCATCACGATGATGTAGATCACCGAGAAGGCTGCATCTAGAACCGTAATCAGCGCTTGGCTGGTGAGGAAATTGCGGATCTTCTCAAGCTCGGCAATACGGGTGCCCAATTCGCCAACAGGCCGCCGATCGAAATAGTTCAGGGGCAGGCGCAGCAGATGGTCGATCACCTCGGCGCCGAGCCGCAGGTCGATGCGGTTTGTGGTGTCTGTGAAGAGGAAGGTGCGCAGGGATCCGATCACCCCCTCCATCAACGTCACCACCACCAGGGCCATGCCGAGGATCTGAAGCGTGTCGAGACTGCGCTGGGCGATCACCTTGTCGATGATCACCTGGATCAACAGGGGATTGGCCAGGCTGAAGAGCTGCACCACAAAAGAGGCGAGCAGCACCTGCAGGAGCATGCCCCGATAGCGCTTGAGGGCTGGCCAAAACCAGCCAGGTCCGAAGCGCTGCTCCGGCGTGGCGTTGCTGCGCTCCAGCAGCAACAGCTCCAGTCCCTCTGGGTAGGCGTCCGCAATCTGGGCCGGAGTCAGCCGCACCCAGCCCTCCCGGGGGGAGGCCAGGGTCCAGCCGCGGGCGTTGCTGCTCACCAGCAGGGCAAAACCATCCTTCCAAGGCACCAAAGCTGGTGTGATCACCCTGGTGGCGGCCCCGGCTCCCACCCGCGCTCCGCTCACCAGCAGACCCATCGTGGCGGCAATCTGGCCGCAGAGCTGCAGGTTGGGCTTTTGCCCCTGCGCCACCTTCTCCCTGAGGATCTTCTCCACCCCATCGCGGCGGTAGGGAAGCTTCAGGAATTTGGCCAGCATCTGCAGGCAGGCGCTGGTTTCGCCCACCGCCCCACTGGCCCGCACCAGATTGAAGCCCCGTTGAGCGCTGCCCTGGCCGAGATCAAGACCGGTGGGCTGGGGCAGGGTTCCCCCCTCAGCCGCGGCCGCAGCGAGGGCCGTGGGTTCCTTTTCGATGGCGACCGCTTCAGCTGGTTCTTCCGGCAGGGCGATCAGGCGCAGCGGCAGGGGAGGCAGGGGCCGGGGCAAGGAATCGTTGGCAGGCAAGCGGCTCCCGATCGCTAGCCCCGGCACATTGGCGCTGGCCAGGTGCAGGGATTCTCCTGCCCCCAGCTGCTTCCACACTTCCTGGTCTGGTGGAAGCAGCCGTGCTCCTTCAGCCAGGTGGGCCAGGCGCTGACGCCAACGGTTTGGCTCGAACGGTTCCGCCCTGGCGTTTTGATCCTCCAGGGCGACCAACAGGCCATGGAGCTCGCACAGCCAGAGGTGGCCCGCGCACCACTGCCGAAAGGGCGCCTCCTGCTGCAGCAACTCCAACACCAGCCGATCGGGGATGGCGAGGGCCACAACTGGTGTGGCGGCATTCACCTGCTCACAGGGTGCGGCCCGCAGCAGCGAAGCCAAGCCCACCAGTTCGCCCTCTCCAAGCTTCTTGAGCGTGAAAGGTCGACCGTCCCGCTGGCCCAGGAGCCGAGCCTCCCCTTCAAGCACCAACAGAATCTCTGCACCGATGGCGCCAGCGCTGCTCATCGCCTGGCCTTCGGCAAACTGCCGCAGCTCAGCAACCGACTCCAGGGCGTTCTGCCCGTTTGTCGAGAGGGTTGCAAAGGGAGCCAGGCTGTGCCAGCTGGCCCGCTTTTCAGGGGAGAGGGGTGCCATCGGTTTCAAACCATTGCTCCTGATGGGTGGCTGTTGATGCGTTCCTTCACCTCCGCATCCACCCACTCTTCAAACAGCTCATGGGTCATACGGTTCTGCATGGCCTCATCAAAACTGGCGGGTTGCAGCGATTCAAGCCGCACCACCAGCCACCAGGGCTCGATCGCCAGGGGCGGTCGCAGTTCGCCAGGCTGGCTCGTGCGCAGCACGTTGGCGAGCGCCGGATGGGCCTGCAGCAGGGGCACGGGCCCCACCACTCCACGGGTGGCTTGCTCCGGCCCCTCCGCATAGCTGGCGGCCAACTCGGCGAAGTCGGCCTCCCCCTCGGCAATGCGCAGATAGAGCTCATTGGCCAGGGCCTCACTGCTCACCCGCAGCAGGCTGTAGATGACCGTGTCGAGCTGCTGTTTCCGGCTGAGAAATCGCTGCTCAGCCCGATGGAGAAACTGAGCGTGGCTGTGGTGGCGGATGCGCAGCGGCAGTTCGGCTTGCCAAAGGGCATCCGCCTCGGACATGCCGTGCGACGCCAGATGCCCCTGCAGCTGGTCGGGAGACTGGATCGCCTTTTGTTGCAACCAAGCCTTTTGAGCCTGCTGCCGCTCCTCCTCGCTCAGGCTCACCCCGGCGATGGCCTCGGCAATCACCGATTGGCGCAACAAGGGCAGGAGCAGCTGATGGCGCGCTAGCAGGTTCCAGAGGGGATCAGGGAGCTGGAGTGGCAGCTCCCCGGCGGGGGCGCTAGCAGGGGTTTGGCCTGGTTTGGGATGGGTTGCAGCTGCGGTGGGCCCCTCTGGAGAAGCAGGCATCGCCAGGCCAAATCCGGAAGAGAGGGGCAGGGCGGTGCTGAGGGTGATGTCCTCTGCCGTTATGGGTTCCGAAGAAAAGGGCTCCTGGCTGGCAGGCACGGGGTTGACGGGCGCAGGGGAGATGGAGTTGGAAACAATGGGCAAGCCTTCCTGCCCGGTGCGGTGAACGTAGCTGAGATCAGTCCACCTGGGGAGGCAATTGTGCGGGATTCGCCCTTTCATGGGGAGCCCAGCAGCTTCCGCAACCCTCCCTCATCCAGCACGGCCACCCCCAGGCTCTCGGCTTTGCTGAGCTTGCCGCCCGCCTCTTCCCCCGCCACCACGTAGGTGGTTTTGCGGCTCACCGCACTGCTCACCTTGCCGCCCGCGGCCTCGATCAGCTCCTGGGCCTGGCGTCGGCTCAGGCTTGGCAGGGTGCCGGTGAGCACAAAGGTTTGCCCGGCCAGGGGCAAAGCGCTCGCTCCTTCCGGCTGGTCTGCTGCGGGGTTGGCCTCCTGTTCTCCTCGGGCCAGGGAGAATCCCTGCGCTGTCAGCTGCTCCAGCAGGGCCAGGTTCGCGGGGGTGGCGAACCACTGCTGCAGAGACTGGGCCATCTCCGGCCCCACGCCGAACACCGCCGTCAGGCGATCAGGCTCCTGGAGGGCCGCCGTTCGCAGGGACTCCACATCGGGGAAGGCTTTGGCCAAGGCCTTGGCATTCACCTCCCCCACGTGATGGATGCCCAGGCCATAGAGCTGCCGGTGCCAAGGTTGGGCTTTGGAGGTGGTGAGGGCCTCCACCAGGTTGGTGGCGGATTTTTCCCCCATCCGCTCCAAGCTGGCCAGCAGGGCTCCATCGAGGCGATAGAGATCGGCAATGGACTGCACCAACCCTCGCTCCACCAGCTGGCCGATCAACTTGCTGCCCAGACCCTCCACATCCAGGGCCCCCTTGCTCACCCAGTGGCGCAGCGAAGCCCGCAGAATCGCCGGGCAGCTGCTGTTCACGCAGCGCGTGTCCGCCTCCCCTTCCTCTCTGACGAGCTCCGAGTTGCATTCCGGGCAGCGGCTTGGAAGGGCCAGGGGGCGAGCTCCGGTTGGCCGCAGCTCTGGCAAGACCCGCACCACTTCGGGGATGATTTCGCCCGCTTTGCGCACCACGATCGTGTCGCCGCTGTGCAGGTCCAGCTCGCGCAAGCGGTCGGCATTGTGCAGGGTGGCGCGGCTGACGCTGGTGCCCGCCAGAGGGACAGGCTCGAATTCCGCCACGGGCGTCACCTTGCCGGTGCGCCCCACCTGGGCCACAAGCCGGCGCAGCTTGCTGGGGGCTTCCTCGGCGGCGTATTTCAGGGCGATGGCCCAGCGGGGGGCCTTTTGGGTGAAACCCGCATCGGCCTGGAGCCGCAGGTCATCCAGCTTCACCACCACCCCATCGGTGGCGTAGTCGAGGTTGTTACGGCCGATCTCCCAGGCGTGGAAAAAGGCCTCAACGCTCGCCAGATCCGGGCAACGTTCACAGTGGGGATTCACTTGGAAGCCTGCTTGCTGCAGCCACTGCAGTGCCTCCCACTGGCTTCTTGGCGCCGCCGCTTGGCCCTGGGGCAGGTGGAGGGTGTAGGCGAAAAAGTCGAGGCGGCGGGCGGCCACCACTTTGGGGTCCAACTGGCGCAGGGTGCCGGCGCAGGCGTTGCGCGGGTTGGCGAAAAGGGCTTCCCCCCGAGCTTGCCGCTCGGCGTTGATGGCCGCGAAGCTGGTGGAGCTGATCAAGGCTTCGCCGCGCACCTCCAGCCAGGGCGGTGGCACCTCCACGTCCAACCGCAGGGGCACGCTGGCAATCGTGCGCACATTGGCGGTGATCTCTTCCCCCCGCTCGCCGTCCCCCCGGGTGGCGGCCCGCACCAGGAGGCCATGCTCATAACTGAGGGCGAGGGCGTTGCCATCGATCTTCAGCTCCCCCACCATCGCCAACGCTGGCAGGGGGGAGCCCGCTGGTGGCAGCCGGTCCAGCTCCCTCAGCAACCGTGCGTACCACTTTTCCAGCTCCTCGACGCTGAAGGCGTTGTCGAGGCTGAGCAGGGGGATGCGGTGCTCCACGGTGGGGAAGCTCTCCGCAGGCGCGCCACCCACCCGCTGGCTGGGGCTGTCGAGGGTTTGCAGCTCCGGGTGGGCTTGCTCCAGCTCCACCAGCTCTCGGTAGAGCCGGTCGTAGACCGGATCCTCCATCAGCGGAGCATCCAGCACGTAATAGGCGTGGGCGGCTCGCTGCAGCAAGCGCCTGAGTTCCTCAGCGCGCTGGCGCTGGGCGGGGGTGGGCTTCACAGGGGGCTTTAGCTGGCCGCCACTTTTTGGATGCGGTCCACCCGCCAGGTGTCATCCACTTTGACGAATGTGAAATCCAGGGGGAGTTCCTCTTTGTCGTCGGATTTGAGTTTCACCGTCAAGATCATCTGGTCGTCCTGCAGGCGGGGGCGGCCGGAGCGCAGATTGCGGTATTTGTTGAGCTGCAGCCCCGCCAGGAAGCGGATGAACTGCTGCCGATTCACATGGGAGCGGTAATTCTTGGTGGTGAGCATGTAGGCCCCATCCACCTGGCCGGAGGCCACCTGGGTGAAAAATTGCTTGATCAGCGGATTGATGCCCCGGGCACTGAGCACCAGGCGCACGGCCGAGATCGTCCAATACAGCAGCAAGGCCCCAGCGCCAGCGAGCAGGGCCTTGCTGCCGATCTCCCGGGCCAGTCCCCAATCCATGGATGCGCGCGTGATGAACAGCGGCCTGAGTCTGCCCGAAGATGCCGCGGGCCGCGCAACTCCCGGCAGACTGGTGCCCCCTTTCCGCCGGGTTTGTCCCTGTTGCCGGCCATTGCCGCTCGAACCGCTCCTCCCCTTGTTTCATCAGCTCAATCGCGAGCATTTCGAGGGCAGCTTGGTGCGGCAGGATCGACCACTGGTGAGTCTGCGTTGGAGCGACGGTCGGCTCACCCGCACCGCTGGTCTCTACCGCCGCTGGCGCTGCGCTGAGGGGCCCATCCAATGCGAGATCCTCCTCTCGCGCCCGTTGCTGGATCCCCTGCCCCGCACGGCCACCCTGAGCACCCTGTGCCACGAAATGATCCACGCCTGGGTGGATCGGGTTTTGGGGGTGCGGGAGGTGCATGGCCCCCACTTCCGGGCGCGGATGGCCCGGATCAATGCCAGCCAACCCGGCTTTGAGGTGAGTGTGCGCCATCGCTATCCCGTGCCGGTGCAGCCGGCCCGCTGGTTGGCCCGCTGCCCATGCTGCGGCTTCAGCTCCCCCTACCGCCGCCGCCGCCAGGGGCTGGCCTGCCGCCAATGTTGCGAGCGGCTCCATGGCGGTCGCTGGGATGCCACCTGCCTGCTGGTGTTTGAACCGCTGACGCCCTAGCCTCCCGCGAGTCGGGGATCTCCGTGGGCGTGTTTCTTTGGAGCCTTGAGCTGGGGGGGCTCTCCATTGCCCTGTTGGGCCTGGCTCGCGAGCAATGGCTGCGCCAGCATCCTCGCTAAAATCACCGGATGGATTGGGTTGATGACGAGGGAGGCGCCCCGCCAGATCGCCCGGGTGCTCGGGAGAGCTGGCGCGAGCCCCGCACAGAGTTCCGCCCCAACAAAAGGGGGCTCGAGGAACGGCTCGAGGGTTGGATGACGCGCGGACGGGAGCTCGTGGATGGCGTCTCGGGCACCCGCCCTGGAACCAGGCCCGGCGGGCGAGGCGCTGAGCGCTCTGGAGGAAGCCAGGGTGGGCTGGATGGGTTGGGTCGCTGGGTGGAGGGCCGTCTCGATTGGCTGCTCGACGATCGCGACGATTGGCGGGAACCCTGGCAGGAGGCTGATCGTCCATCTCTTCAGCGCTCGGAGGCTCCTCCGCCTTCGCCGCGTCGCTCCCGTGTTCCCCTGGAGGCGATCTCCCGCCGCGGCATCCCGGGTTCGGCATCTGGCACCAGCTGGAGGCCCCCCCGCTCAGAGCAGGCCGGGGTCGAGTCCCCCCCAGCCACCGCTCCTGCTCCAAAGGCTCCCTCTCCCGATAGCTGGCCAGAAGAGGAGACGTTCAGTGTGCCCCGCTGGCGCCGGGAGGAGCCGCCACCGCCACCGGCAGCCAATCCCTTGGCGGATCCAGCTCCGGCCGTGGCTCCAGGCCGTCCGCTCCCCCGCTCCACCCGGCGCCAGCGGGGCGGCTCGGCCTAGGGTGAAACCTGTAGGTATCTGCTTCCATCTGCCATGAGCAGCCTTGTTGTGGTTGGCTTCCCCAGCGTGAGTGAAGCGGAGGAAGTGAGACGCTCCCTGGTGGATTTCCAGAGAGAGCAGCTGCTCTCTCTGGAAGATGCGGTGGTCGTGGAGCGCGACCCCCAGGGCCATGTCCACCTGCATCAGGCGATCAACCTCACGGCTGCGGGAGCTGCCAGCGGGGGCTTCTGGGGCGTGTTGGTGGGGCTGCTGTTTTTGAATCCCCTGCTCGGGGCCGCCGTTGGAGCTGGCGTGGGGGCGGCCTCGGGCTCCCTGGCAGACCTGGGCATCAACGATGGTTTTCTGAGGGATGTGGGAGAGGGGCTGGCCAGCGGCAGCGCCGCCCTCTGCGTCTTGGTGCGGGAATCAGCGCCCGATCGGGTGATTGAGCGGCTCCAGGCCCATGCCCCCCAGGCGCGCTTGCTGCGCACGAACCTCAGCCACGCGGATGAAGACCGTTTGCGTCAACTGCTGGAGAAGGCAAGCCAGCAAGCCCGTGAGGGTTCCGCCTGACCCTGGCGTGCACCTGAAAGCTGCAGCCCTGCTCGCGCAATCTCAAGTTCACAGGCCCCACCAGATCATCAGGGATCTCTTCGGCCAGGTCTTCCGGGGAGATCACCACGGCGGGGGCTCCTTGCTGCAGAGCACTGAGCAGATCGACCCAGAGATCCACGAGCTGGCGCTGCCGCCGCGGTTGCAGACCTTGTTGTTCGAGGTGGGGGGCACAGCCCTGGCGATTCCAGAGCGTTGGCCCGGAAGGGCTGCTGTGGCGGCGATGGGCCAGGCCCGTGCGCAGGGCCTCCGGGCTGGGGCGCCCATCGAGTTGGCGCAGGCCAGCGGCTTGCAGCAGCTTGCCGATGTGCACAGCGGAGATGCCGTACACACGGCCAATTTCCGTGAGAGTCAGCCACTCAGGGCCTGATCGGGGAGGGGACATGACGGGACGTGCCAAGGGCATGAAGCTGCCCTAATGCTTGTCGGGAAGAAAAAAACGTCAATTCGTCAAGGCTTAATTGTTTGAACCTGTGACCGATTTCAGGCTTTCTTTAGGTTTGCTCGGGGGAGGCTGGGCCGAGCCAGCGCTCCAGGCATGGGGAAAACACCTCGCGAATCACGGTGAGCTCCCGGCCCTGGCGAAAAAACCGATAATGCCGGCTCCAATAAGGACCGGGCCGCCCAAAGCGTTCCTCCAGCCAATGGGCCTCCACCAGGGCCAGCCCATCCACCTCCCGGAAGAGTTCCGTGCGGCCCTCGGTGAGACTGCTCCAGATCGGCTGCTGCCGGTTGCGCAAGCAGGCTTCCGCCTGCTCCTGGTTCCACCAACTTTCCGCCCAGCCCAGGCTCTCGCCGCCGCAGTTCAGCCACACCTGGCGACGCAGCAGGGGTGGGCTGAGCTCGGCCACTTCCGCGGGCGCATCAGACCCCATGGCTCCTGAGGCTTCAGCCTCCATGGCGATCAATTCAATTGTGAGCGGAGCACCGGTGAGCAGCTGCAAATGGCGGGTGGGGCTGCCGTCCCCCAGCAGCATGAGCTTCCAGGCTCCGCTCAGGTTGGCCCCGGCTCGGCCGTCCACCACCTCAGGCAAGGGTGCCTGCCAGAGCGGCTGGGGGGAGGGCAGCAGCCTCGGCAAGCCGGGTGTGTCGGGGAGGCTTGGGGTGAGTGGGAAGGCCAAGCCGCTCAACCGCCACTGACGATCGAAATCCGGCGCACCTCGCCGCCTCGCTCGATCAAGGCGCTCTCCTCATCGGCTGCGCGCAGACTCCAGCCACTGGAGCCGATGGCCTCTCCCACGTTCACATTGGTGGAGGTGTTGCCCACCTGAAAAATGGCGGAGCCGGCGCGCCCGGGCGCTGCCACCAGACCCACCAATTGGGGAGGGGGGCCGCTGGGACGGCGCTCCGGGGCTGTTGGTCGGGGGGAGCGTCCCGGGGCTGGCTGGAGCTGGCTTGGGGCCGCCGCCGGGGCGGCGGCCGTGAGGCGGGGGGTGACCGGCACGCGCAGGAGAGGCGGCCTGCCCTGGGTGGGGGGGAGTTCTGACAGTTGTTCCATCCAGGGCTCCTCCGGGGGTGGCGGGGGAAGACCCTCGGCCTCAGCCGAGCGTTGCGGGGCGACCGGTTGGATGGGATCCAACGCGGGCGCGGGAGGTGTGACGACCGCCGCTGGGCTGTTGGAGGCGTTGCTGGCCGGGCCGAAGGCCCGCAGCCGTTCGACCAACAGCAGATTGCGCTCCTGGCTGAGGGTGCGCTGCAGGCCAGCCCACTGCTGCACCAGCAGCACCGCACTGAGGGCCCCCACCAGGCCCACCCCCCCTAAGGAGGCGAGCAACAGCACCGTGAGGGGGGCCTGGTGTTTGGGCTGTTGGCCAGAGCCTGCTGCCCCTCTGCTTGCGGGGCGCACCAGTTTCGGTCCCGTGCCATAAGAAGCAAGGGGGGCAGTGGGACGGTGCGGCCCCTCCCCTCGACGCTCTGGCGCCTCAGCCGGATGAACATCCAAATCGATGACCGCGTCCGGCGAGAAGACCCGGTTCATCATCTGCTCGGCCTTCAGCTCCCAGTAGGCGCGGGAGGTGGGCAGACCTTGCGTCGGACGCGATGGGCGCAAGGGAGTCTCAGGGTGAAAGAGCCGTCACCTTACCGGTGTTTTCCGCTCCACGGGGTGTTGGAGGGGACGGTCTACCGGAGCGACGCCGCTCCAGCTCCAGCCACACCAGCAAGGCCGTTACATCTGCGGGGCTCACCCCCGGCACCCGGCTGGCTTGGCCGAGGGTGTGGGGCCGGACCCTGGCCAACTTCTCCCGCGCCTCCGCCGACAGGGTGGTGATCGCCCCGTAGTTGATCTCGTGGGGCAGGGGACGGTTGGCCTGGCGTTGGATCTGGCTGATCTGCTGCTGCTGGCGAGCCAGGTAGCCGCTGTATTTCAGGTCGATCTCGGCTCCTTCGTGCACCTCGCGAGGGAGGGCCGGATCGGCCAGGCCATGGCGCAGCAGATCGGAACTGTGAAAGCCGGGACGCCTCAGCAGCTCCGCCAAGGTGAGCGAGCCTTTGATCGCCGCGCCGCTCTCCGCAACCACCGCCGCGGCCACTGGATCGTTTGCTTTGAGGCGCACTGTTTGCAAGCGCCGCTTCTCTGCAGCGATCGCCTCCTGTTTGGCGGTGTAGATCGCCCAGCGCCGTTCATCAATCAGGCCGAGCTCGCGCCCCAGGGGCGTCAAACGCCGGTCGGCGTTGTCGCCCCGCAACACCAACCGGTATTCGCTGCGGCTGGTGAGCACCCGGTAGGGCTCCTTGAGATCTTTGCTCACCAAATCATCAATCAGGGTGCCGATGTAGCTGCCCTCCCTGGGAAACACCACCGGCTCCTGCCCCCGCAAGAGTCGGGCTGCGTTCACGCCTGCCACAAGCCCCTGGGCTGCGGCCTCCTCATAGCCGGTGGTGCCGTTGAGCTGACCGGCGCTGAAGAGGCCGGCCACCCGCTTGGTTTCCAGGCTGGCCAGCAGCTGCGTGGCGGGAATCACGTCGTAATCCACGGCGTAGGCCGGCCGCAGCATCACGCAGCGCTCCAGCCCTGGCAGGGTGCGCAACAACTCCAGCTGCAAGGCCTCTGGCAGGCCGGTGGAGAAGCCCTGCACATAGAGCTCAGGTGTGTCGCGCCCTTCGGGCTCGAGAAAGATCTGGTGGCTCTCCTTATCGGCGAAGCGCACGATCTTGTCTTCAATCGAAGGGCAGTAGCGGGGCCCCTTGCTGTCGATCACCCCGCCGTAAATGGGTGTGAGGTGGAGGTTGTCGCGGATCAGCTGGTGGGTGGCAGCGGTGGTGCGGGTGATGTGGCAGCTCATGGGCTCGCCGCTCACCCAGGCCGCCGGATCGAAGGAGAAGAAGCGGTCGTGGGCATCGCTGGGCTGCTCTTCCAGCTGATCGAGGGCCACGCTGCGGCGGTCCAC
>JAYKHK010000087.1:0-8784 GCA_035284785.1 Cyanobacteriota bacterium | reverse complement strand
TGGAGCGAGAGGAGCTGATCACCCAGCTGCTGCAGCGCTACGCGGTGGAGGAGTCCGACTGCCGCCGCGACACGGAGACCTTCCTCACCCAGGCGCTGGAGCGGGAGATGCTCCTGGAGGAAGCCGCCGGGCCATGACCAAGGCCCTGCGCAGGCAACAACGGTGGCTCGCCTATGGCCTCTTCTGCCTGCTCGACCATGGCTGCTGGCTGCTCATCCATCTGCTTCCAGGCTCCCGGGTGATCCGCCTGGCCCGCCACCGGCCCTGGCAGGGGTGGCTGAGCCCGCTGCCACCGGGAAAGCGGGAGCTGTGGAAGAGCCGGATCGCCTGGCTGCTGCGGCAACGCTGCCGGCGGGCCGGCTGGGGGAGCACCTGCCTGAGTCGTTCCCTGAGCGGCCGCCTGCTCCTCGATGGCATCGGTGTGGCCAATGAACTCCATCTCGGCATGAATCGGGATAGCGACGGCCGCCGGATCCCCCATGCCTGGCTGCAGGATCCGGCCAGCGGGCGGCACTACACCCCCGGGTTGAACGAGGGGGCTGGCGCACCCCTCACCGAGCTCTAAGCCGGAGAGCCATGGCGCTTCAGCTTCCCAGCTCCGATCCCAAGCCCCTCCCCGCAGGGATCCACAGCACAGACGCCTTCCACCGGCGGCCACTGTTCGCCGTGTACCCCCGCGATGGCACGGCGAAGCCCTGGGTGGTGCGCAGCTGGAGTGAAGCCCATGCTCTGCATGGGCCCGCCCGGCAGGAGGATGTGAACCCCGCCTATGTGGCGGCCCTGCTGCGGGACACGGATGCCGCCGCCGTGGCCCCCTACAGGCGGATTCAGCGCCTGCCGAGGGCCCATCACGTGCTGATCGCGCCGGATGGAGCCCTGCATGCCAGCCCCTACGACCCGCTGGCCAACGGCGCTGGGCCGATGCCCGCCGAACAGCTGCACGCCTTCCTGCGCCAGGGATTGATCGATCACCTGCAACGGGCTCTGGCCGGGCACAGCGGCCCCATCGGCTGTGAGCACAGCAGCGGCCATGATTCCAATGCGGTGCTGGGGGCCCTCAGGCATGGGGTGGGGGTTCCACCCGAGCGGCTGCACACCTGGAGCTACGAGGCCGGGGGGGAGGCGCCGCTGCTGGAGCAGTTCCGCCCCTTCCATGGGCTGCACCCCGCCCATTGCCATCGCTCCGATCCCTTCGACGCATGGAAGGATCCCGAGGACAGGCTCAACGCCGACCTGCGGGTGTTCGGCGCGCCAGGGCAGAACGGGGGCAATCCCCTGGCCTGCGCCCTGCTCGCCCCCCGGGGCTGCACCCTGCTGTTCAGCGGCTTCGGGGGGGATCAAGGGATCAGCCACAACGCCAACAACGTTCCCACCGATCTGGTGGCCCAGGGGCGCTGGGACGATCTGGTGGCCTGGGTGGGCGGCAGGCGCCGGGCTCTCAAGATGGTCGCTAGCCGCACCCTGGCCCAGGCCCACCGTCCCTGGGCGGAAGGCCGGGTGCTGGGGAAAGCGAAGCAGTGTGCCAACAACGATTTGCTGGAGCGCACTCTCACGGAGGAGGGCCAAGCCTGGCTGGGGCCCCATCTCCAGGAGGACTACCCCTGGGAGCTGGATGGCTATGTGCCCCTGGGGGTATCCATTCGCCGTCGCGTGCTGAACGACTGGGTGGCGGTGCGGGTGGATGAGGAGAGCCGCATGGCTGGGGCCTACGGGATCACGGTGGCCTTCCCCCTCCTGGATGAGCGGCTGATCGGCACCCTGCTGCACCAGGATCCGCTGCTCTTCGGGGAGGGGCAGCAGCGCGGACGCCTGATCCACCGCCAGGCCTTTGCACCATTCCTCCCCCAACGCCTGCAATCCGTCGCCCGCAAGGGTCGCGTTCCGGAAGAGGGGCTGCAGAATTGGCGGCAGCAAGCGATGGCGGAGCGGCGGAATGTGCTGATGCATCACCTCAATGCCGCAGACACCTGGCATCCGGCGCTGAGGCGCTGGTGGGATCTGGAGGCCATCCGCCTAGAGGCGCAGGCCATCGTGGAGCGCAGCGATGGCTCCATGGAGCAACTCCATGGGCTTTACAACGCGGTGAAAACACTGGCCAGCCTCAGCCACTGGTGGAAGGCCCTGGATGGTTGAGTCGCCCCCCCCTTTCACCTATACGGCCTTCGGGCTGCACTGGCATTCGCCCGATCTGCCCTTGCGGGAGCTCCCTCTGGCAGAGCAGGCCGGTGCTCCAGAGTCCTTGGTGACCCTGTGCGACGAGACGGGCACCACCTGGCCCGATCTACCCCCTGGCCCCCACGACAATCCCACTCTGAAGATGGGGCCGATGGATCTGCGCTTCACCGTGCAGGGCAAGGCGGGCTTTCGCATCACAGGCGGCGATCGGATCGCCTGGCAGCGGCACGACGACACAATGAGCGATTTGGAGATCAGTGCCCTCGCCCTCAGCTCGGGAGTGGGGGCAGCCCTGATTCAGCGCGGGCTGCTCGTGTTGCACGGCAACGCCCTCGCAAAGGAGGGGAGAGCGATCGTGTGCCTCGGCCGCTCCGGCGCCGGCAAATCCACCCTGGCCTATGCGCTGATGCAACAAGGTTGGCAGCTGCTGGCCGACGACCTGGTGGTCATCAGTGCTGAGGGGCGGGTGCTGCCGGGGATTCCCAGGATTCAACTCTGGCAGGACGCCGCCAAAGCCTTTGGCCTGGATCCAGACTCGCTGCCGAGAATCAGGAGACGCGTGGAGAAATTTGTGGTGATGGGCCCATCGGTGCAACGAGCCCTGCAACCTGTTCCCCTGCAGGCCTTCTATGTGATTCAGGAGCGGCCGCCGCAGGGCAGCGAGGCTGATCAGACGGCCATCCTCCCGATCCAAAGCCAGAAGGAGGCCGCGCTACACCTGCGCACCCAAACCTTTCAGCATCAATTCGTGCGGGGCATGGGGATGGAAGCCCGCCATTTTCTCTCAACGGCCCAACTGCAGGGCCGGGTGCCGATGGCCACCCTGCTGCTGCCGCAGGGGATCGACTCGTTGTTGCACTGGCTGGAGAGGCATGATCTGCTGAGGGCAGCGGGGAGGCCGGCCCATGGGACAGCTTGATCTGGATTCCCTGAAAACCGCAACACGAGATTAGTGATTCTACAGCTAACTCGTGTTAAGCTATAAATATTGTCGTTTATGGTCGACACCCCATGCAAGCACCAAGCAACACCACGACAACCACGCCGGCCTATTGGGTTCCGCCTGGATTTGAGGTTGTCCCAGCCCAATCAACATCTGGCGGCACATCAGCAGTCCCGAAAGAGACCACTGCTGGATCATCCTGCTACTACTCTGGCGCCTGACATGCGCTAGCTGGACCCGCCTTCGGCCGGACAGCCCATTTTTGCTTTAGGCATATCCATTGTTAACAGTGGGTGCTTTGCATAGCCATTCATCGGCTGCGCAGAGGATTCCTGTAGTTTTATTGCCATTTGAACTTACGTATCCGTCAAAGAATTCGACGAGATCCTCAGGGAGATCTGGCCTCAATCTCGCCTCTGCCCACCCTCTCAAGCCCCTCAGCTCTTCCGTGGTTTTTTGCTGGCCTGCAACTCTCAGATTGCAGGTCTTGGCTAATTCCATCAACCAGGTTTCTGGAGATCGATAGGCGGCAACCCACCACCCCGCATGGTGCACCCCTGCTTGAAGCATGGTGTTCAAGTGCATTGGTTTGAGGATGCGTGGCATCCAAACATGGCGGGATGAACCAAGTTTGCGAATCACCTCATCAATGGGACCTGCCAATGTGGCGTGCACTCCAAAACTGCGGGACCGGTCGACATAAGGGGCTGTCAGGCGCAGGTCACTGGCGGAGTGATCCTTCAACATCGCCACCGTTGCCAGGACTGGCCCGGGGAAGAGATAGGGGCGCTTGGGTGGAGCCTGACGCAATTCAGAGCACTCCGGTTTCCAACAGCAGTGACTGCTGAGGGCCTCCCGATCAATGGCTCCGTAGAGGGGCACCAATCCAAGACGACACGGCTCGGCAAAACCTGCTGCGATCAAAGCCAGCACGGACGTGGGATCGAGCAGCTCATCCACATCCGCTAGCAGCACCGGGCGATCCGATGGCTCCCGCAACAGCGCCGGCAACACTCCGTTGCGCTGCATGGCTTGCAGCATGTGCCCGGGAACCTTGGGCGGATCCATGGTGTAGATCCGCAGCTGAGCTTGTGGCAGGCCGAGAAGATCCCTCCAGCCCCCCCGCAGGGGGGTGCGCGGCTGCCCCTGAAAGGTCAGAGTGGCCTCGGTGATGATGAGGTCACACCAGGTGGCGAGCCGTTGCAGGTTGGCCAAGGCCAAGGGTGTTGGATCCCCCACCATCACAGCCGCCAGTGGGCGGGGATCGGCCATCACGCGGGGAAAGCGGATCGGAAGTGTGGCGAGTGTAGACGCGGTTTCCTCCCGGTTTCACAATGCAGGCATCTGCCCCTCTGTGATGGGCCATTCCCAGCGAAGCCCATCGCTGCTGCCGGGACTGCCAGTGCTGAGGCAGTCCCTGCACAGGCAGTTCGCCTCCCAGCCACAAACCGGCTCGCTTGCGATTTCTGATTCTGGAGATCCCGAGCTACTGCTTCAGGCCGTGCGACGCCACCGTCTGGCCCTGGTGCTGATCTCCTCTCCGGAGGTGCATTCCTGGTCGAGCGACACCCTGGCCGCCCTGCGCGAGGAGGCCCGCCAGCAGCAACGGGCCGCCCTGGCGCTGATCGCCGACACCCTGGAGGTGGTTGCAGCTCTCCAGAGCTCGGGCCTGCGGGCCCTGCTGCTCAAGGGGCCGGCTTTGGCCCTGCAGACCACTGGCCAGCCATGGAGTCGAGGTTCGGGAGACATCGATGTGCTGGTGGCTCCCGCCGATCTGCCCAGGGCCTTGGCCGTTCTGCAGGGCCTGGGCTTCTGCCAGCCCCCAGGCCAATTTCCGCGCCACCTCTCCACTTTTTGGGGGCGCTATTGCCGATGGGTGGGCCACGAGCTGCCGATGAAACGGCACAGCCGTTGGCTGGATCTGCACTGGGCCCTGAACACAGTGCGAGCCCCCCTCCCCGCTTTCGACACGCTCTGGGTTGAGCGTCAGACCCTGGCGCTCAACCACCATGCCGTGCCCACCCTGAGCATGGAGCACGCCTTTCGTCACGCCTGCGTGCATGCCGCCTCCGATCAATGGATGGAGCTCCGCCAGCTGGTGGACCTCGCCCTGCTCGCCCGCCGGATGCCACCTCAGGCAGGGCAGCGGCTTAGGAGGCTGAGGAGCGTGCGGCTCAGCTGCGCCACCGCCTATGACGCCACCGGCTGTGCGGAACTCCTGCCTTTCACGGATCTCTCCCGAAGCGATTGCCGCAAGGCGATCGCTCGGGCCCGGTGGACCCAGGAGCGCCCTCCCCGCACCACCGCGGAGGGGGCCTGGCATCCCGGGCATTGGCTGGGCACGGTGCGTCAGCGCTCCTCCCTCAGCTCCTCGCCCATCGACTGGCTGCGGGTGATCGCCCGCTTCAGCCTCTTGCCGGCGGCCTTCAACGATCCACTCACCGGTGAGGATGTCGGTCTTCTTGGCATGCTCCAGTCCCGTCGGCGGCGGCTGCGGCAGCGACTGGAGGAGCACCCATAGGACCCGCCTGGCAGCCATCACGGCCGCTCCTGAGGAGTGCCATCCCCTCCACAATGCGGCTATCGTCATAACAGCTTTGTTTCCATGGCTAGCAAGCACGCCATGCCCAGCCCCCAGCTCCTGGAGGAGTACTGCAACTTTTTTCGTCTCTTGAGCGAACCGGCCCGCCTGCAGCTGCTTTGCCTGCTCAAGCAGACCCCGATGGATGTGGCCGGGTTGATCGAGGCCACCGGCTTCTCCCAGTCGCACATCAGCCGCCAGCTGGGCCAGTTGCAGCGGGCCGGCCTGGTGCGCTGCGAGCGTGAGGGCGTGCGCCTCACCTACCACGCCGACAGTGCGCTGGTGGACGACCTCTGCCACTTGGTGCAAAACCGCCTGCGCGAGCGGCTGGAAAGCCAGCTCCAAGCCCTCGCTGGCGGTTGACAGCGATGGCCGAAACCTCCCCGAGCGTCGCGGCCCCCTGGGATGAGCGCTACCGCGACGGCACTGATGGCTGGGAGCTGGGCCGGCCTGCGCCCCCTCTGGAACAGGTTCTGCGGCATGATCACCGCGCCCCCAAGCCCCCTGGGCAGGTGCTGGTGCCTGGCTGCGGGCGAGGCCACGAGGCCGCCCTTTTGGCGGAGCTGGGGTTTGAGGCCATCGGCCTGGACGTGAGCGGGGAAGCCGTGGCGGAGGCACAGCGAATCCATGGGCCCGGCGGGTCCCGTCTGCGCTGGCTGCAAGCCGATCTCTTCGATCGTCCGGCCCTGGCTGAAGCCGGGCTGAGCGCCGGCAGTCTGGCGGGAGTGGTGGAGCACACCTGTTTTTGCGCGATCGACCCGGAACAGCGGCCCGCCTACCTGGCCCAGATGCACCATCTTCTGGAGCCGGGCGGTTGGTTGCTCGGGCTTTTCTGGTGCCACAGCCGCCCGGGCGGTCCACCCTTTGGCAGCGAGCCGGGGGGCCTCGCAGAGCAGTTTGGCGGGGCTGGCTTCACCGCCCAGCGATGGGAGCCGGCCCACGGCTCGGTGGAATCGCGCGAGAATGAATGGTTGGGACTGTGGAGGCGAGAACCATGGGTGCCCTCAGCGAGCGATTGAGCCAGTGGGGCTTCAGTTGGGAAGGCCTGCGCGATAACCGCCGTGGGGAGTGGTGGCTTTTCGCCCAGCTGGCCCTGATCGCCGCCCACCTGCTCCCGCCCACACCTCAGCCCGGGGCCCTGGGCCTGATTTGGCCGCTGGCTTTGCGGGGGCTCGGCTGGAGCGTGTTTGCCCTGGGCCTGGTCCTGGCCGGCCAGGCCGTGGGCGGCCTTGGGGCCAGCCTGACGCCGCTGCCCGAACCCATGCCCAGCGCCAAGCTGGTCACCAGTGGCGCCTATGGCCGCTGCCGCCATCCGCTCTATCAGGCGGTGCTCGTGTGCTCCCTGGGGGTGACGTTGGCCTTGGGGAGCCTGCTCCATCTGGCCCTGCTGCTAGCCCTGGCTATTGTGCTCAGCGGCAAGGCCCGTCGAGAGGAGCGGCGCCTGCTGGAGGTTCACCCCGGCTACGGGGCCTATCAGGCCAGCACGGCGGCGATCGTGCCCGGTCTGCCGGGGCTCGACTGGCGATGATCGCCTGGTCAGAGCCCCAAACGCACCACCTGGATGCAAGCACAGGCGAGACCGATGATCGGGACTGTTGCTTGCAACAGATGGTGCACCACCTCGTTCTGTTCCGCTTCCGCGCCGACCTCCCCGATGGGGCGATGGCGTCCGTCTTTGCAGAGCTGCGGGCTCTCCAGGCACGCATCGACGGGATCACCGGTTTCAGCGGAGGCGCCGACTGCTCCAGTGAGGGGCTGACAAAGGGCTACACCCACGGTTTCTGCATGTCCTTCCAGGATGAAGCTGCCCGGGATGCCTACCTCCCCCATCCGGAGCATCAGCGCGTGGTGGAGCTGCTGCTGCCGATGCTCGAGGACGGCATGAACGGAGTGCTCAGCTTCGACTATCAGGATGGGGAGCCGTGAAGCTGCCAAGCGGTTGCGGAACAGCCAATGCCCCTCCCCTCACATCAGCCACGGCCTTGCAAGAGGAGGGCTGGGCAGGGCCCAGAACAAAGGATGCGACGCTTGTGGAGAGAACCCATGTGGTTGCGACCAGTCCAATCACCAGGGAGAGAGGCTGGTCTTGAATGGGCTGCGTGAGCAAAGAGAGCAGCCAATTAACTGTTTCTCCTTTGTTCGAGGAAAGAAGCGAATGGCGAGATGACTTCATAGTAATTGGCCCGGGAGTGACTCGGGAGCTTTACTCTTTCCATTCTTTCCCCCTGTTCTAGCTTGAGCTGTGATCGGCGTATAAGCGAAGCGTGATCTTGCTCACCTCTACCGCCAACTTCTTCACAGCCATAAGCCTAAACACCACTCAGCACAAATACTCATTTTTCATAAGGCAGCTCCGCAAAGGGCCCACAGGCCAAGCAGGGAGGGCCAGGGGCCTCACGGGGCGAGTCGTGCAGAGGCTCCTGGCGTGCCCTCAGCCTCAGGCTTTGTTTCCGCGCAAACCTTTGAACACATCTCCAATCGCCTCGGCCGCATCTTGGGCCTTGTCTTTGAGGTCTCCAGCCACATCCTTGGCTTTATCGCCCAAATCGCCAGCCAGATCGAGGGCCTTATCCCCCAGGCCGCCTGCCGCATCCATCACCTTGTCGCCCAGATCGCCGGCCACGTCCTTGGCTTTTTCGCTCAGATCACCCGCTTTTGCGCCGAGATCGCCGGCCATCTCCTTGGCTTTATCACCAAGGTCAGCCGCTGCGTCCTTTGCCTTATCGCCGAGGTCACCGGCCACATCCTGAACTTTGTCCTTCAGGTCGGCTGCGGCATCGATCACTTTGTCGTGCAGCTTGTCCTCACCGCTGATCTGCCCGGCAGCAGCCTGGAGCTTGTCCTCGGCCGCCTTGGCGGTTGCATTGATCTTGTCGCTGAGGCCCATGGCGGGAGAGGCAGAGGATAAGTAGAGCGCTGGGAGCACTCAACTTTCAAACCTAGCCAGTAGCGGGGCCTTGCCAGGCTCCGAAACGCGCTGCTCGACCGCTCGTTTGCTGACCCTGCGCGACGACAAAGCGTGAGCCTGGCCTGCTTCATGAGCCGCATGGAGGTGCTCCATCGGCTCTGGGAGGATAAGAACGAA
>JAYKHK010000086.1:0-5640 GCA_035284785.1 Cyanobacteriota bacterium | reverse complement strand
GCATTGGCCCCCACAAGTACGACCCGAAGGGTCACACCATCGTCATTCGAACCCCGGGCAAGGCCAGCGCGGTGGTGATCGAGGAGAGCCAGGGGCGGATCACCAGGATCCGTGCTGGTCTGCAGCCAGCGGTGGATTACGTGGAAACCTGCGGTTGATGCCATCAAGCCAGGCGACGCCTGACACCCACCCGTCCAGGTTGAAGGGCCTGGGGGTGAGCTCCACCTGCTGGTTGGCCTCCGACCAATCGAGATCCCACCAGCGATCGCGCTCGGGATCAAACAAGGGCTCCACGGAGGCCATCACCAGGGGCGAGTGGGTCACCAGCAGGAGCTGAACGGCGGTGTGCTGATTGAGGTTATCGACCACTTCCATCAGGGCCTTCACCACCCGCCGCTGCCAGGTGGGGTGCAGATGGGCTTCCACCTCGTCCACGAGAAAGATCATCTGCCTGGCCGGTCGCCGGGCTAGCAGTTCGCTGGCCTTCAAGTGTTCCTGCCAGGCCCACACCAGAAGATAGGCAAGCCCGATAATGCGCTTCACACCAGACGACCAATGCGGCAAGGGCACTGCTGGGCCGGCGGGTGAAATCAGAGTGGGGTAGTCCTGGGTGTCGTGGCGGCTGATCCGCACCAGTGGCCCCGGACGCAGGGGGCGCTCGGCATCAGGTGACAGGCGATGGAGCACGGCGCTGAGCTGGGCGAAGGCTTCGCCGTTCTCCCGTTGCCAACTGGCCCAGTCCTGAACCAAGCCATTGCAGAGGCTGCCGAGATCCGACTGGGGATTGGGCAGGCCGCTCCACACCTGGCGGCTGCTGAACACATAGGCCCTGGTTTTCTCGGGCGTGTCAACGGCGCCTTTGCGCTTCCAGGCATTTCGCGCTGGATCCCATACGGCGAAGGCGCCATCGGCCATGGCGTACACCACCAGGGCGGGATTTACAGGGCGGCCCGCCTGGCCGATCCAGGCCTCTTCTTCGAGATTGAAGGTGCACTGGTAAGCCTTGGCCTGATTCGGATCGCTTTCACCATCCAGCTTGAAGCTGATTTCAGCTTCTTGGAAGCGATGCGTGGGCTGTGCCATGGCTCCACCGTTGAGACCAGGGTTGAGCTCTTGGGGCCAGCGGCGGGTGAGGCAATACCAGGCCACATCGAGCAGAAAGCTCTTGCCCAGGCTGTTGTCGCCCGTGATCAGGTTGAGGCGGGGCGCCAGCTCCAGTTGCAGTGCTGGCGCCGGGCCGGTGTTCAGCAACTGCAAATGATGGAGCAAGGCGGCAGGCGGGGCGGCGGTGGGGAAAGGTTAGGGGCGGCGAGGCCGCTGGATGAGGCGAGCGGGTTCAGGCCCCCAGCAACCGCCGGGCTCGGGCCAGCAGTGTGGCAAACGCCTCGCCGGGGCTGGATCGCTGGGCCCGCTGGGGGTGGGGCTGGCGGACTGGCAGGCCTGGGGCCACCGTTGCTCCGGGGAGGCGACCCAATGGCGCACTGTGGGATTAACCGAGTCGCCGCGGATGACGCATCCATCGGGACTCAACGCGTCACCGACAACACCCCACCCTCATAGCCATTGATGGGGGCACCAAGCACTGCGGCTGCGCTTGCTCATCATCAATCTTGTCCAGCATCAATATGGTGCCTAGGCCTGATCGGGTCGTTGCAGTTCAGAGCTTGCCCTCGCTGATCAGCAGATCGAGCTGAGTTCTGAACTGAAGCTGGAGTGCTTGGATACTGCTGGTTTCCGTATGGTAGTGGCCAAGCTGCGAGAGTTTTTCTTGGAAGCGCCAGAGGGAGTTCAGAGCTTCGCGCATACTCTTATCGTTGGGAACATCAGTCTTCATGAAGTAGGTGTAGATCAATGGCTTGCCGTCGGCCTTAAAAGCCTGATGAGCGACGTCAAACTCTTCTTCCGTGTACTTGCCCGTTTTAGTTTTAAATAGGCTCAGGAAAATGTCGCAGTTGCGAACGGCATTATTGTATTCCTCCTGCAAGCGCCTGTCGCTCATGGCATCGAGGAAGGTTTCCCAGCGCATAACTTCCAGATAGAGTCCTGATTGACGTAAGCGGTCGTTCTGCTGGCGTAGATACAAGTCGAGGGCATCGCGTTCAGCCCGCAGTTCCGAGGAGGAGGCAAGGAAGATTCGCGCGGTTCGCCCTGGTAGTTTGAAAACGGGTTGTGGGTCTGGTGCAGCGCGGGTTCCCTTCTTGGGCGGTGAAAGTATAGTGTCGATGCGTAGGCCATCCAAGAGCTCAAGCACACTCACATCCTGGTAGCTGTCGGGGCATTCGATCGAGAGCCTGCGATCCTGTTTGCGCTTCAGCAGGCGTTGCTCCTCGTAGCGAGCCGGATTAGTGGATTGGCGGCATTGGCTGCAGATGCAGGGCACCAGCTTGCGCACCTTGCCCCGCAGCCCCTCAAACGTGGCATTGAGGGCATCGAGATCGCTGGCGATCACATCCCGGAGCGCTTTGGCTTCCGGGCCGCGGGCGCGCAGTTCGATCTCCTGGCCGCTGGGCGAGGCGAGGGACGCCAGCAGCTGGGTGCTGCCTTGCTCGAACAGAGCGCCGCTTCCCCAGCAGAGTTCAGGCCGTCGCACGAAGCGGTGCATGCGCACCATCAGGCGGCTGATGAGTCCCTTGGGCAGGAAGTCGTACTGGTAGGTGAACACCAGGTCGTCCGCCTGGGCCCAATCCGTAAAGGCCTGGGGAGCGGAGGGGGAGAGCAGCTGGGGGGTCAGCCAGGTGTCAATATTTTGGTCGGGGAGCTGATAGCATAGCTCAAACTTTTCCATCAAGGCGAGCAGCTCTGGATGCATCTCCGCATAGGTGGAGTCGGCCCAGATGCGTGCGCAGTCCTGCCGATTGAAATAGCCCTTGCTCGCCTTAGTGGGTTCATCATCCAGCACCTTGAACACCGCTTCCGTAGCCCAATCGTTCTGCAGAATCACGGTGCGGCCCAGGAGTGGGTCTTCCTGGAAGTGCAGAAACACGCCAAGATCATGGAGGTAGCGGCTCAGCTTGAGGGCTTTGTCGCGATCGGCGGGTAGATGCTTGCTGTAAACTTGAAAATATTGCGCTAGCGTGATGTAGTGGTTGTCCTGCTTCAGCTCATCAATGTCCAAGCGAATCTTCAGCCACTGGGCGGGCACGGCCTCACCCACATGAGGCAGCTGTTGCACGTGGTAACGGATGGCTTCCGCCAACGCTGCCGTTGAATCCCTGTTCTCGAGGTTGCCAGCGTGCACC
Source organism: Cyanobacteriota bacterium (assembly GCA_035284785.1). Taxonomy (GTDB): domain Bacteria; phylum Cyanobacteriota; class Cyanobacteriia; order PCC-6307; family Cyanobiaceae; genus Cyanobium. The sequence goes on along the minus strand of JAYKHK010000086.1, from coordinate 2,401 downwards.
TCCATCACATTGGGGAAGCGTCCCTTGATGCCGGCCTCGTCAATGCTCTTGCTGCGCCCCGCCTTCTCATTCTGAAAGATCAAGACAGGGCTGGCTTCGCTCAGCGTTTCAATCATCTCCAGCCAATACTTGAAGCCTTCGTCGTGAACGCTCTTGTTGTTGCTTCTGGTGTCATCAAGCAGCACATACATGGAGCGTTTTGTAAGGAAAAATTGGTGGGTGGCATGATAAATCTGCTGGCCACCAAAGTCCCATACATTCAGCCGAAAGGGCTGACCATGTTGGCCCTTGAACTCATGGCGATGAATGTCGATGCCCTTGGTTGTTTCCTCTTCCGCAGGTAGGGGCAGGGCGGGTTGATAGAGGCGGCGCAACAGGCTGGTCTTTCCGGAGCTGCCTTCCCCCAGGATCAGGACCTTGGCTTCATAGAGACGGTCCTCACCTTGCGTTTCGATTTCGCGCAGATAGTTGAGGACGGCCTCCTGGCCCTGCTGCACGATTTCTGGTGGGGGGTGCACCAGGGGGCAACCGTAGACGTTAAGTCCATCGACTCCATTCTTCTCCCATTTGGCATGCAGCCCGGTTTCCAGCAAGGGCTTCAGCGGTGTAAGGTCTTGAACCTTGCTCCTCCTGAGGTCGAGAGTCTTCAGGTTTCTCAGGCAAAGCAAGGGCTTGAGGTCAACTATCCGAGTGTTTCCCAAGCCAAGAAATTTGAGGTGGCTGAGGTCTGCTAGAGCTGCCGCTCCTACATCACCGATCTGATTTCCACTAAGGTTGAGAGATGTAAGCTGGGTCAGGTCGGCCAAGCAAATCACTCCCGCATCACCAATCTTGTTATACCCAAGGTTCAGAAATTCGAGCTGCAACAGGGCCGATAAATACGATACTCCCGAATTGCCGATCTTGTTGTCCCTCAAGTTGAGGGATGTTAGCTGATTTAGGGCCGCCAAGCCGGCCGCTCCCGAATCACTGATCCTGTTGTTCCAGAGTTTGAGGGAAGCGAGCTGGGTCAGGGCAGCCAAGGAGGATGATCCCGCATCACCGATCTGGTTATCCCCAAGACCCAGGGAAAGAAGTTGACTTAGGGCCGCCAGGGACGCAGCTCCCTGATCACCGATCCGATTGTCTCTCAGGTCGAGGGATGTGAGCTGAGTCAGGGCCGCCAGGGACGCCGCTCCCGCATCACCGATCCAGTTTTCTTTTAGATTGAGATCTGTAAGCTTGGTAAGGGGTGCTAGGGAGGCCGCTCCCACTGCACCAATCTCATTTCCCCACAAATTCAGGGATCTAAGCTGGGTCAGTGCCGCAAGGGAGGCCGCACCAGCAGCACCGATTTCATTACCTCCCAGATTAAGGGATTTAAGCTGGGTCATGGCCGACAGGGAGGCCGCACCAGCCCTACCGATCTCATTGCCGCCCAGGTGGAGGGTTGTGAGCCCAGTGAGAGATGCCAGGGATGCCGCACCTGAATCGGATATTTTATTGCCCCAGAGCTTGAGGGAGGTGAGCTGGCTTAGGTTCGTCAGAAAAGAAGCCCCCGCATCACCAATGTTGTTGCCGCTTAGGTGGAGAGAGGTGAGCTGGCTGAGGGCCGCCAGCGAAGACACTCCCGCAGCACCGATTGGGTTGCTCCCCAGGTTGAGGGAGGTGAGCTGGGTGAGAGGCGATAGGCGTTGAGCCAGCTCAGGTACGACCTCCTGCAGTTGGTAGATCACCGAGGCCTGACGCCGGTTGTCCGGCGATTGATTAAGGATGAGGGCGAGGGGCCCAAGCAGCACCAGCTCAGTCGCCCCCTGATCCTTCAGCTCAGCAATCAGCGGATCGAGGTCTGCGGCTCTGAGGGGCTGCAAGCGAAAGGGGCCAGCCATCAGCTCAGTGTGCGTTGAGGCAAGGGGGAGGGATGATCATGCTGGAATCGATGGCAAGTTCCCCATCTTGGCCTCCATCCCGCTGATCCCGCGTTGGTGACGAGCCCCAGGGCCTCAGTCGCTGTTTGCACGCTGCCCGCCATCCGCCGCAGTAGCTTCCGGCCTGTCGGCGCAACAGATCAGCAAGCGGGGCAACCGCTTCGCGGAAGCTGGGCGCTTCAGACAGCCAATTCCAGGGTCTCAACGTGCTTCACGCCCGCCTCTTCCGCCTCCACCTCCAGCCACAGGCCGATGGCCTTTCGGATGTGGGCCAGGGCCTCCTCGCGGCTTTCCCCTGGGAGTGGCAGCCCGGCAGATCCAGGCAGCTCAGCGACCAGCCCTCATCGGTCTGCGGCAAGCGGATCCTGTACGACACCCTGGGCTCCAGCACCTGCCTCAACGCTAGCCGTCCCAGGCCGACCACCTCGGCCCACCCCTGACCCATGCCCCGCCGACCCCCAAAAACCGACGCCGAGCTGCAGGCCCACAAGGAA
>JAYKHK010000085.1:0-4191 GCA_035284785.1 Cyanobacteriota bacterium | reverse complement strand
TGTTGCTTGTTCCGATCAGCATAGGCGTGAGCGGAACAAGCGATCGTTCCTATCAAGCGGCAGTTGACAGTTTGCTATCCCGCAGACGCTTTCTAAGCTTTCGGCTGTAACCGAAGGCTGCAAAAGCACCAAGAACAGGCAGCGGGCCAGGTGTTCTGTAAACATTCAAATTATAAATAAAGCTTAGTTGAGCAGCATCGTCTCTCCAGCGAAGTGACCGAAATGGAGTGCCACCTGCAGGAAAGGTAACAACTTGACCTGGAAAGCTCACAGAACCAATATTTATGGAAGCAAGAACATTCCCCAGGGAATCGAGAGCAAAAGCAGAGATGCTCCCGCCTGGATCATCAACAAGATTAAAAACAATCTTCTCTACGTCAAAATTGAAATTTAATTGGCAATAGCCTGTGCCGATCCCGAATGAGCCATCGTTACAGTAGCCAACATTCTGACCTCCTCTTGCCAAAATAGACATCACCGCTCCACCAGTTGAAGCATTTGAAGCGGTCCCCGCAAAGCCACTCGGATAATTCATCACGAGAGGGGCGGTCGCAAGGGAGGAGCCAGTGGCAGGTGTTGCGAAATTAATCAGGAAGTTTTCGAGGGAAGCGTGGGCTGGCGCAGAGGACAAGCCGGTGGCCGCAAGAGCTGAAAGACAGGATAACCAGAGCCTAATCGAAGCAGGAGACATGGTGTTGAACAAAAAGAAGAATCACGAGAGGTGCTCTCGATTAAAAAATTTTAGCCAAACCTCCCAGACAGATGACCGTTAATTGTTTTGTTTCCAAGATCTATGCAAGATCTGCATATTCTTTTTTTGTCTTCCACTGGATGCACCACTCACATTGATCAGCGCATCGCCTCCGTGTAGCCGCCAAATGTCACAATGACAAGGATCCAGGGTGGCAATCATCCCGAAACCCATATGGTTGGACGAGTGAAGCAAGGTCGCTTCAGCTTGAGCAATGAGCTGATCACGCCATGAATCAAGTCAGGCTCCAATGCGTCAAGCGCGAATCCCCAGCTATCGACGTATCTTGGGGAGAGAAACGAACGGAGTACTTAACTGCACTGCTCGCTCCGCGCACTACAGCTTGGTCGCACAGGCTAGTGCATAACTCCCAATGCGGCCATGGAGCACATCGGCATCCAGTTTTGGAAGGGCCTTTCCCTCCCTGAATTCCAGCGGCTCTATGGCAGCGAGGAGCCATGTGAGGCCGCTCTAGAGAGGGCTCGTTGGCCTGATGGCTTTCGCTGCCCGCGCTGCAGTAGCCATGAGCATGGGCTCATCTACGGCCGGCGGCTCAAGCGTGATCCGTGTCGGAGCTGCGGCCATCAGGCCACGCACGGAGAGGGATCTCAGGATTGCGGAGGCTTATCGGTAATCGACAAGGCACTTGTCACCCTTCCACTCTGCGACACTTGCTCCTTACTCGGCCATGGCCTGGACCCCATCAGCCACCACGGTGCCCCTCGCCTGCTCCCTCGCGCCGCTCAGAGCTGATGTGGAATTGGAGATGGCGGACAACAGCCCCAAATCAATCGACAGCGCAGGCGGAAGCGCTCGGCTGTGCAGCGCCTTCTCGACCACTGCTTCGAGATGCGTCTGAGGCTCGCCATCCTCGGCCCACAACAAATCTCCCTAGAGTCTCAGAGTAAGAAAAAGATTCCCCATGTCCAAAGCCCAACTCGCAGCGTTTCTGGCCAAGGTGGAGCTCAATCCAGCCCTCAAACAGCAAGTGGATGCCGCCGCCGATGCCAACGCTGTGGTGGCCATCGCTCAGGCTGAGGGGTTCACCTTCTCGCCCGCCAGCCTGGCTCGCCACCTGCGGGGCTAGGCGAGGACCAACTGGGTTGTTCAAGCTCTTCCCCACCACTCCAACCCTTCGTGGTGGGGAAGTGCGCAGGCCCGGTTGGTTTAGGGCGATCCGCGCAGGGCAGCCGCATGGTGGTGCAGGTGATCCTCGATGAAGCTGGCGACGAAGTAATAGCTGTGGTCGTAGCCCTCTTGAAAGCGCAACCTCAGGGGGATCCCCGCAGTCTCGGCTGCCTCAATCAGGGCAGAAGGGCGCAGCTGCTCCTCAAGAAAGGGATCAGCCGAGCCCTGATCCACCAGGAGCGAGCTGTGCCGACTCCATCTCGGGGGCGGTGAGGATTGCCGCATCAGTGAGGTTGGATCCCATTCCCTCCACTGGCTTGGATCGTTCCCCAGGAGGTGGGCGAAGGCCTTTTGCCCCCATGGGCAGGCGCTGGGATGGGCGATCGGGGCGAAGGCAGACACGCTGCGGTAGCGATCAGGATGGCGCAGAGCGACCAGCAAGGCGCCGTAGCCACCCATCGAATGGCCGCTGACGCCGCGACGCTGCGGATCGATCGGCAGATGGGCCTCCACCAGCTCCGGCAGCTCGCTCACCACATAGGAGTGCATCCGATAGTGGCGGCGCCAGGGGTCCCTGGTGGCGTCCACATAAAAACCAGCGCCATGGCCAAAGTCCCAGCCCCCAGCGGGATCGTTAGGCACCTGCTCGCCCCGGGGACTGGTGTCTGGAGCCACCAACGCCAAACCCAGCGCTGCGGCGCTGCGCTGAGCACCGGCCTTTTGCATGAAGTTTTCATCGCTGCACGTCAGCCCGGAGAGCCAATACAGGGCCGGCACCGTTGTTCCTTCCATCGCCTGGGGCGGCAGGAAGACACTGAAGGTCATCTCGCAAGCCAAGGCGGCCGAGCCATGCCTGTAGCGGCGTTGCAGGCCGCCAAAGCAACGGCTCTCCGCCAGCAATTGAAGAGTGGAGGCTGTGGAGGTCATGGCTCAGAAGATCACCACGGAGCGAATGCTCTGACCCGCCTCCATCAGCTCAAAGGCGCGATTGATCTCGGCCAGAGGCATGGTGTGGGTGATGAAGGCGTCTAGGGGAATGGCGCCGGCCATCGCTTGGGCCACATAGCCCGGAAGCTCGCTGCGTCCACGCACCCCGCCAAAGGCCGAACCGCGCCACACCCGGCCGGTGACCAGCTGGAAGGGGCGCGTGCTGATCTCCTGCCCGGCGCCCGCCACGCCGATGATCGTGCTCTCCCCCCAGCCCTTGTGGCAGCTCTCCAGGGCGGCGCGCATCACCTCCACATTGCCGATGCACTCAAACGAGTAATCCACTCCGCCATCGGTAAGATCGATCACCACCTGTTGGATCGGAGCGTCGTACTGACGCGGATTGATGCAATCTGTGGCGCCGAGTTGTTTGGCGATCTCAAATTTATCCGGGTTCACATCAATGGCAATGATGCGGGACGCGCCGGCCATCACCGCACCGATCACCACGGCCAAGCCAATCCCCCCGAGGCCAAACACGGCCACCGTGCTGCCGGGTTGCACCTTGGCGGTGTTGCGCACAGCCCCGATTCCCGTCGTCACCCCACAACCCAGCAGACACACCTTCTCGAGGGGCGCTTCCGACTGAATCTTCGCCACAGCGATCTCAGGAAGCACGGTGTATTCCGAGAAGGTGGAGGTGCCCATGTAGTGGTGGATGGGCCGCCCCTGGAGGGAAAAGCGGCTGGTGCCATCGGGCATCAGCCCCTGGCCCTGGGTGGCGCGGATCGCTTGGCAGAGATTGGTTTTGCCCGACAGGCAGAAGCTGCAGCAGCGGCATTCCGGGGTGTAGAGGGGGATGACGTGGTCGCCCACCGCCAGCGAGGTCACCCCCTCCCCCAAGGCTTCCACCACGCCGCCACCCTCATGGCCGAGAACCACAGGGAACAAACCCTCCGGATCAGCGCCAGAGAGCGTGAAGGCATCGGTGTGGCAGACGCCCGTGGCCACGATTCGCACCAACACCTCGCCGGGCCCGGGGGGAGCCACATCAATCTCGGTCACCTCGAGCGGTTGGGAAGGGCCCCAGGCCACGGCTGCTCGGGAGCGAATCATCGGGTAGGCAGGCGGGAACCATCCATTCTCCTGGGTCGGAGCCGCGCTGCCTGCATCGAGGGATATGGCAAAGTCTTAAGCACTGACAGGGTTGAGAGAAGAATTATTAAAATAACCAAAATCATTAGATCTGTAGGTCGTGTCACCCTTGCAGCTGTTCATCTCCTACTCGCGAAGGGATGCAGATCTGCGCAAGAAGCTCGAAGATGCGCTCACAAATCTCCGCCGTGAGGGGGTTGTCAACATCTGGACCGATGCCAAAATCATGG
>JAYKHK010000084.1:0-15316 GCA_035284785.1 Cyanobacteriota bacterium | reverse complement strand
TGGCGAATCCACCAGTAGGCATAGGTGCTGAAGCGGTGGCCGCGGGTGGGATCAAACTTTTCCACGGCACGCGTGAGGCCGATCGTTCCTTCCTGAATGAGATCCAGCAGATCCAATCCCTTCCCTTGATAGCGTTTGGCGAGATTGACAACCAAACGCAAGTTTGCCGTGATCATTTGCTGTTTTGCCCGCTCACCCACGCGCATCGTGCGACGCTCGATTTCGTCGTACTCGCAGGCTGGGCCTTGCCCGCCTGCCATCGTGCAACGCTCCTGCAGACCGACCATCGCCTGCACCTTCCGACCCAGGGTGAGCTCCTGTTCAGGCGTAAGAAGTTGATGGCGACCGATCTCACCGAGGAATGCACTCAGGGAACTGGCCATCTCTGAAAAATGTACTTTGTTGAACCTAGGGATAAACGACAAGATCTGGCAAAGTCACAGAAAGGCTTCAGAGTTTTGTTTCTTTTTCTCATGGTTTGTTGATCAAAAGCTTCATGGCTGCCAGCCAGCCCCTCCCTCTTTCGCCGCCCCGCCTGGCTTGACCGCTAACCTCCAGCGAATCGATCCTGTATGCCATGGCTGCTCTAGCGCTGCCCGCTCTTCCCTCCCAGGTGCTCAGCAGCGCGGCGGTGGCCTACACGCACTACCTGAGCTTCATGGTGTGCTTTGCCGCCCTGGTGATGGAGCGTCGCCTCATCCGCGCCAATCCCGAACGGGGCGATGCCGTGCTCATGGTGATCACCGATGTGGTGTACGGCGTGGCGGCCCTCGCCCTGCTGGTGAGCGGCATCCTGCGGGTGGTGCACTTCGGCCAGGGCAGCAGTTTTTACACCGAAAACCCATTGTTCTGGTGGAAGGTGGGGCTGTACCTCAGCGTGGGTGCCCTCTCCCTCTACCCAACGATCACCTACATCTTGTGGGCCATTCCACTCCGCAAGGGAGAATTGCCGCAGGTGAGTGAAGCTCTGGCCCAACGGCTCAGGTGGATCCTCAATGTGGAGATTGCAGGATTTGCTTTGATCCCTTTCCTGGCCACCTTGATGGCTCGCGGCGTGGGCTTGGGCCCCCACTGATTGTTTTGCCGTCAGGCATTGGCAACCATGCGGGCCTCTCTCGCACGGGCGAGTTTGCTGCTTGGTTTGGCGGCAGGCCTTCCGAGTTGGAGCGAGGCCCCCTGCAGGCAGGTTCGCTCGGGAACAGCCCTGGCCATCGATCCCCTGTTGATCCCCGCAGGCCATCCCCAACCGGAGCCGCCGAGCGACTATCGCCATCGTCTACAAACCACGCCTCTGGGATGGCCGCTGCAATCCACCTGGTGTGTGTGGGTGGAGCCCGCTGATTCCGAGGCATCCCCTTCAAGGTCAACCGAACGCTGGCTGCAGGCGGTGGCGGGTGCGCTGAAAGAGTGGCAACAGGTTCTGCCCATTGTTCTGGTGAACCAACCAGAGCTGGCCCAGGTGACCATTTGGCGACGGCGTCCTCCTCTGCGATGGGATGCCAAGGGGCGACCACGAGCCAGCCATGGCAGGGCCAGCCTCAGCCTGCAGAAGCGGGGGGAGGGTGCTCCCCCACTGGTGGAACCCAAAGTGGAGGTGCTGATTGGAGCGGGGCAGCGGCAGGAGGCCCTGCAGGCCACCGCTCTGCATGAGCTCGGCCATGCCTTCGGCCTCTGGGGACATAGCGATGAGCCCGGCGACGCCATGGCCGCCTCCCCCGGAGCAACTCCAGTGCTGCAGCTGAGCGTCCGTGACCGACGCACGCTGGAGTGGCTCTATGGGCAACCGAGCCGCCTGCGCTCAGGCCCCTGAGGGTTGGTGGTGGTGGTGGTAGCGCGCAAAACCCGGTCCATAGACCAGAGCGAGCTGGGCTGGGCTCAGGGCGTGGTCTGGCGTGCCGCTGCAGCGCAGGCGGCGATTGAGACAGAGCACGCGATCACAGGTGCGCCGCACCATCTCCAAATCGTGTGACACCTGCAGGATGGCCCAGCCCTCCGAATGTCGCAATTGATCAATCAGGCCGTAGAAGGCCTCACTCGCCTGGGCATCCAGGCCGGTTTGGGCTTCATCAAGCACCAACAGTCGCCGGGGACGCACCACGCAAAAGGCCAGCAGAACGCGCTTGAGCTGGCCGCCAGAGAGTTCGTTGAGCAAGCGGGAGGCCAGCGACTGGCAACCCGTTTTGCTGAGGGCCGCCTCAACGGCCCAGCGCCGCCCCCTCCCCCCGCGCCATGGCAGCCCCGGCCCCGGGGGATCCCAACCGAGGGCCACGAACTCCCGCACGCTCAACGGGATGGTGTCCTTCAACGCCAGACTCTGGGGCAGGTAGGCGATCTGTTGCCGGATCGCCGCAGGCAGTTGGCCCTGGGGCCCGAGGCGCTGGCCGAGCAGCTTCACCTCCCCGGCGCTGCGGGGCAAGACTCCAAGCAAGGCCTGCACCAAGGTGCTCTTGCCCGCCCCATTGGGGCCGATCAGGGCGGTATCGGATTCAGCGGCCAGGCCAAAGCTCACGTCTTCCACCACGGGCACGCCCCGCCGACAGACGGTGAGATGGCTGACTTCGAGAATCATTTCCATCATGAGCCCACCCTAATCAACAGGGCTGGCAGCCGCTCCATAGCCTTGGCTGAACAGTGGATTTTGGAGACGAGCCCCCATGACTCGACTGGCCGTCAGCGGAGCCTCAGGGAAAACGGGTTGGCGCGTGGCGCAGGAGGCCTTGGCTCGGGGGTTCCAGGTGCGCGCCCTGCTGCGCCCCGATGCGGTCGCCCCCGAGGGCCTGGCCGGGGCCGAGATCGTTCGGTTGGAACTGGACGATGCCCCAGCCCTGCGCCAGGCCCTCGAGGGGTGCCAAGCCCTGGTGATCGCCACTGGCGCGCGCCCCTCTGTTGATCCCCTCGGCCCGATGAAGGTGGATGCGCTAGCCGTTCGCGCCCAGATCGCGGCCTGCAAGGAAACGGGGGTGGATCGGGTGGTGCTGGTGAGCTCCCTGTGCAGCGGGCGCTGGATCCATCCCCTCAATCTTTTCTGGCTGGTGTTGGTGTGGAAAGGGGTGGGGGAACGCTGGCTTCAAGACAGCGGGCTGCGCTGGACCGTGGTGCGCCCGGGGGGTCTCAAGGAAACGGAGGAGGGACTGGAGAGCGAGGGGGTGGTTTACAGCGGGCCGAATCAGCAAGAGAGCCAGAGCATCCCCAGGCGCTTGGTGGCCAAGGTATGTCTGGAGGCTCTGGACACCCCCGCGGCTGAGGGACGCATCATTGAAATCACCTCCCGCCAGGGCCAACCCCAGCAATCCCTGGCCCAGTGGCTGGCGGCCCACCCCCAACCGCAAGTGGCATGACAACCTCATGAACCCGCTCTTCGGAGGTGTGGCGGGGGTGCTGCTGCTCGCCCCACCCGCCCTGGCACCGACCGCGATGGCCGCGCCCCAGCCCCTTTGGGCTGAGGGCACCCCCGCTTTGCTCCAACAGGGACTGAGGATCCGCCAGGGCCTAGCCACTGGAGATGCCTTGGTGGCCCTGGCGCGTCGCGCCATCGGCCGGCCCTACGTCGCTTTCTCCCTGGATCAAGGGCCCAGTGAACGGCTCCAGCTCGATTTGAGCCGCTTTGACTGCTTCCTGTTTGTGGAGCAGCTGCTTGCCTGGGCGCAGCTCAATCCCCAGCAACCAGGGGCCGCACAAAACGCCTTTGCTGAGCGAGTGAGGCGGCTGCGCTACGAGGGCGGCCGGGTGGACTACTGCCATCGCCAGCACTACTTCAGCCGCTGGGCCGCCGCCGCCCAGCGCCAGGGGTTGGTCAGCGACATCACCGCCACTCTGCCGGGAGCCCGCAGCCGCCGCATTCCGTTGCGCTTCATGAGCGCCCATCCACAGGCCTACAAACCCATGCGGCAGGATGCCAACCGGCGCTGCATCGCCCAGCTGGAGGCCGGGCTGGTGGTGCAGCAGGCCTATGTGTCCGTCGCGGCCCTGGGTCAGGCCCTTCCCCTCTTGCGGAACGGCGACATTTTTGGCCTGGTGACGCGAGTGAACGGGCTGGATGTGACCCACGTGGGCTTCGTGGAAGTGGAGGGCAACCGGCGCCATGCCCTCCATGCAGCCCCGGGCAAGGGGGTGATGCGCAGCCGGGATCTGGCCCGCTACGTGGCGGGGGTGGACGATGTGGTGGGGCTGATGGTGCTGCGACCCACTTCTTGAGAAGGGCCCCTTGAAAGGGGAGGATGGACGGATTGATCTGCCCGTTTCCTCGGCTGATGCTCCCCAGCGACGTCTCCACGTACACGATCAGCGTTGAGCTTGATGGTGTGCGCCACAGCTTCCCTTGCCGGGCCGACCAGACCGTGCTGGCCGCGGCCGAAGCCGCCGGTGTCGCCCTCCCCAACTCCTGTTGCTCAGGCGTCTGCACCACCTGCGCGGCCCTGCTTCGCAGCGGAACCGTGCATCAACCCGATGCCATGGGGGTGAAGGCCGAATTGCAACAGCAGGGCTACGCCCTGCTTTGCGTCGCCTTCCCCCGAAGTGACCTGGACGTGCTGGGCGGGCAGGAGGATGCCCTTTACGAAGCCCAGTTTGGTCAATACCAACGATGAGCCCGCCCCTGGAGCGACTTGAGCTGGTGATGGAGCCTGGAGACGGCCCCCTGCTGGCCCAAGTGAAGCAAGCCCTGGCGGAACAAGTGGGAGCCAACGGTGAAGCCCTGCGCTGGGCCATCACCGGGCTGGCCTCCCCAGCCGGTGCCACAGGCAGGCCCCGGTTGAGCATCGAGGCGGTGGTGTTGCGGCTGCCTCTGTGAGCGGGGCTATGGCCCCGCCACCACTCCCCACCCTGATGGTCGTGCCAACGGGGGTGGGCTGCCGGGTGGGCGGTTATGCCGGAGATGCCCTGCCGGCCGCCCGCTTGCTGGCAGCGGCCAGCGGCTGCCTGATCACCCATCCCAATGTGCTCAACGCGGCGGCGCTCTACTGGAGCGATCCGCGGCTGCACTATGTGGAAGGTTGGGCGCTCAACCGTTTCGCCTGCGGTGAGCTGGCCCTGGCTCCCAAGCGGCAACAGCGCGTGGGGCTGGTGCTGGATGCGGCCATCGAAGACCCCCTCCGCCTCCGCCACGTTCAGGTGGCCCAGGCCTGTGGCGCCAGCCTCGGGCTGGCGATCGGGCCGGTGGTGACCACCGATGAACCTTTGGGGGTGGGCCTGGCCTGGGGCCGGAGCGGCATCAGTTGGGGCAGCCTTGGCGCCCCCGACGCGCTGCTGCGTGCGGGTGAGAAAGTGGTGGAGGGCGGCGGAACCGCCATCGCCGTGGTGGCGCGCTTCCCCGACGACCCATCCGCTGGGGCCCTGGAGGCCTACAGGCACGGAGCGGGGGTGGATGGGCTGGCTGGAGCGGAGGCTGTGATCTCCCACTTGCTGAGCCGCCACCTGCGGGTGCCCTGCGCCCACGCTCCCGCCCTCGCCGCCCTGCCGCCCGATCCCCTTCTGGATCCCCGGGCAGCGGCTGAGGAACTGGGCCACACCTTTTTGCCCTGTGTGCTGGTGGGGCTGAGCAGGGCGCCGGATCTGGTGGTGGCTGAGGCGATGGCAGGCCGGGGCCGGGAGCTGCTGCGGGCAGAGCAGCTGGGGGCCGTTGTGGCGCCTGCGGGGGCCCTCGGGGGTGAGGCGGTGCTTGCCAGCGCGGAACGGGGCGTGCCCTTGATTGTCGTCACGAGCAACAGCTGTGTGCTGCAGGTGGATGGGGCAGGGTTGGGATTGGAGGTGGTGGAGGCGAGCAGCTACGCCGAAGCCGCCGGGCTGGTGCTGGCCTTGCGGGAGGGGGTGGCCCTGGAGACCGCTGCCCTGCGCAGGGAGGCACCGGCCTGAGGGGCCACGGGATGGGCCCCAGCGAGCCTCAGCGCAAGCAGGCCATGGGGTGGCGTGGAGCCAGGCCCAAAGCCTTGGCCACCCCTGGATGGCACACGGCGCCATCCACAGTGTTGAGCCCCGAGAGAAGCTCCGGTCGGTCCGTCACCGCCTCGGTGAGCCCGCGGCCAGCCATCACGAGGATGTAAGGAAGGGTGACGCTCACCAAAGCTTCAGTGGAGGTGAAGGGCACCGCCCCCGGCATGTTGCCCACCGCGTAGTGCTGCACGCCATGGATGGTCACCACCGGATCGGTGTGGGTGGTTTCCCGGCTCGTGGCGATGCACCCCCCCTGATCGATCGCCACATCCACAATCACCGAGCCCGAGCGCATGCGCTGCACCCACTCCTCCTCCACCAGAGTGGGCGCCCGTCCACCGGGAAGCAACACCGCGCCAATCAGCAAATCCGTCTCCGGAACGAGACGTTCGATCAAGCCCCGGCTGCTCACGAGGGTGACAAGCCGGCCGCGCCGATCACTCTCCAGCTGGCGCAAGCGCTGGGGCGAGCGATCGAGCAGAAACACCTCCGCATCCATGGCGGCGGCCAGGCGGGCGGCATTCCAGCCCACGGTGCCAGCGCCGAGCACCGTCACCCGAGCAGGACGCACCCCCGTGCAACCGCCAATCAGCACCCCTCGCCCCCCCTGGGGCTTTTCCAACAGCCGGGCGCCCACCTGGGCCGCAAGCCTGCCCGCCACCTCGCTCATGGGCGCCAGAAGCGGCAGGCTGCCATCCTCGAGTTGCACCGTTTCGTAGGCCACACCGGTGGTGCCCGCCTCCAGGAGCGCCCGTCCCACATCGGTGTAAGCGGCGAGGTGGAGATAGGTGAACAGCACAAGATCCCGCCGCAAAAAGCGAAATTCCTCTGGCTGCGGTTCCTTCACCTTCACCACCAGATGGGCAGCCCAGGCCTCCTCCTGCTCCACGAGACGCGCGCCCGCCACGCGATAGGAGTCATCGCCGATGCCAGCCCCCAGGCCGGCGCCCTCCTGCACGCGCACCTCCATCCCCTGCGCCACCAGCTCCCGCACCCCGTCGGGAGTGATCGCCACCCGCTGTTCATCGCGCTTGATTTCGGTCGGCACGCCGATGGTGGCCATGGGGGCCGCCAGGTCGGGAAGGGCCATGAGCCGACTGAGAACCGAGGACTTGTCCACTGTGGAGTCTGAAGGTGAATTCCGCCAAGGAACCGCCGCGAAATGTCAAAGCGTGCGGCTTTTGAAGGAGAATGTTGGGAGGAAATTGAAGACTCGAGACCTTCCCAACGTGTCCAGCTCGACCGGCCTGAATCAGGTCTCCGTGCTTCTGCTGCTGCTGATGGCCCATTTCCTTTGTGATTTTGGGCTGCAGAGCGATCGCATGGCCAGGGAGAAGTGCCGTGGCTGCGACAAAGTTCTTCCCTGGGGGTGGTGGTTGACAGCCCATGGGGCCATCCATGGCCTGGCAGTCGCCCTGCTCACGGGAGTGCCCCTGCTCGGCGCAGCCGAAATGGGCATCCACGTTTTAATCGACCACAACAAGTGCAAGGGGCGAATCAACTTCACCACCGATCAAATTCTCCACATGCTTTGCAAGGGCCTCTGGGTGGCGCTGCTAGGCCTGGCCTGAGGGCTGCGCTGGCCTGATGGCATCCCAAGATGGGACGGCTGAAGATGCCGATGGCGCCCCTGTGTCCCCCCCTGCAACCTGAGTTGCTGCAGCAGCTCAAGGCCTGGCTGGCCGAAGACCTGGGCCGGGGAGATCTCACCAGCCCAGCTGTGATCCATCGCGATGGGCGGGCCCAGTGGATCGCCAAACAGGAGGGGGTGTTCTGTGGCGGGGTGCTGGTGGAGCCGCTGTTCCGCCTGTTGGATCCCCAGGTGAGCGTTGAAGGACGGGTGCCCGATGGGGTGCGGGTGAAGGCTGGCCAGCGCCTGCTCACGCTGGCGGGACAGGCGGCGGCGCTGGTGGCAGGCGAGCGCACCGCCCTGAATCTGGCGATGCGGCTCTCTGGGGTGGCGACCGCCACCGCGGCCTTGGTGGCCGAGCTGGAGGGCACGGGCGTGCGGCTGGTGGATACGCGCAAGACCACGCCGGGGCTGCGGGTGCTCGAGAAATACGCCGTGCGCTGCGGCGGCGGCACCAACCACCGTTTCGGGTTGGATGACGCAGCGATGCTCAAGGAAAACCATCTGGCTTGGGCGGGAGGCATCGGGCGGGCCGTGGCGGCGGTGCGGGCCTCAGCCCCCTGGCCGGCCCGGCTGATCGTGGAAGCCGAAACGGAGGAGGAAGCCGGGCTGGCCTTGCGGGCCGGAGCCGATGCGGTGTTGTTGGATGGCTTTTCCCCAGAGGCGCTCAGCGATCTGGTGCCGCGCTTGCGGCAGCTTGCGCCCCAGGCGTCGCTGGAGGCTTCCGGGGTGCAACCTGAGGCGTTGCGGGCCTATGCCGCCAGCGGCGTGGATCTGATCTCCACCAGCGCACCGATCACCCGCAGCAGCTGGCTGGACATCTCGATGCGATTTGAGGCGGTGCTGGCGTGAGGGCAGGGCTGGCCCTGCTGGCCTACATCGTGATCAAGGGATGCGATCCGACCCTCCTCAAGTGGCTGCAGGAGCGGGGGGAAACCGCGGTTGCCCGTTACGGCATGCAGGAAGACCCGATCAGCTTTTGCAACGTCTTCTTTTTCGCCAGCCTGGCGACGGGCCTGGCCTCTCTGGCGATCGATCTGCCCGGGGTGAAGCGGCAGCTGCCAGCGCTCTCGCACGGGGATCGCTGGCTCCTGGCCAGCCGCGCCGCCCTGGGGTTTTGCATCGGGCCCATGGCCTATTTCCTGGCCCTGCGGCGGCTGCCGGTGGTGAGCCTCACCCTGATCTTCACCCTCATCCTTCCGGTCACGGCTGTTCTGGCCCTGGTGGTGTTGAAGGAGCCGCTGCCGAAGCGCTTCGGCCTCTCCCTGACGCTGCTTCCCCTTGGCCTCTGGCTGAGCAGCGGCATGGCCATGCCCATGGCCTCTGCCGCAGATCGCAGCACCAGCCCGGCCGGTGTGGTCTGGGCCCTGGTGAGTGTGGTGGCCTTTGCCATCGCAGGCGTGCTCAACCGCCTGAGTGCGGGCAGGCCCTGGGGCCTGGGGCTCTCCCTGGGGGTGACGAGCCTGGGGGCCGCCGTGGTGTTTGGCCTGATCTCCCTGCTGCTCTACGGCCCGGATCACTTCCTCTATTTGCGCACCTGGTGGGTGGTGGGGGTGCTGCTCATTTACGCCGGGGTGGTGCGGCTGGGCAGTGAGCTTTGCCTGCTCATCAGCTACCGACACCTCGGAGCCCTGGCCGTGGCGCTTTGGGGAAACGGGGTGGTGGTGGTGGCGCTGCTCAGCGCCCACCTGTTTCTTGGCGAATCGCTGGGTCCGCGCACCCTCGCTGGAGCCGTGGGGATCCTTGCGGCTCTGGTGGTGAGTGGCCGGGAGCGCTGAGAGGGTCCAGTTCGGCCGTTGCACGGATCGCTGCCCCACAGCCGGCCTCCCCCCGATCCCCCGGGAGAGATGATCGACTCTCCCCTCCTCTGCCTGGCCCGCCCATGCTCAGCGTGCTCCAGACGCTCCGCCACCAGCTCCAGGGCGCCATGGAGCGGGCTTTTCCGGACGCGGCCGCCGCGGCCAGGGCCGCAGGGACGCCCTTTGACCCCCAGTTGGAGGCCGCCAGCAAGCCCGAATTCGGCGACTTTCAGGCCAACGGGGCCCTGCCCCTGGCCAAGCCCCTCGGCCAGGCGCCCCGGGCCATCGCCACCGCTGTGGTGGAGCAGCTGGCCACCGATCCCGGTTTCAGCCCCCTGTGCTTGCCTCCCCAGATCGCTGGGCCGGGGTTCATCAACCTCACCCTGCGCCCCGAAGTGCTGGCCGATGAGGTGCGGCGGCGGGTGGACGATCCCCGACTCGGGGTGCCCAGCGCCGCGGGGCCGCTGGCCCCGGTGATTGTGGATTTCTCCAGCCCCAACATCGCCAAGGAGATGCACGTAGGGCACCTGCGCTCCACGATCATCGGCGATGCCCTGGCGCGCGTGCTCGAATTTCGCGGCCACCCCGTGCTGCGGCTCAACCATGTGGGCGATTGGGGCACTCAGTTCGGCATGCTCATCACCCACCTCAAAGAGGTGGCACCTGAGGCCCTGGAGCAGGCGGATGCGGTGAACCTGGGCGATCTGGTGAGCTTCTACCGCCAGGCCAAGGCCCGCTTCGACAGCGATCCGGTCTTCCAAGCCACCTCCAGGGAAGAGGTGGTGAAGCTGCAGGGAGGCGATCCGCTCAGCCTCAAAGCCTGGACCCTGCTGTGCGAGCAATCCCGGCGGGAGTTTCAGCAGATCTACGATCGGCTTGGGGTGGTGCTCCAGGAGCGGGGCGAATCCTTCTACAACCCCTTTCTTGCCGCGGTGGTGGCCGATCTGCGCGAGGCGGGCCTGCTGGTGGAGGACGCCGGCGCCGAATGCGTGTTTCTCGCTGAGGACAAACCGCCGGTGATCGTGCAAAAAAGCGATGGCGGCTACAACTACGCCACCACCGACCTGGCCGCCATCCGCTACCGCTTCGCCGCTCCGCCCACAGGTGACGGGGCCCAGCGCCTGATCTATGTCACCGACGCCGGCCAGGCGAGCCATTTCGCGGCCGTGTTTGAGGTTGCACGGCGGGCGGGCTGGGTGCCGGAAGGGGGCCGGCTGGAGCATGTGCCCTTCGGCCTGGTGCAGGGGGACGATGGCAAAAAGCTCAAAACCCGCTCCGGCGACACCGTGCGCCTCAAAGACCTCCTGGATGAGGCGGTGCAGCGGGCGGAAGCCGACCTCAGGTCGCGGCTGGCTGAGGAAGGCCGCCAAGAAGGGGAGCCCTTCATCGCGGCGGTGGCCACCGCCGTGGGTCTGGGCGCCGTGAAATACGCCGACCTGGCCACCAACCGGATCACCAACTACCAGTTCAGCTTTGATCGCATGCTCGCCCTGCAGGGCAACACCGCTCCCTATCTGCTCTATGCGGTGGTGCGCCTGGCGGGCATCGTGCGTCGGGGCGGGGAGGCCGCCGCGACGGAAGCCGTGCCCGATCCGCTGGTGTTCAGCGACCCGTTGGAGTGGGCCTTGGTGCGCGAGCTGCTCAAGTTCGACAGCGTGATCCTCGAAGTGGAGGAGGATCTGCTGCCCAATCGGCTTTGCAGCTACCTGTTTGAACTGAGCCAATGCTTCAACCGCTTCTATGACCAGGTGCCAGTGCTCAAGGCCGAAGCTGCGGAGCGGGGCTCCCGCCTGGCCCTCTGCCGCCTCTGCGCCGAAACGCTGAAGCTGGGGCTGGGCCTGCTGGGCATCCCCACGCTGAACCGGATGTAGCCGCCTGGGCGCCGACTAGATTCGCGCCTGCTCCATTGCACCCCCATGGGCCAAAGCGGCGTCGACGCCTGGAGTGCCGCCCAAAGCGCCTCCCTCTACGGCCTGGACCGATGGGGGGATCCTTATTTCTCGGTGAATGCCCGAGGCCATGTGATGGTGCAGCCCAGGGGGGAGCGAGGGGGTGCGCTCGATCTGGTGGAGCTGGTGAAGGGGCTGCGGGGGCGTGATCTGGCCTTGCCCCTGCTGATCCGCTTTGACGACATCCTCGACGACCGGCTGGAGCGACTCCATGCCGCCTTCGAGCGCGCCATCGCCCAATACGGCTACAACGGCCGCTATCAGGGGGTGTTTCCGGTGAAATGCAATCAGCAGCGCCATGTGGTGGAGCAGCTGATGGAAACCGGCAGGCGCTGGCATTTCGGCCTGGAGGCTGGCAGCAAGGCCGAACTCCTGATCGCCTTGGCCCTGCTGGATGATCCGGAGGCCCTGCTGATCTGCAACGGCTACAAAGACCGCCGCTACATCGAAACGGCGATCCTCGCCCGCCGGCTGGGCCGCCAGCCGTTGGTGGTGATCGAGCAGGCGGATGAGGTGGAGCGGATCATCGCCGCCAGCCAGGACCTGGGGGCGGCCCCGTTGATCGGTGTGCGGGCGAAGCTCTCGGCGCGCAGCGTGGGCCGCTGGGGAAGCTCGGTGGGGGAGGGGGCCAAATTCGGCCTCTCGATTCCCGATCTGCTCAGCACGGTGGAGGACCTGCGCCAGGCCGGACTGCTCTCGGATCTGAGGCTCCTTCATTTCCACATCGGCAGCCAGATCAACGACATTGCCGTGCTCAAAGATGCCCTTCAGGAGGCCGGCCAGCTTTACGTGGAGCTCAACCGCCTCGGCGCAGCGATGGGATTCCTCGATGTGGGCGGCGGCCTGGGGATTGATTACGACGGCAGCCGCACCGCCACCACAGCCTCCACCAACTACTCCCTGCAGAACTACGCCAATGACGTGGTGGCCACGGTGCGGGAATGCTGCGAACCCAAGGGCGTGGCCGTCCCCACCCTGGTGAGCGAGAGCGGGCGAGCCATCGCCAGCCATTTCAGCGTGCTCGTGTTTGATGTGCTCGGTTGCAGCCAACCACCCGCAGCCGTGAGTGCCGCCACGAGTGAGGAGCCCCTGATCGTGCGGAACCTGCGCGACACCTTGGCGTTGATCAGCGAGGTGGAGGGTTGCGATCCAACGCGCCCTGCCAGCTGTGAACCCCTCCAGGAAGCCTGGAACGATGCAATCAAATTCAAAGAGGATGCTCTTTCCGCCTTTCGCCTGGGCTACCTGGGGCTCCAGGAGCGGGGTCAGGCGGAAGCGCTCTACTGGGCATGCGGCCTGAAAATTGCCCAGCGTCTGGCGGATATCCCCAGCGAGACGGCCATCCCTGAGGATCTGCGGGGACTGCAAGCCGCCCTGGCAGGCACCTACTACGCCAATCTCTCGGTGTTTCGCTCGGCTCCAGACACCTGGGCCATCCAGCAACTCTTTCCCGTGCTGCCGATCCACCGGCTAGCGGAACGGCCGGATCGGTTGGGACGCTTTGCCGACCTCACCTGCGATTCCGATGGCAAGCTGGCACGCTTCATTGGCCCTGGAGCAGAGAAGCCGCTGCTGGAGCTCCACGCCCTCCGGCCTGGCGAGCCCTACTGGGTGGGCTTGTTTTTGGCCGGGGCCTACCAGGAGGTGATGGGGAATCTGCACAACCTCTTCGGCCGCACCAATGCGGTGCACATTCGCCTCACCGATGGGGGCGGGTATCGGGTGGAGCATGTCGTGCGGGGGGATACGAATGCCGAGGTGCTCCAGGCCATGGAACACGATCCCCAAAGTCTCCAGGAGCGCCTCAGACAGGCCAGTGAGGAAGCGATTGCGGCTGGCAGGCTATCGATTGAAGCAGCCCGCAGGCTGATGCAACACCTGGAAACCAGCCTCGGACAAACCACCTACCTGGAAGGCTGAGAACGGGTCAAAGCACCACTGGCCCCTCTTGAGTGGCCACAAGATGCATCTGAACGATGAAGCCCTGATCGGAAGGGATCACCGTGAGGTTGCCCTGATGATCTCGACAGAAACGCTCCACGATGGCCAAGCCCAAACCCCTGTGGCGACGGCGTTGCCTGTCGTAGGCCGGGCTCTTCGCAGGCATGGTCAGCAAGTTCGCCTGGCTGGGGGCGCGCCCTTGATCCTTCACCTGCAGCACCAGGGTGGCCTTCTTCGTCCAGGCATCGATCTCCACGGGAGGCTGGCCGTGATCGAGGGCGTTGTCGATGAGGTTGCACAGGCTCCGCTCCAAGCCAGAGGCATCCAGGCGCACCAGCAGGCGCGGAACCTTGCAGTGAATGGAGTGGCCTCCATAACTTGTCGCCAACCGGGTGCACAGATCATCCAAGGCGAGCTGTTGCACAGAAACCACAGGTTGATCTCTCTCCGCCAGCAAGGCCAACTGTTGCGTGATGCCCTCCAACTGCCGCAGGTCACTCGTCATGGCTTGAAGGGCATCCTGATGAGCCTCAGCCAGGGAATCAGACATCAGTTCGAGGTGAAGACCGATGCGGGTTTGGGGACCGGCAAGATCGTGCACAACGCCTCGCAAAAACGCCCGCCGTTCTGCAGCCACATTGTTCAGGCGTTCCAGGAGCCTGTTGATGCGGAGGCTCAACACGCGCAGAGGGCTGATTCCCTGCTCAGGCAACAGAGGCAAGGGGGCTGGCAAACCATCGGGCAATTTCAAAAACACTTTGTTGAATGGGGTTTCCACACACTGCTTCAAAAACAGGATGGTGCCGATGGCCAACCCCATGAACAGGGCCGCGCTGCGCAGCAGGGGTAGAAACCAAGCGCTGCTGGTGCTCAGCCGCTCAGGTTGATACAGCCAAATCGGAGGGGTGTGGAGCGTCTCCAATCTCACCCACATCCCTCCCCAAGAGTCCTCAAAAGGCCCCTGATCTCGCTGCATCTGGCGCGTGACCTGATAGCGGCTCTGCATCAGTTGCTGCACTTTGCGATCAAAAGAGTCCAAGGGCTGGGCATCCCCTTCCGGTCCACTCCAAGAGCGCTTGAAGATCACCCCTGGCGGCAACTTTTCCGGGGGAACCAAATGAAGGGCAAGCTCTACAAGTTCCACGCTGCGAGAGGTGCGCAAGGCTGTTTCGGAAACCAGTTTTGGCTCCAGAAACGTGTTCAGGGCAAGCCAGAACAGGGCAAACGTGAAACCACAGCCGCCGATGAGATAAAGCAGCAGCCGCAGCCAGTCAGCTCGATCAAACCTCGGAGAGGGGTTCGTCATCGACGCAGGGCACCACATCGCCAACCAGCCTGTATCCCTGTCCCCGCACCGGATCAATCATCTCTCCCCCTGTGAGCTGGCGGAGCAGCTTGCGCAGGCGGGACAGCCGCACGTCAATCGTGCGGGTGTGGCCCGAGCTAACCAGACTGCCAGTGCACTGGAGCAGCTGGGCTCGGCTCAAGACAACCCCCGGATTGCGGCAAAACGCCCCCAACAGGGCGCCCTCACCACGGGTCAGCCGATAGCTTTCGCCCGAGGCTGTGAGGAGACTTTGCTCAGGTTCAGCTGTGAACCTCATCGTGCCGATCAGGAAGGCGTTGGGCTGGTGTGGGGGCGGCTGAGGCGAGGCGGCAGAGGCAGTAGGAGAATGGAGCAAGCGCTCGACGCGCAGTTGTAATTCGCGGAAGTGAAAGGGTTTTGACAGGTAGTCATCCGCTCCCGCCTCCAATCCAGCGATGCGGTCACTGGGAGCCGCCAAAGCCGAGAGGATGACCACTGGAAAGGGCCTGGCATGTTGGCGCAAACTTTTCATGACGTCTAGACCATGCTTTTCTGGAAGCAATTGATCTAAAATCAGCAAATCTGGACGACTTTGCTCAAGGGCCTCCGGAAGCTGGCGAGGATGATGATAGGAGTGCAACTTCCAACCAATTTTTTCACCTTGCCGGGCGAGAAGAGAGCACATTTCTTCATCATCATCAAGGATCCAGATACTCGCTTGTGACTGGTCTGAGATGAAGGGATCCATTGATCCAATAAGCAA
>JAYKHK010000083.1:0-98216 GCA_035284785.1 Cyanobacteriota bacterium | reverse complement strand
GTCGGCCCGGGAGGGGAACTGGTGCTCAGTGGCGCGGAGTTGCGCGAACGGTTGGGGCTTCGCAGCACCATGGTGAGCTTTGTCTTCGAGCCAGCGGAGCGACTGGAGACGGCAACCCCCGGGATCTCCCCTGCGGCGCCCGCGCCAATGAGCGACCAGTCAACGACCGCCGCCCCCGATGGGATGGAGGCCGCCTTGGCAGCCCCGTCACCCCTGACTCCCGGCCATCCGGCCTCCTCCTATCGCCTCACGGTGAAAGGGAGGGGCTACGGCCATGGTGTAGGACTGAGCCAGTGGGGGGCCTACGCCCTTGCCCTGCGCGGGAAGAGCTATGAGGAGATCCTCCGCCATTACTACAGGGGGGCCATCCTGCGCTCCTACTGAGCTCGGCAAGCCGCTGAGCGGGGGCCTGCAGCTATTGGGCCTGCCCTCGGCGCAGGCCGTTGCCCACCACGCCGCCGAACTCCTGCTGGCGGCCTGCCAAGAGCAACCACGCCGTCCGTTGGGGCTGGCGACAGGGCGCAC
Source organism: Cyanobacteriota bacterium (assembly GCA_035284785.1). Classification (GTDB taxonomy): domain Bacteria; phylum Cyanobacteriota; class Cyanobacteriia; order PCC-6307; family Cyanobiaceae; genus Cyanobium. The sequence continues at coordinate 97,691 of JAYKHK010000083.1, read as the reverse complement.
CATGGCTCCGATCTACGCGGCCTTCTCCGCCCTCGTGCAAGAGCGCCCCGCCAAGGAGCAGGAGACGCTGCGACGCCACTGGTGCAGCTTCAATCTGGATGAATATGTAGGTCTGGGTCCTGAGCAGGCTGGATCCTTTGCCACCGAAATGCGCCTGAGCATTGGCCAACCGCTGGCCATCGCTCCCCACCAACTGCACCTGCCCAACGGTCTGGCCGAAGATCCTGCTGCCGAGGCCCTCCGCTACCGAGAAGCCCTGCGCCAGGCGGGGGGAGTGGGCCTGCAACTGCTTGGCTTGGGGCTGAACGGCCATGTGGGCTTCAATGAACCCCCCTGCGCAGCCCACAGCAAGGCGCGTTGCGTCCGGCTCAGCGCCAGCACCCGACGGGCCAATGCCAGCGCCTTCGGAGGCGATCCGGAAGGGGTGCCATCCAGGGCGATCACCCTTGGTTTGGCGGAGATTCTGGAAGCCGAGCGGATTCTGTTGGTGGTGACCGGCGCCGCGAAGGCCGTCGTGCTTCGGCGGCTGCTTGAGGAGCCCCCCTCGGCGGATCTCCCCGCCAGCTGGCTCCACCAGCACCCTTCGGTTTGCCTCCTTGCGGACCCGGCAGCGCTGAGCGGCTGATCCAACTGGGGCCAGCTCAAGCCATCAGCGCTTCCAACACCCCTTCATCGGCCTCCAAATTGGAGGTGACACTGCGTACGTCATCGAGCTCCTCAAAGGCATCGAGCATGCGCAACACAGCCCTGAGCACCTCTGGATCGTCGACCCGGCAGGCGGTGTTGGCGATCCAGCGGTGATCCCAACTGCTCAGGGGCCAGCCCTGGCCCTGCAGCCCGCCTTGCAGGGCTTCGAGATCCTCGAAACGCCCGATCACATCAGCGCCCTCTGAATCAAGGGTGTAGCTCAGAACCACGGGGCCGCCTTCCTCCTCCAGGGCCAACAGGCCCTCCAAGAGGGCGTCCTCCTGCAGAGCGGGCTGATGGATGCGCAGCAGCGAGCGCTGATCGAAGAGATAAGCCACGCAGCCGCTCTCCCCGAGGTTGCCGCCGGCTTTGTTGAACACCAGGCGCAGATCAGCGGCGGTGCGGTTGCGGTTGTCGGTGAGGGCTTCCACCAGAACGGCCACCCCTGCCGGCCCGTAGCCCTCGTAGCGCACCACCTCGAAGTGGTCTCCGGCGCCACCAGCCTGGCCGCTGCCCTTGGCGATGGCCCGTTCAATGTTGCTGTTGGGCACCCCTGCGGCTTTGGCTTTCTCAATGGCGGTGCGCAGCTGAAAATTGCCTGCCGGATCGGCGCCAGCCCTGGCTGCCACGCTGATTTCCCGACCAAGCCGCGTGAACACAGCACCCCGTTTGGCGTCCACAACAGCTTTGGTGCGCTTGATCTGGGCCCATTTGCTATGGCCTGCCATGGCGGGGGTGAATCCGTAAGACAGAGGGAAAGAGAGGGGACATCAGGAGTCGACGGGGAAAACCAGCTTGGGCTGCAGCCTCCCCGGCGCCTCCATCCTGGCCAAGCCTGCCAGCTTGCCATTCGGATCGATCACCACCACGGCCTCGCCACGGGGCCAGTCCTGATCGGTCGTCTGGGCCTGGCCGCGCTGCCAGCGGAGCAAATCCTCCCGGGAGAGGAGATGCTGTGGCATGTGGGAAAGCACCACGAGGGGATCGAGAAGGGGCGGGGGCCGGTGGTTGAGCGCCTCAAAGGGAACGCTTTGGCTGAGCTGGAAGCCAAGGGCTGCGGTGCGTCGCAGCGATGCCAAAGCGCCGCCACAACCGAGAGTGTCGCCAAGATCCCTTGCCAGGGAACGGATGTAGGTGCCAGCCGAGCAGTGAATCTCCAGATCCATGCTTCCCTGTTCGGGATCCCAGGCCAACAGCTCCAGTCGATGCAGGGTGACCGGGCGGGGCGGAAGCTCGAGGGCTTGGCCAGCGCGCGCCAGGTTGTAGGCCCGTTGGCCCTGCACGTGGACGGCAGAAAAAGCCGGGGGTCGCTGCTCAATCACGCCACGAAAGGGGGCCAGAGCCGCCTCCAGCTCCTGGCGAAGCAGATGCCTCGGCCAGGGCTGCTGATGGAGCACCTCGCCCTGCAAATCATCGGTGTTGGTGCGCACCCCCAACTGCACAACTGCCCGGTAAGCCTTCTCACCGGGCAAATAGGGCAGCAGCCGCGTCGCCGGTCCAAGGGCGATCGGGAGCACGCCGGTGACAGCAGGGTCGAGGGTGCCCCCGTGACCCACCCGCTTCAGACCGTAGGTGCGACGCACTTTTGCCACGCAAGCGTGGGAGGTGGGGCCCGCGGGTTTGTCGAGCACCAGGAAGCCGCAGGTCACCTGCGCGAAGGCTGGCAAAAGGGGGGATGGAGCGAGGCGTTAGACGGCAGCAACAACGTTCACGCGCTTGCGGTTGCGAAGAGCTCGCTTGATGCTTTCAAACTGCACCACCCCGTCGGAGAGGGCAAACAGGGTGTCGTCCGAACCCCGCCCCACGTTGAGGCCGGGAAGCACAGCCGTGCCGCGCTGCCGAATGATGATCGATCCGGCTGAGACTGTTTCGCCGCCATAGGCCTTCACGCCAAGCCGTTTGGCATTGGAGTCACGGCCGTTGCGGGTGGAGCCTGTGCCTTTCTTGTGGGCCATGGGAGATCAAAGGGTGAGGAGATGGTGAATGCGGCCTGGAGCAGCAAAAAGGAAGGTGGGGACGGCTGGCAGGGAATCGTCAGCTGAAGGACTTTCCGCCCACTTGGATCGATTGCACAAGAACCCTGGTGAGCTCTTGACGATGACCAGTCTTGCGGCGGGTCTTTTTCTTGCGGCGCATTTTATAAACAAGAATCTTCGGTCCGCGCCGATGGGCCAGCACCTTGAGCACCACGCTGGCTCCCTTCACGTAGGGCTGGCCGAGGGTGGTGCCTTGGGCACCCTTCAGAAGCAGGACGGTTTCAAGGGTCAGCGTGCTCTCCACCTCGGCGTCCAACCGATCCAGATCGAGGTAACGGTTGGGCTGCAACCAAAATTGTTGGCCCGCCGCTTCGACGATGGCGTACACCTGGCCGTCCTGCGGCTCTGCTGCCGTCCCCTGGGAGGACTTGGCTGATGGGGTGGCGACTTGCTCTGTCGCCCCGGGGGATGCGGCACTGGTGGTCGCGGGAGGCGAATCTGCGGAGCTCAAAGGGGTGGATGCGCTCATGGTGAGGGAGGCGCGGGCAGGCTGGAGCGTGATGCCCCCATTGGGCCTGTGACCGCGGCAATTGGAAGACAAACAAAGATCTTCCCGTTCTGAGCGTCGATTCGTCAACATTTGGGAGCACGACCGGATGGACAGGCCACCGCGCCGCCCCGATGAGCGAACCCGCCCTCACCATCGCCAGCCTCCTGCGCAGCGCAGCTCTCAAAGAGGCTTGCGCCTTCTGGCTGAAATCCGGGCGGTATGCCCTGATCCCCATGGAGGCAGGGGAGCCGTTAAGCATATTGCGAACAAATTGGGAAAGTTACGATGCAATCCTTCTTGAACAAGGCGCCTTCTCGGCCGAGTTGTATCAGATGCTGCGGAAAGAGGAACTCCTCCTGCCGGCCGTGGTGATCGGCGAAGTGACCGGACGCATCGAGTACCACGATGCGGAGGTCCATCTCCCGGCAGATCAGCTGGAGCAATTGCCCTACAGCCTGGATGCGGCCGTCTCTCGCTTCTTGAGAAGGGGACACTCCCGCAATGAACCCTTGGCGCATGGCTCCGGCACGGACACGGAAGAACGGTGGAAATTGGCCAACCGCCTCAAGGACCGACTGGGTTACTTGGGTGTCTATTACAAGCGAGATCCCGAGCGCTTTTTCAGGAATCTCAGCGACTCCGAGCGGGAGGAACTTCTCCGCTCCCTAAGCCGCACCTACAGAGATCTCTTGGTGAGCTACTTTCGAGATCCAGCCGCAGCCAATCAGGCTCTAGAAAGTTTCGTCAACACTGCATTTTTTGCCGATCTACCGATCACAACAACGGTTGAGATTCACATGAACCTGATCGATGGATTCTGGAAACAGCTTAAGCTTGAAGGGCACAAGAATGATTTCCTGCAAGACTACCGGTTAGCACTCTTGGATGTGATGGCACATCTCTGTGAGATGTATCGGCGGTCCGTTCCTCCCGATCGATCGATTGCACCCGCCTCAGATCATCGCAACCTTCTCCAGGAGCACGCTTAAAATGACCGCACGCAAAACATACATTCTGAAGCTTTACGTTGCCGGCAACACGCCAAACTCTATGCGGGCACTAAAGACACTGCGCAACATCCTAGAAACCGAATTCCGAGGGGTCTACGCACTCAAGGTGATCGATGTCTTGAAAAATCCACAACTCGCTGAGGAGGATAAAATTCTGGCGACGCCAACTCTTGCCAAGATTTTACCCCCGCCTGTTCGACGAATCATTGGCGATTTATCCGACAGAGAACGGGTGCTCATTGGCCTTGACCTTCTCTACGAGGAACTGGTGGATGAGAGCTTCAGCCTGGAAGAAAGCAAGCCTGAGCTAGCATCCGATCCACTGGAGAAAGAGGGATCCATGGGTGAGCAGAGTGATCCGATGGAAAGCTCCTGAAGTCCACATACTCACGATTTAACCATTTACCTTCTCCATGCCATGCAGGACCCCATTCCCCTTCCCGTACCTCCCAGCACACTCCTTCAGGTCCAGAAACTTCCAACGGGAATCGAGGGATTCGACGATATATGCCATGGAGGTTTGCCCATCGGCCGTTCCACGTTGATTAGCGGCACCTCGGGCACCGGCAAGACAGTTTTCTCGCTCAACTTTCTTTACAATGGAATTAGGGATTTCAACGAGCCCGGTATCTTTGTAACCTTTGAGGAATCGCCTTTAGACATCTTGCGCAACGCTGCCAGCTTTGGCTGGCACTTGCAAGAGATGGTGGAACAAGACAAACTTTTCTTACTTGATGCCTCTCCCGACCCTGAAGGACAAGATGTTGCAGGCAGCTTCGATCTTTCCGGCTTGATTGAACGCATTAATTATGCGATTCGCAAATATAAAGCCCGTCGGGTGGCGATTGATTCCATTACGGCAGTCTTTCAACAATATGACGCGATTTCAGTGGTTCGCAGGGAGATTTTTCGACTGATCGCTCGACTCAAAGAAATTGGTGTTACCACCGTGATGACCACTGAGAGAATCGATGAATATGGCCCAATTGCCCGTTATGGGGTTGAAGAGTTTGTCTCTGATAATGTTGTCATTCTCCGCAATGTCTTGGAGGGAGAGAGAAGAAGGCGAACGGTGGAGATTCTTAAGTTACGGGGAACCACCCACATGAAAGGTGAATTTCCATTCACGATGGGAAGCCATGGGGTCAATATCTTCCCCTTGGGTGCGATGCGCTTAACGCAACGTTCTTCTAACATTCGCCTGAGCTCTGGCGTGCCCAGGCTGGACGAAATGTGCGGTGGGGGTTTCTTTAAGGACTCCATCATTCTGGCAACGGGCGCAACCGGCACCGGCAAGACGCTTTTAGTGAGCAAATTTGTAGAAGATGCTTGTCGAAGTAAGGAGAGAGCTATCCTTTTTGCTTACGAGGAATCGAGAGCTCAACTTCTGCGCAATGCCACGAGCTGGGGAATTGATTTCGAACAGATGGAGCAGGATGGATTACTCAAGATTATTTGCGCCTATCCCGAGTCCACTGGGCTAGAGGATCACTTACAGATCATCAAAACTGAAATCGGTCAATTCAAGCCATCAAGAATGGCGATAGACTCCCTGTCAGCCCTGGCAAGGGGCGTCAGTCACAACGCATTCCGTCAATTTGTGATTGGGGTGACAGGCTATGCAAAGCAGGAAGAAATCGCCGGATTCTTTACCAATACGTCAGAGGAATTTATGGGAAGCCATTCGATTACAGATTCCCATATTTCCACCATCACTGACACGATTCTTCTGCTTCAGTATGTGGAAATCCGCGGTGAAATGGCACGGGCACTCAATGTGTTCAAAATGCGAGGATCGTGGCATGACAAAGGGATCCGTGAATTTGTGATCACAAGCAATGGACCAGAAATCAAAGATTCCTTTACCAATTTTGAGAGGATCATCAGCGGCGTCCCCCATCGCATCACCACCGATGAACGGAGCGAACTTTCCAGGATCGTTCGCGGCGTGGAAGACAGCTGACCGAGTGTCGACAGCCGGTTTACTAACTGACCTATCGCAGAGACGATCCACGACTTAATGTGGATGCAGAAATAAAGGCAGCCTTTCCGGAAAGAAACCTGGCAATTTGCAAACACTCAGTTAAGATATTAACGGTTTGCATCCTGCAGATTTACCGGCAGCCTGCCTCAAGACCTGCTAAAACGTCGCGTGACATCCAGTCTTACTGTGCTTACCGCTGATTCCTGGAGAGAGAAACGGATACTGATTACGGGCGGAGCTGGCTTTATTGGCTCGACATTGGCTGAACGATTAGCAAAGAACGGCAGTCAGGTCACGGTGATCGATAGCCTTGTACCTGAATACGGCGGTAATCTTTTCAATCTCAACGGGTGCTCGGAGAAGATACGCATCAATTTTTCCGATATTCGCGAACCATACTCGCTACAGCCGCTGCTCAGGGATGTGGATTATCTATTCAATCTCGCTGGGCAGACAAGTCATATGGATTCCATGAATGACCCTCATACAGACCTAAATATTAATTGTGCCGCTCAACTAAATCTGCTCGAAACCTGCCGAGCAGTCAATCCTTCGATTCGCATCATTTTTGCCAGCACTCGTCAGATTTATGGAACTCCAGACTACCTGCCAGTCGACGAAAATCACCGCATTGCGCCGGTAGACATTAACGGTATTCATAAATACGCCGCAGAACAATACTATACAATGTATCACAAGCTGTATGGAATTCGCTCTGGGATCCTTAGACTCACCAACACGATTGGGCCTCGTATGCGAATCAAGGATGCGCGGCAAACATTTGTTGGAATATGGATTCGCAGATTAATTGAAAATCAACCTATCGAGGTTTGGGGTGGTGAACAACTCAGAGATTTTAATGATGTTGAAGATGTTGTCGATGCCATGCTGGTAGCAGCTTTGAACGAGAATTTCTATGGCGACGTATTTAATTTGGGAAGTTCAGACAAAATTAGTTTAATCGCACTAGCCAAGATGATGATTAATAATCACGGGTCTGGAGATATAATCGTGAAGGAATATCCGGTAGAGCGAAAAAAGATAGATATCGGTGATTACTATTCATCCCACGACAAGTTTAGTGCACTCACCGGTTGGTCTCCCCAGAGAACGGTTGAACAGACATTAAAGCGGACCATCTCCTACTACAAAACCAATATTGCATCCTATATCTAATCTTGATGATTCCAACCTATGGATAAGCCCATACCAGAGACGCTCAAATCCCGCGCAAATTTTCCTTTACAGGACAACCTCTTTTACAGAGCTGTCATCGAAGCCTCCGTAGAGCAAGTTGTTCAATCTGGCCAAACCATCCTTGCCGATGGGGTGAAATCTTTCGAAGCAGACTTCGCCAGGTGGCTGGGCGCGGGTCTCACCGCGGAGCACTGCATAGGTGTGGGGAATGGTACCGATGCACTGGAACTCGCGATGTGCTGTGCAGGCGTAGAACCAGGTGATGGAGTCATCGTCCCAACCCTTACAGCTTACGCTACTGTTGCAGCGATTTTGCGAGTTGGTGCGCGACCCATATTCGCCGATGTGGAAGCAGGGCGACCTGTAATCGCTGTAGCGGACGTCGAACGACTTCTGGAAAGACGCGATGAGCAACCAAAAATCAAAGCGGTCATCGCCGTGCATCTTTACGGCGAGGCCTGCGATTTGTTCGCCTTGAAAGGACTTTGTTCTCGCCATGGCGTGGTTTTGATTGAAGACTGCGCTCAAGCGACAGGCACATCATTTGAGGGGTCTGCTGTCGGAACCTGGGGAGATTTCGCTGCATTCAGCTTTTATCCCACAAAAAACCTTGCTGCTCTAGGCGATGGGGGGATGCTGGTCGTTGGGCCAAACGGAGGGCCGACAACGAGAGAGTCGGCAAGAAGACTGCGGTTTTACGGATGGGATCACAACAGAGAAGCTGTTCAATTTGGGGTCAATAGTCGTCTAGATGAAATTCAAGCTTGGATCTTGAGGGGCAAACTGGCCGATCTGCCCCAAAAGATCGAGGCGCGACGTAAAATTGCTTTACAATATGACCAGTTGCTTCGACCCAAAGCAAAACAACTCGGCATCGGCTTGCCACAGGAACAGCCAAACTGGCAGCACAGCTACCATCTTTACGTCATTACTGTGGATGCGAAGCAAAGGAACGAGTTGCTGCAAAAGGGGCTGGCTGATGGCATTCCCTATTCGGTTCACTATTCCTTGGCCTGCCACCAGCACCCTCACCTTGCCAATCAAGCCGAGTTTTCTGGTCTTCACCTACCAAACAGCGAAAGGATGTCCAAAACAGTTTTAACTCTGCCTCTGAACCCCTATTTAACAGAAGATGACATCGTCGAAGTGTGTCATCACTTGCAGACTCATCTCAGCGGCAGTGAACACAGCATCACTAGCCAAAGAGTATGATGAGTCACTTTTCTCGGTTTGCTTTTAGCTTAATCATCCCTATCTATAACAGTGAAGATACGATCGAGCGCTTGGTCGGCAGATTGGAATCCCTTGATACCTCTGCTCCCTGGCAAGTCATTTTCGTTGACGATGGCAGTCCGGACGATAGCCATTCTGTGTTGCAACAACGTCTCAAGCATACGCGTCTTTCAGCTCTCTTAATCAGGCACACTCGCAATTATGGCGAACATCAGGCAGTGCTGACAGGCTATAGGCACGCGGAAGGTGAATTTTTTATCAATATCGATGATGACCTTCAGAATCCTCCAGAAGAAGCTCTGCGACTTCTTGATCACGCCAAGACTCACCAACTAGATGTTGTCTACGGCAATTACATCACCAAGAAACATAATATCTTTCGCAACCTAGGAAGCGCCTTTGCCAACTTTACCGCCCGTTCGCTGCTTGATCTTCCTGAATCGTATTACCTCTCAAGTTTTCGCTGTGTCAGTCGGTTGATCGGAGAAAAGATTACATCAATCCATAGTCCCTATGTCTACATCGATGGTCTCCTGTCGCAAGTCACCAATCGGATCGGCAGCCTTGATGTGCGTCACGACCAGCGCGATGAAGGTGCCAGCAATTACAACATGCGACGGCTGATTCGCCTCTGGCTTGTGATCCTCACCAGCTTCTCACTCATGCCCCTCCGTTTTGCCAGTCTGGTGGGACTCGGAGCCGCAGCTGTCGGTGCTGTGAGCCTCACGGCAATATTGGCCGGTGCGGCAATGGGGAAAGAGGAGGTCGCAGGCTGGGCTTCAGTGATCTCATCAATCCTCTTTTTTGGAGGGATCCAATGTCTGCTGCTTGGTGTATTGGGCGAATACATCGGACGGATCTATCTCACGGTTTACGGAAAACCGCAATCACACATCCGAACAATTGAATGTTTCGGCCAGTCCAAGCGTCCTCTGGAGCGGCAACCCGTTCCGGCACCCCTCGGTTGATGAACCTACCGGAACGACGAAGACCCCTCCCCTTACTCCGTTTCACTGTAGTTCGCTTTGGCATCGTAGGGTTGCTGGGGGAATTGTTGTATTTTCTTCTCTACGGAATCTTCCTAAACTTAACCAATCACACTGCTGCCACCCTGGCACTGGCTGGAGCCATCTGTATTCTTGTTAATGCCTACAGCCATTCTCGCATTACCTTTCGGGTGAAGTTCAGCTGGAGATTGATGCTTGGCTATCTCCAAATCCAGTTGCTTGGGTTTGGGCTTGCTTTTATCGGTGGCCTGGCTCTTGAGAAGTTAGGGGCTGGTAAATGGCTGATCGCTATACTTACTTATACGCTCTGGACAGTGACCTCGTACTTTCTCACATCCACGCTGTACCAGAAGCAAGGCGGACGCGAACATCATTCCAACAGCATGGCGTGGAGGCGCTGAACTGACATGCAGATTGATGAATATCGGAAACTGGCAGAATTAGAAAGTGATATGTGGTATTTCGATGCTCTTCATCGGCGCATCATGTTTCCCCTATCCCCCTTGCACGGTCAGGCAGCCAGCCTCCTGGACGCGGGGTGTGGCACCGGCGGCTTGATCCGAGCCTTGCGTCGCGAGAACCCCGAATGGCGCATCACTGGTCTCGATTTCTCAGAGCTGGCTTGCTCCATCGCCCGCCAAACCACAGATGCGGACATCGTGGAGGGGTCGATTACGGCACTCCCTTTTGACGATGCAAGCTTTGAGATTCTCACCTGCGCTGATGTTCTCTCCCACATCAGTGATGGCACCCTCGCCCTGAGAGAATTCAGCCGAGTGCTGCGACCAGGAGGTTTTCTGGTCATCAATGTGGCTGCGTATCAGTGGATGTGGTCTTATCACGACGATGCAGTGCAAACTCGCCATCGCTACCGCAGAAGTGAACTGGTGCGCATGGTGCGGGATTGTGGCCTGATCCCCTTTCAGGCAAGTTACGCCAACATGATCATCTTCCCCCTCATCATCGCGCGCCGAAAAGTGCTGCCTCCCAAGCAACCAACAAGTGATGTGCAGACCTACTCGCCACTAGTGGATTCTTTTTGTGGAAAAATGGCCGAGATCGAATATCAGTGGCTCAAGCGTGGCGGCAGCTTTCCCACTGGATGTTCCGTTTTCTTAGCTGCCCGCAAGCCCGTAGACCCAGATCCCTGATGCAAATTTTGCATTTCATGGGCCAAAATGTCGCCCCGACAGATCCTCAGAGTTAATCTGTGAAGTTGATAGGCAGTTGCATCAGCTTTTTCGAGCGCCTCCATGGTTAAGACGTGATCAAAATCTCATCAAAAACTTGGTCCCTCCTGTTGGTCCTTGTGGTTCCACTGCTAGCCCACCTTGCATGGGGGCTGCGCATACCACGCCCAATTCATGGCGACGAACTCTGGACGTTATCTGAGGTCCTCTCCAAGTCGTGGGACCAGATGTTTGAGATGGTGTTGAAACGGGATAATCACCCTCCTCTTTACTATTACGTGGCCAAGCTCTGGATGGTGCTCACCAATGGCGGCATCCCCCAGCTGCGCTGGCTCTCTTACTTGTTCTCTGTTCTCACCATCTGCGCCCTGGCCTGGCTTTATCGCAGCCATCGCCAGAGCGAAAAGATATTCGCCCTGGGCTTGCTCGGCACCAATCCACTGCTGACGTATTACTCCGCCACGGTGCGTCCCTACGCCCTTGTGGTGCTTTTGGCGGCAGTCATGACGATCAGTGCATTTCGGCTCAATCGCCAAAAGCCCGATGGGCTGATCTCCTCCCAAACTGCCGCATCGGGATTATGCGGCAAGGAGAGACGATCTTGGTCTGTTCTCTATTACGGATCCGCCCTGCTTCTTGCACTCACCCACTACTTCGGGACCCTGTATGTATGGGTGGCCTTTGTCGGTGATCTCATCACCCGCAGGATCGAAACAAAACCTTGGAAGGGTGCGCTCCTTCTTGGGCTTACGGCCCTTTGGCCAGTTGCCCAGATCCTGTTTGGCTCTGTCGATGAACAGTCCAAGTCGAACGCCTGGATCCGGGTGGTTTTCTTGATCAGCACGGTCAACAACTTTCTGGCAGGGACTTTTCCACTGCTGATGATCTCTAAATCCATTCCTCAATACACCTTTGGCGTGGTGTTGGCACTGCTCCTTCTTTGCATCACCCTCAGGCCAGTGGCAACGTCCTATTGGAATCGCGTCAGCAGCCAGCCATGGAGTCTCTCCTCTTTTCTGGCTCCAGATGAAGTGTTTTGGTCGCTGGTCTGCGCGGGGGTGTTGGCGGTGGGCTGCCTGGCCGACCTTCTCCTGCCGTTCACCACCCCCTATTACTTCCTGGTCTGCCTGCCAGCAGTGGCCATCCTGCTCGCCAAACTTTTTTCAGCCTCCCTGCGCGATCGCTTCACGGGCACCCTCTGCTTCCTTGCGTTCCTTGCGATCGCCATTCTGCAGATCTCGCTGACTCAGCAGCGGCTGGCCCTTCCCTAAGTCGGGCAGATTGAAAGCAGATCAGCCAGTGAAGGATCTAACCATCAAGCCGTTCAAAATCAGCCAATATCTGAGCTTGGTTGCGCAAAACACCCAAGAGGTTCAGCCGATTTTGCCTTAGGTTTTGATCGTCGCACATCACCAATACGCTGTCTGGTCCATCAAAAAAAGCGGCCAACACTGCAGCGCTCTCTTTTAAACCACTGGCCAGCTCCTCATAGCGTTCAGCAGACTCGGCAATGGGGGCCAATCTTTGCAAGACCTCCAGCATGGCAGCTTCACTAGCTCGTTCAAACAATGCAGGTTTGACAACTTGATCGACCCGCAAAACACCTGTTGCCAACTCTCCCTTCTCGGCCAATCTTGAGGCCCGTTGAACAACCGTTTGAATGGCGCTGAGCTGACCTTCCTTGCGAAGCGATTGAAGCAAGACAACCCGAGACTTGGCCTCACAAACATTGGCAAGCACTCGCTGCTGCTCTCCGCAGCGCACCGCTGCAATCGCCTGAACAATATCTTGATCCCATCCATCCTCCTCCAGAAGGCTGATGAATCGTTGCCTCAGAAACTCAGAAAGATCAGCACAAAGCCCATCAGCTTGAGCGTGGGAGCCAGGAAACAGTCCCTGCCATTGTTCCGCCGATCGCTGTAGAAGTTGAGACACATTTAAACCCCATTCATGGTGCCAGAGAATCTGCATCACGCCATTGCCTGCCCGCCTCAGGCCATAGGGATCAGAGGAGCCACTGGGCCGTTCCCCTCGGGAAAAATGACTGAGCAACAACTCAAACCGCTCGGCCAAAGCCACCACCGCACCAGGCTCCGATTCGGGGAGTGCATCGCCCGCGCCACGGGGCAGGTAATGCTCAAGCACAGCCAGGCCAACCGCCCGACTTTCACCTTCCGCCAAGAGATACTTCGCGCCCATCACGCCTTGAAGCTCAGGAAATTCGCCCACCATCTGGCTCACCAGATCGTGCTTGCAAAGGTGAGCGGCCCGTCGAGAGGCATGGGCCACCGCCTCGGAAAGGTGAAGGGATTCCAGCAAGACGTCAGTGCACCACTCAAGCCGCTCCGTGCGATCGCGCAAGCTGCCTAAGCCTTCGGCAAACGTGACCCGCGAGAGCGCTTCGCGCCGATCAATGCTGGCCACCGCATGATCGGCGTTCAGAAAGAAGGCTGCATCAGCCAGGCGAGCGCGAAGCACACGCTCGTTGCCTCGCCTCACTGTGGCCTCTGCTTCGGCGAGGCCATTGCTCACGCAAAGAAAACGGGGCAGCAGAGCCCGTTCTGCGCTCAGGGCCAAGGGATCGGTGGGCGCATCAGGTTTGAGCAAAGGCACATAGCGCTGATGAGCCCGCATCACCGTGCTGAGCACTTCAGGGGGGAGGGAGAGAAAAGCTGGCTCAATCACCCCCTCGATCACCCGCGGATCTTCCACCAAATCGACCAGCTCGGCAAACAACGACTCCGGCAAGTCCAGGCGCCCCTCCTCTCGGGCCGCAGACGCCTCCAGCTGGGTGCGAATCGCCGCGGCTCGAGCTGGACGGTCGACCAGCACATCAGCGGCCGCCAACGTGGCCCCATAGGCAGCAGCGTTGGCGATGGCCACGGGCTCTGGCCGGAGCCTGTGGCCCCTGCTCAACCGGCCGCTCTGAATGGGAGGGTCACATCCCGGGAGATCGACGGGAATCACGTCCTCATCAAGGAGGGCCACCAGCCAGCGCACGGGACGGCTGAAGCGACTCTCCCCTTGACCCCAACGCATGAAGCGACGCCCTTGCAGCCCCCAGATCCAGGCGGGGATGCACTCCGCCAACACCTCCAGCGTGGGGCGCCCCTGCTGTCGTGTGGTGGCAAACACAAACGGACCTTTTGCTGTCTCCTTGACCTCCAGGAGCTCGACAGGCAGGCCACAGCGCTTGGCAAACCCTTCTGCCGCAGCTGTGGGCACCCCATCCTTGAAAGCCTGCTGCGCAGGGGGGCCTTTGTGCTCCTCCTGCCTATCGTCCTGCTGGAGAGGAAGGCCGTCGACAAGCACCGCCAACCGTCGCGGAGTGCTGGTGACGGCAATGGATCCGAAGCCCAGCCTGGCGCCATGCAAATCCCTTTCCAGCTGATCCTTGAGCTGGGGAAGGGCAAGGCGGGCAAAGTCTGCCGGCAACTCCTCTGTGCCGATCTCCAGAAGAAAAAAGGCCATCCATAAGCGCCTGGGCGCTACTGAGCTCGATCCGACTGTATGGAAGCGTGGGGCCGGGCCGGGCCGCCAAGATGGAGGCAAGCTTCACTCTTGACGTCTTGGCAAGGACATCCAAGGTTTGCAGGCCCATGGCGCGGTTTGTGATGCAGCGACGGATTGCGTTTGTCTTCGCTCTGATCATCGTTTCCTTGCTCTGGGGGCTGGCAAGTGAGAGCAAACCCAAGCTCTATGACCCCGACGCCCAGGCCTGCCAGATGGAGGTGATCCGCCAAAGCTTCCGGGCCAATCTGTTGCCTTGGCAAGATCAGCCCGCGGTGGTGCAGCAGCGGCTGCGCCAGCTCCAGGCGGCCATGACCCTGGACAGCCTGCGGGAGTGCCAAGCCAAGGGACTTCTCAAGCCCGAACAGGTGAACGCCCTTGTGGTGGAACTGGAACTCACCCCAGCCCCCCCAGCTGGGGCTCAGTCGCCCGTGCGCCCGTAAATGGCCAGCCCTTGACCCGACCGCCAGGCCCAAAGCTGATCGCCAAAGCTGAAGTGCCACCACTCCTGGGGATGCTGGGCAAATCCCGCCCCAGCCATCGCTTCGGCCAGCAGGCATCGCCTGCGATGCCACACAGCTGGCGCTGCAAAGGGGTCGGCCTCGGCCGCGGTGGCGTAATGGAGGGGATGGGAGATCGGTCCGATCGCATCGATGGCTCCGCCCATCTCCAAGGGATCGCCGAGGGCGCTGGCCAGGGTGAGATCCACGGCGGCACCCGTGCTATGGGGGGGTGGCGTGGCAGGGTCCTCACTGGGGGGAGCCCAAAAACCGCCCACCTCCTGTCGCACAGCGTCCCAAGCGGGTCCCGAACCCTCGGGGTCCAAGCCTTGGGCACGGCAGGCCTCAGCTGTGGCGTGGGCCACCATGAATCGCTGCACGGCCACCGGTCGCCAGGCATCAAAGATCGCCAAACGCCAGCTCGGTTCCTGCCGTTGCAGGCGCTCCTGGGCTGAGAGCAAACGCTCCACCACCCCCTCTCGCAACCGAAAGGGGCAGACGTCGTCCCCGTAGGGAGCCCCAAGACTGGCGTAGGGGTGGGGTTCCAGGCGGAGCAACGCAGGGGGGAGGGGCACCAACGGTTCTCCCCCATCCCGAATCGGGATGGGACTCCAGGGGCGCAGGGCCATCGGTGGGTCAATTGAGCTGGGCTGATTCCAGCAAACGCTGGCGCTGATTCTCCAAGGCCTCGCGCAGTAGCGGCACCCCTGCCAACTGGGGATCTGTCGCGAAGAGCTCCTGGGCCACCCGGCGCGCATCCTCCAACACCTCCCCGTCTTCGCTGAGCGACGCCAAGGCCAAATCCGGCAAACCGGACTGACGGGTGCCGAGCACTTGACCCGGTCCCCGCAGCCGCAGATCCATCTCAGCGATCTCAAAGCCATCGTTGCTGCGCACAAGCACCTCCAACCGCTGGCGCGCCATCGGATTTCGGCTGTCGTTGATCAGCAGACAGTGGGAGGCCGCCGCGCCGCGGCCCACCCGCCCCCGCAACTGGTGAAGCTGGGCCAGGCCAAAACGCTCCGCGTGCTCGATCACCATCACGCTGGCCTCCGGCACATCCACCCCCACCTCCACCACCGTGGTGCTCACCAAAACCTGGCTGGCCCCCGAGGCGAAAGCCTGCAGGGCCCGTTGCTTCTCCTCGCTGGCCAGCCGTCCATGCAGCAGACCCACCGTGAACTCGCCAAACACCTCCTCAGCCAGATGGCGATGCACCTCCACCGCAGAGCGCAGATCCAGCTTTTCGCTCTCCTCCACCAGGGGCAACACCACATAGGCGCGCTGGCCGAGGGCAACCTGCTCCCGAATCAACTGCCAGGCATCCTGCCGGTCTTCAGGGCGCAGCAAACGGGTGTGCACCGGCGTTCGACCCGGCGGAAGCTCGTCGATCTGGCTCACATCCAAGTCGCCATAGACCGAGAGCGCCAGGGTGCGGGGAATGGGCGTGGCCGTCATGGTGAGCAGGTGGGGTTGCAAGCCCTTGGCCAACAACCGGTTGCGCTGGCGCACGCCAAAGCGATGTTGCTCATCCACCACCACCAGGCCGAGCCGCTGAAACTGCACAGGGTCCTCAAGGAGGGCATGGGTGCCCACCAAGAGTTGGAGCTGGCCATTGGCCAGATCCTGCAACAGCTGCCGCCGCCGCCGGGCCGGCGTGGAACCTGTGAGCAGGGCCGTGCTCACATGCAGTTGCGCTAGCCAGGGTGAGAGCTTGCGCAGGTGCTGCTCGGCGAGCACTTCGGTGGGGGCCATCAGGGCGCCCTGGCATCCAGAGGCGATGGCCGCCAACAGCGCGGCGAGGGCCACCACCGTTTTGCCACTGCCCACATCACCCTGGAGCAGCCGGGCCATGGGCTGGGGCTTGGCCAGATCCCGGTGAATCTCCGCCAACACTCTCTGCTGGGCGCCGGTGAGGGGGAAGGGAAGCAGGGCGAGGAAGCGGCCCAAAAGGCTGTGGTCCTCTGCATCGGTGGGCTGGAGACGCGGGGCCTCCCTCTCCTTGAGGCGCTGGCGACGCAGCCCCAGGGCCAGCTGCAGGAGCAAAAACTCATCGAACACCAACCTGCGCCGAGCCCGTTGCAGGTGGGAGGGATCCATGGGTCGATGGATCTGCTCGATCGCTTCGGCACGGCTGGGAAGGTGCAACACCTCCTGGCAGAGGTGGCGGGGCAGAGGATCAGGCCAGTGCCGCACCAGGGGCAGCACCTTGGCGATGGCCTGGCGCAGAGCATCGGCGCTGAGCCCCTCGGTGAGGGCGTACACCGGCACCAGCCGGCCAATCTGCTCTGAGCGCACCGGGCTGGAGGGGCTCTCCAACACCTCGATCAAGGGATCGGTGAAACTCAACCCCCAGGGCCCTTCCTTCACCAAGCCGCTCACCGCCACGGTGCAGCCGGGGGGATACAGCCGCTGCTGAGACTTCAACCACCCTGGGCTGGCAAAGCGACGGCCCGCAAAAAAGCGGCTCACCTTCAAACGACCGGTGACATCTTGAAGATGAAGCTCCAGGAAGGAGAGATTGGGATTTTTGGCGCTGGTGGCGGTGTGGCAGCGCCGCACGGTGGCCACCACCGTGGCCGTGCTCCCCGCCACCAGGGAACCGATGCGCACCAAGTTGGCGTAATTGAGGTAGTCACGCGGGTAGTGCTGCAGCAGATCCACCACCTGAAACAGGCCCAACCCGGCCAAGCGCGTGGCCAAGCGGGGCCCGATCCCCGGCACCTCGCCGAGGGGCGTGGTGGGCTCCAGCCTGGGCTGGCGGGAGGTGGTTGGGGCAGGCTGGGCGCCGTCCTGGGAAGGGAGAAGGCGCAGGCGGGGGGGGGCCACGGGGAGGGGCGGCCGCGAACGACAGAGCAATTGGTGCAATCCCTGGCGCAGCTGGCAGACCAGCTGCTGGCGACGGGCGCCGCTGAGGTCGCCATAGCGACTGAAGCCCTGCCGCAAGGTGTCCAGCTGCTGCAGATCCTGCGGAGCCAATCCCCCGGGGGGCTCCGCCAAACAACGCTGCACAAACCCACTGAAGGTGTCTGCTCGGCCCTGAAGATCGCCAAAGCCGCGATCAGCCTCCAGCTGAGCTGCCCTCTGCAACAGCTCGCACCAAGATCTCAGGCTTGGTGGGGAGGATTCAGCTGGCTGTCGTGACGCCACAGGCGTTCGGCATGGTGGGCCTGGAGTCGGCGCTGCAGGCGTTGGGCAGTCTCGGCCATTTTGTGGATCTCCTGGCGGTGATGGAGCAGGCGGCGGCGGCAGGTGCGCAAGCGCGGCTGCTCCATCTCCAGATCCACCGTGCGCAGCAGCACCCCCATGGGCGGAGCAGACAGGCCTCCTGTCTCCGGGGGCATCATCGGCAAGCGCAACAGATTGGCCGGTGCCCCCTGGGGCTCAATCTGGCCGGTGAGCACGGCATCCAAGAGGGGCACAGGCACCGCACCAACCACCAGGCCGGCACGCATCAACTCCAGATTCACGCTGTGGGAGAGGTTGCGCAGCCGGCGGCTGAGGGCGACCTCCCAGCCCTCCAAACAATGGAGGAGATGCAGGGGATCCCGCGGCAATTGGCCTGAAGACCAAGGCATCTCCGACGGAGATGGAAGATCCTCCAACGCCGAAAACAGAGCGGCACTCCAGCTGCGGGAGGGGGAGGACTCTTCCTCTTCCTCAGAAGCGCCGTTGGAGCCGGAAGGCGTCTGGAACGGCAAGGGAAAGGCCTCTCCCCTCTGCGGAGGACTCAGCTGGAGCTGGATCGAGCCCGTTGGCAGAGCGTCACTTCCCCCAAAAGAGCTTGGCAGGCCGGCTTCCAGCCCGAGGTCGGTCATGCCTCGCTCAAGGGTGTGCAGCAGCCGGGATTGCTCCCTCAGGGCCAGCCGCTGGCGCTCCCCCGCCATCTGAGCAGCCAGATGGAGCAGTTGCTCCACCGTGAGAAACGCGCAGCAACGGCCCACCAGGCTCTTCAGCCGGCTGTGCAGATGCTCGCGAGCGGATGGATGGAGACGGTTGTAGCGGCGCGGATGCACCTGGGTAGCCAGGTGGGAACAGGCCTGATCCAGGCTGGCGGGGAGCACCTCACGCAACACCTGAAGGTAGAGAGCCAGGTCGCGGTAAAGCTGGGGAACCTGCTGGTCCAGCCGGGCCTGGATGGCGCCAAGAGAATGAATGCCGGAACCGGCAGGCTCCCTCACCTCAGGCCGCCTTGCCCATCGCTGCGACCTCGGAGGCAAAGTCGCTCTGTTGCACTTCAATCCCTTCCCCGAGGGTGTAACGGGTGAAGCGCCGCACGCGAATGTTTTCACCTGTTTTCGCAGCGGTTTGCTTCACCAGTTCCCCCAGGGTGAGGGAGCCATCACGGATGTAGGGCTGGTCGAGCAAGGCCAGCTCTTTGAGGCGCTTGCCGATGCGGCCCTCGACAATCTTGGCCTTCATCTCTTCCTTCTTGCCAGCCAAATCATCACGCCCCATCTCGATCGACTTTTCTCTCTCCACCACCTCAGGGGGGATGTCCTCGGTGCTGACATATTCCACATTGGGGCAGGCAGCGATCTGCATCGCGACGTTGCGGACCAGCTCCTGGAACAAGTCGCCGCGGGCAACGAAATCCGTCTCGCAGTTCACTTCCACCAGAACGCCGACGCGACCACCGGTGTGGATGTAACTGCCAACGATTCCTTCAGCCGCGGTGCGGCCCGCTTTCTTCTCTGCACTGGCAATGCCTTTCTGACGCAACCATTCAACGGCTTTCGTGAGATCGCCATCGGTTTCCTTGAGGGCTTTCTTGCAATCCATCATGCCGGCGCCGGTCTTATCGCGCAGGTCTTTGACGAGCTTGGCGCTGATCTCAGCCATGGGAGGGGAAATAGGGAGCAAACAACAATCGGAACTTGATGGTTGAGGAGGAGGACTCAGCCCTCCTCCTCCGCACGATCCTGGGAGCCATGGCGGCCCTCATTGATGGCATCGGCAAGACGGCCCAAGACCAGCTGGACAGAACGCACCGCGTCATCGTTGCAAGGGATGGGCACGTCGCAGAGATCGGGATCGCAATTGGTGTCGAGCATCGACACAAGGGGAATGTCGAGCTTGCGGCACTCCAACACGGCATTCGTTTCCCGGCGCTGATCCACCAACACCACCACATCGGGAAGACGACGCATGGTTTTCAACCCGCCCAGATACTTCTGGAGGCGGTCCAGCTCGCGCCGCAGCACCGCGGCTTCTTTTTTCGGGCGCATGGCGATGGCGCCGGAAGACTCCATCCGCTCAAGATCCTTCAGGCGATCGATGCGGGCTCGCATGGTGCTCCAGTTGGTGAGCATGCCGCCAAGCCAACGCTGGTTGACATAGGCCGCGCCACAACGGCTGGCCTCCTGGGCGATCACCTCGGAAGCCTGCTTTTTGGTGCCAACAAACAGGAAGCGCTTGCCGCTACGCGAAGCGTTGCGCACCCACTTGTAGGCGTTGTTCATGCAGACGGCTGTCTGCACCAAATCAATAATGTGAACACCATTGCGCGCGCAATAGATGTAGCGCGACATTTTGGGGTTCCAACGACGGGTCTGGTGGCCAAAGTGGGCACCAGCCTCCATCATCTCGGCAAGAGTGACGACAGCCATGGGTTTGGGTTTCGGGTTGGCCTCCACCTGCCAGGGATAGTGCCAAAGCGGCATCCATCACCCGAAACATGCAGGTGTGCGGAATGGTTGAACCCAGCCAACTTACCAAACGGTCAGCTGAAGCCCTGCCGGCGCGCTTCAGCAAAGAGCTCCCGCACGCCAAGGCGATTCAAGGGCAAGCGCAGCAGCTCCATCGCCCAACGGGCCTGGCCATGGCGCAGCAGCCAAGCCAGGAGGGGCCGCAGGCTGCGCTCATTGAGGAGGCCTCCAAGGGTGAGCAGCTCCCAGAGAAGGCGATGGAACCAGGTGAATTGGATGATCGTGCGCACCCGGCGGGTGGGATGCTTGCGGAAAAACACCAGGCCCATCCGGGCCCGCTCGCGCTCAACCCGCATCAGATCTGGAATCTGCGCCAGCGTCAGGGGAGGGTGCCAGTGGTAGCCCACGGCTTCTGGCGCCCGAACGAGAACCACTCCCAGCTGGCGGAGCCGTTCGCCCAGCTCCAGATCCTCCCAGCCATAGAGGTGAAAGCCGGTGTCAAACAGGCCTGCCCGCTCCAACACCTCCCGATCGATGGCCACATTGCCGGTGGCGAAATAAGCCCAAGAGAGATCGGTGAGCTTGTGGGGCTCGCTGGTGGGGTGATCGAAGTTGGCGGTGTTGATCACGGCGCCATAGGTGAAGCACAGCCGGTCGCCCCTCCGCCGCCATGCCGCCTCCAGGGCGCGGCCATGGCAAACGAGGAAGGTGGGTGTGACCACCAGATCGCTATCGATGAACACAATCACATCCCCCCGGGCCTCCTCCACCCCCCGGTTGCGCCCTTTGGCAGGCCCGCCGTGCTCTTGGCAAACCAGGCGCACATGGGGAAGGTCCGCGGCCTCACTCTGGAGCCAGCGCACGGTGTCATCGCTGGAGCCATCGTCCACCACAATCACCTCGTAGCGCTCGACGGGCCGCTCAAGCTTCTGCTCCTCCAGCGCCCGCAGGCACTTTTGGAGGATTGGCAGGCGGTTGTAGGTGGGGATGACGACGCTGAGAAACATGGCTGGGGCTGGGCATGGAAAAGGGGGGATCCCCTTGGATCCCCCCTGCCAGAAGCTCCCGCAGGGAGCACCTAGGGGTCAGGGCACTCAGTCGGCCGCGCCACCATTGCTGGCGGTGCCGGTCACACCGTTGCCCGCCCCTTCGCCACGGCCATCGTTGCGGAGCTTGCGCTTCTTGAACTTGCGGGCATAGGCGCGATTGCGCTCCTGCTTTTCTTTCTTGAGGTTGCGGCGTTTGGCCATGCGCGAACTGCGTCTGAATGAGAAAGCACAACACTAGCCAATGGCGCTTCCTGTGCTGGGGAAAGGCCAACCCGCCAGGGCTGCCTCGCTCTCAGAGCGCGAGAGCTGGCTCCTCGCTCCACAGGCGACCATCCTCCATCTGCACCAGGCGGTCGGCCACATCCAGGATGCGGGGGTCGTGGGTGACCATCAACACGGCGCAGCCCTGCTCGCGAGCCAAGGACTGGAGCAACATCACCACATCCCTGCCGCTTTGGCGATCCAGGGCGGCGGTGGGTTCATCCGCCAAGAGCAGGCGCGGTTGGGCTGCCAATGCACGGGCAATGGCCACCCGCTGTTTCTGCCCGCCGGAGAGGTCATGGGGAAGCTTCCCCAGGTGATCCTCCAAGCCCACAGCCCGCAGCCACTGACGCGCCAGATCGCGCCGGCCCCGATAGGAGAGGTGGGGCAGCAGATCCGAGCCCATCTGCACATTTTGCTCGGCCGTCAGGCAACGCAGCAGGTTGTGCCCCTGGAAGATCATGCCGATGCTCTGGCGCAACCGCTGCCGATCCCCCCGGCTAGCCCCCCGCAGCTCCTGGCCAAGCACCCGCACCGAACCCTCCATCACCTGCCGCAGGGCACCCACCAAGGTGAGCAGGGTGGTTTTGCCACAGCCGGAGGGGCCCGTGAGCAAGACCACCTCCCCAGGCTGGATCACCAGGTCGACCCCTTGCAGCACCTGGCGCTGCGTCGAGCCCCGCCCATACCAATGGCTCAAGCCCTGCACCTCGACTGAGGGGATGGCGTCTGGCATGGCGCTAAAAGATTTCGGCTGGATCGGCGTCGGCCAGCTTGCGCATCGCCAGGAAAGCCGAAGCCATGCACATGGTGAAAATCATCGCCAGCACCATCAGGGAACGGCCCGCTTCCATGTAGACCGGCAGGTTGGTGCCCTTGCGCACCAACACGTACAACACCTGCCCGGCCAGCCACGCGGGAAGAAAGCCAAGCACAGAGAGGAGCACACCCTCCCGCGCCACGACGCCGAGAAGATCGGTGAGGGGGTAGCCCATGGCCATCAGCGTGGCGTATTCAGGCAGATGATCGCTGACATCGGAGTAAAGAATCTGATAAACGATCACACAACCCACCACAAAGCCCATCGCCGCTCCAAGGGTGAAGATGAAGCCGATGGCGGTGCTGCTCCGCCAATAGTTTTTCTCAAATTCTTCGAAACCTTTTTTGCTGTAGATCGCCACATCCTTCGGCAACTGGCGGCGCAGACGAGCCGCCACTGCAGCCGGATCAGCCCCTGGAACCAAGCGGATCAAGCCAAGCTCGATGCTGCCTGGCGGGGTGTTGGGCATCAGCTGGAGATAGGTCTCACTGCTGGTGAGCATGTTGCCATCGGCGCCAAAGGAGGGCCCCAAGGAGACCAAGCCCGCCACCCGCACCCGCTTGCCAGCGACCTCGGTCTCCACCGTGCGGCCCTCCTGCAGCCAGCGGGCAATCGGGCCGTATTCCGGACGCGAACGCTCATCGAACAGCACGCGCCCCCGCTGGGTGAGCAAACGGGCCTGATCCCCCAGCGCGGGAGCCACAAACAGGGAATCGCCCGGTTCAAACCCGATGGTGAGGATCGAGCGGGTCGTGCGGCTCTCGGGATTGCGCCAGAGCAAGAGGTTCCAATGCACAGGGGTGGTGCCGGCGATGGCTGGATCGGCCATGGCTTGCACCAGGCGCCGCCGGGGGAACCCCGCCATGGCGATCGAGCTCATCGTGCGTGGGCTGATCAGCACCAAATCGGCGTCAAAGAGCTTGTGCAGGGTGACGCTGGCATCAAACAGGCCATCGCGAAAACCCAATTGCATGAACATCAAAATGCCCGCAAAGCAGATGCCTGCCAAGGCCACCGCCAAGCGGGCGGGCTGGCGGGTGAGCAGCAACCAAGCCAAGGGGATGCGACGGCCCTGCCAAGGGAGGAACACCCTCATGGCTGCAGGCGAGCAATCACCTTCAGACCCGTCAACGCCCGCACCCGCCTGGCCTCCTCTGGGGCCAAACCCACCCTCACCTCCACGATGCGTGCGTCCACATCGCCGCTGGGATCTGTGGAGAGCACCTCCCGCTGGCGCACTTGGGGACTGATGCGGATCACGGTGCCCTGCAAGGTGCCTTTGAAGCCGCCGTTCTCACTGGTGAGCACAACGCTCTGGCCCAAACGCACCCGATCGATGTCGCTTTCGTAAACCTCCAGCAGAGCCTCCATGCGCTCACTGGCTCCCAACTCGAGAATTCCCTTGTCGCCAGGGCGCTCTCCCACCCGAGCCACAATCCGCAACACCGTGCCATCCATCGGGGCCCGCAATTCGGTGTTGGCGAGATCCGCCCGCACCCTCTCCAATTCGGCGCGAGCCACTTGCCACTCCCCCTGCAGCTGCAGATATTGCTGCTCGCGGCGATCCAACTCATCAGCGCTCAGGGCTCCCACCTTCGTGAGCTGGCGGTAGCGGTTGAGCTCCCGCTGCTCCACCTGGAGCCGCCGCTGCAGATTGGCGAGGCGGGTGCGAATCAACTGTTGCTCCGCTTCCAGGGTGGGGCCAGTGTCGAAACGGGCGAGCAACTGGCCCTGGCGCACTGGCTCGCCTTCATTGACCAGAAGGCTGGTGAGCCGAGGGCTGCCGCCGATTCCCGCGATCGGAGCCGCGAGCACTCGAATGTCGCCCGCTGGCTCCAGCCGGCCGAGGGCAGCAACCGCTTCTGTGGGTCTTGGCGCCACCGGCTTGGCTGGGGCCCGGTTTGCCGTTGCCGGCGCCCGATTCGGGAGAGCAAGCTGGCGAGTGGCCAGCAGAGCCGTCAAGGTGAGGGCCGAGCCAGCCAGGGCGGCCAGCAGAACAAGGGGCAAGGGCCCACCCGGAAGCCGCGGGCGGGAATCCTTCTCTGAGCCGGGGTTCGGGGTCAACCCCGTTCCTGAGGAGCTGGCGGCGGGGGATCGTCGAAGAGGAGGGTCTCGATGTAGGTGTTCGCCCACTCCGGGTTGAACGCCTTCTCGAGCACCCGCCGCGTCTTGTCGTTCTGTTTCTGCTGCTGGCAATACCGGAGCTGCCCTTTCCAGCGCGCAACAGTAGCGGGATCCTCCCAACTCTGACGGTTGGCTGTGGCACAAGCGGCAGCCAATAGCTCCAAATAGGCCGCCACCTCCTCGACAAACCAGCTCTCCTCCTCGGCGCTGCAGGGCCGAACGAAGAGGACATGGGGAGAAAAGATCGATCCCCAGGCGGGCAGCTCCCTGACCTCGCCAAAGGGAGGCCGGGAGCGTTCGGCCAAAGCGGTGGCCATGCCCTGCGGCAGCCCCCCCTCCACAGGGGAGAGATCCACGATCGCCGCAGACACCACGCCGCGGCCCGCCACGATGTCGGCGCCGAACACCGGCAGGTCGTAGCAGGGGTCGGGGAAGAAGACGCAATGGAGAATTTGCAAGCCAGCCCCAAGGCGCGCCGTTTCCAAATGCAATTTGCGCAAGCCCCGACTGCGGTGCAGCTCATTGCGGATGAAGAGGCGCTCCCCATCCAGGCTGCCGCTGATCGCCTCCAGGGCTGGATCCAGGGCCAGAGGCTCCAGCTCTGGCAGCTCCTCTCGCAAGGCGCGAATGCGGGACGCCAGGGCATCGACCAGGGGATGCACCCCCAGGGAAAGCTCGTCGAGGGGGCGTTCCCTTCCCTTCGGATGAAGCTCGCCTTCAGCGGGGGCGGGCTCAGGGGCGGAGACCTGGCTCATCAGCGGGACCCAGCGGCCAGCAGAATGGCGATCCTGCCATGCATTCATGAGCCAAACCGGAGGTTGTTGCACCCCGTTGCTGCCGGCCCTGGCGGAGCCCAGCTGCCAACGACTCAGCAACGGGGTGGAGCTGGTGAGCCTGCAGATTCCGGAGGCTCCCTTGGTGTGTCTGGATTTCTGGTGCCGCGCTGGCAGTGTCTTTGAGAGCCCTTCGGAGTGCGGCATGGCCCACTTCCTGGAACACATGGTGTTCAAGGGAAGCGAGCACCTGGCTCCAGGCGAATTCGACCTGCAAATTGAGGCCCTGGGCGGCAACAGCAATGCCGCCACTGGTTTTGATGATGTGCACTACCACGTGCTCATCAGCCCAGAGGCCGCTCCGCGCGCCCTCGATTTGTTGCTGGAGCTCGTGCTCTCCCCCCGGCTGGAGCCGGAGGCGTTTGCCATGGAGCGGCTGGTGGTGCTCGAGGAACTGGCCCAGAGCGAAGACCAGCCCGAGGAGGTCGCCCTGCAACGCCTGCTCGAGCTGGCCTGCCCCCATCACCCGTACAGCGTTCCCATCCTGGGCCGCCGCCAGGGGCTCCTCAGCCATGCCCCTGAGGCCATGGCGGCCTTCCACCAGAGGCTGTATGGCGGCGGGCGCTGCGTGCTCTCCCTCTCCGGGGCCGTGCAGCCAAGCCTGATGGAGCACGCCTGCCAGGGGCCCTTGGCGGGCCTGGCCCCCTGTGCGGATCCGGCGCCCCTTCCCCCGCTCCAGGTGGTGTCAGGGGAGCATCGGCTGGCGCTGCCCAGGCTGGAGGCAGCCCGCCTCCTGATGGCCTGGTGGCAGCCCCCCGCCTCCGATCAGGAGGCGGTGTTGGGGGCCGATCTGGCCAGCACGGTGCTTGCGGAAGGCAGGCGCTCCAGGCTGGTGGAGCGCCTGCGGGAGGACCTGCGGGTGGTGGAAAGCATCGACCTGGACCTCCACACCATGGAATGCGGCAGCCTCGCCCTGTTGGAGGCGGTGTGCAATCCGGAGGATCTGCCGGAGGTGCGCGCCGCCATCACCAGGGTGTGGCAAGAGGTGATCGAAACGCCCTTGGGGCAGGAGGAATGGGAGCGGGCGCGGCGCCTGGTGAGCAACAGCTATCGCTTCGGCCTGGAGGCCGCTTCCGGAGTGGCGGGCCTGATCGGCAACTCCCGGCTGTGGGGTCGCCAGCCAAATCTGGCGACGCCGTTGGAGATGCTCCAACGCTGGAGCCCGGAGCGGCTGCAGCAGGAGGCCCTGGCCAGCCTCAATCCCGAGCGGGCCTGCCTGCTCGAGGCGGTGCCCGCATGAGCAAGAGCATGGCCTTGGATCTCGAGCAAACAACGTTGACCGGCGGTTTGCCACTGGTGATGCTGCAGCGCCCAGGCCCGCGGGTCCTGTCCGCCCGGCTGGTGATTCGGGGCGGAAGCAGTGCCGATCCGCGCCAGCAACGGGGCGCCCACCAGCTGTTGGCGGGGCTGATGACTCGCGGCTGTGGCGATCTGGATGCCGAGGCCCTGGCCGACAGGGTGGAGGGCGCTGGGGCAGCCCTGCGGTCCGAGGCGTCTGAGGATGCCCTCACCCTGGCCCTTCACTGCGCGGCTGAGGACGCCCAAGACCTGCTGCCCCTGCTCCTGTTGATGGTGCGCCAGCCCACCCTCCAGCCCGACCAGGTGGATCTGGAGCGCCAACTCAACCTGCAGACCCTGCAACGGCAGAGGGAAGATCCGTTCCAACAGGCCCACGACCAACTGCGACAGCTGCTGTTCGATGCGGGTCCCTACGGCCACGACCCGCTGGGGGTGGAAGCCGACCTGGCCGGGCTGGAACGCCACCATCTTCAGCCGCTGGTGGATCAACTGGGGGACCAGGGGGCTGTGCTGGTGCTCTGTGGGGACGTGCCCGAGGGGATCGAAGCGCTGCTGAATCGCACCCTGCGGGATCATCCCTGGCAGGTCGGGGCACCACCGGCGGCAGCGGCGGCCTCCCCTCCATCGGCAGCCAGACCGATCGGCTGCCTGCAGGAGGACACCGAACAGCTCGTGCTCCTGCTCGGCGCCGGCACGGTGCCCTACGGCCACCCCGATGCCCTGGCCCTGCGGTTGCTGCAAGCCCACCTCGGCGCAGGCATGTCCAGTCGCCTCTTCCTGGCCCTGCGAGAGGAGAGGGGGCTGGCCTATGACGTGGGGGTGCATTTCCCTGCCCGCTGTGGGGCCTCCCCCTTTGTGGTGCATCTCTCCACCTCAGCGGAGCGGGCAGCCGAAGCCACCTCCTGCCTGCTGGAGGAATGGCTGCGCCTCTTGGACACCACCATCCCGCCAGAGGCCCTGAACCTGGCTCTGGCGAAATATCGGGGTCAAGATGCCATGGGCCGCCAGACCTGCGGCCAGCTGGCGGATCGGATCGCCCTGGTGCTCAGCCATGGCCTGCCCATCGATCAGATGGAAGCGCAGCTGGAGCGGGCGGGCCATCTCACCCCGGCCGATCTGCTGGCAGCCGCGGGCCGCTGGTTGCGTCAGCCCAGCCTCAGCTTGGTGGGTCCCCGCGCCTCCCTCCAGGCCGCCGAGCAGGCCTGGCACCACCATCCCCTCAACTCTGCGGTGGCTGGGCGCTGAGCTCGCCATCGAGTTGGGCTGCAGTGAGCAGGAAGGTGCCACGCCGGAAGCGCACGGCGAGCTGATCCCGAAGCCGCCGCTCCACCACCACGCCGACCTCCTCCGGATCCACCAGATCTGGGGGGCGCAGCATCGGCATGGGATCGGCGGTCTTGAGGTAGGGCACAGGGCCCTTGAGGCGCACGTGGTCTCCGATCTGGGGGCCTGGCGCGCTGGCGGGTGGTGTGGACATGGGGTTCCCCGCATCGGGCAGGTGATCCCCACTTTGCAGGGGGAACGGGCTGCTGCAGGATGGGCGCGGTTCCATTCGATCGACGTGTTGCGGGCCTTAGCCACCTGGAGCGGCGCCATCGCCGGCCTGTTCCTGATCCTGGTTGGGGGTTTGGTGTCCGCGGCGGTTCCCTTCCCCGAAGCCGCGGGTTGGACGCTGCGTCCCCTCGGCGTGACCCTTCAGGTTCCCGCCCTGCTGCTCACGGCGCTGGTGGGAGGGCACCGCACGGCGCTGCTCGCCGCAGTGGCCTATCTCTCCATGGGCTTGTTCCAGATGCCGGTGTTCCATGAAGGCGGGGGGATGGGCTATCTGCTCGATCCAGGATTTGGTTATTTGGCAGGCTTCCTGCCCGCCGCCTGGCTCAGTGGCAAGCTGGCTCGCCAGAGCGGCATGGATGGTCCCTTGCCCCTGACGGGCGCAGCCGTTCTAGGCCTTTTGGTGTTGCAGCTTTGCGGCCTGGCCAATCTTCTCTTGGGCGGCTTGGCGGGCCGGTGGGGCGGGAGCTTGCTGCCTCTGGTGTTGGGATACAGCCTGGCCATCGTTCCCCAGCTGCTTCTGTGCTGCGCCGTGGGCCTGATGGCCTGGTTGCTGCGCCGCCTTCTGCTGGTCTCCACGTGAAGACCCCCTCCTCCCGGGGAGGCGCTCCCTTCTGGCGCTGGCTTGCCCTGGCTGTGGCCCTGGCAGGTGTGCTCCTCGATCAGCTCAGCAAGCGGTGGGCGCTCGAAACCCTTGCCCCCGGCGTGGCCCAACCCTTCCTTCCCGGTCTGCTCAACCTCCAGCTGGTGAGCAACACCGGGGCGGCATTCAGTTTGTTCACCGGTGCTCCCAAGTTGCTGGGGGTCGTGAGCCTGGTGGTGAGCGGGGCTGTGCTGCTCTGGATTTTGCGCCTTCCCCTCAAGGGGCCCTGGGAGAGCTTGGGCTTGGGCTTCCTGCTGGCGGGGGCCCTGGGCAATGGCCTGGACCGCTGGCGGATCGGAGCGGTGGTGGACTTTCTGGCCCTTGTGCCCATCCAGTTCCCCGTCTTCAACCTGGCGGATGTGGCCATCAATTTGGCGGTGCTTTGCCTGCTGGTGCATCTCACCCGTCCGCGACGTTCGGGGGATGACTTCCATGGCTGAACGCTGGCGTCGGCTCAAGCGCTGGGCCGCTACCGGCCCAACCCGATCCAAGCCGGCCCATGTGGAGGTGCATGTGCCGACGCAACCGGCCCGCAGGGTGGTGCTGCATGGCTCCTGCTACCTGATCGGTCGGGAGTCGAGCGCCGACCTGCAGATCGATCACCCAGCCGTCAGCAGACGCCACGCCCTCCTGGAGCGCCATGGCAGCCACTGGCTGCTCAGTGATTGCGGCTCCACCAATGGCCTCTGGTGGCAAGGCCGCCGGGTGCGGCAATTGCTGCTCCGTCATGGAGACCAGGTGCGCTTTGGTCCCGCCGAGGAAGGGGGCTTGCCCGAACTCAGCTTTGAGCGCCTGGCGAACCCGCGGCTGCAGCGGACCGTGCAGCAGGGGGGGGCGGCTCTGGCAGCCCTCACGGGGGTGTCCCTGGTGCTGCTGGCCCTGTCCGCCCTGCGCATGCCCATCCAGGGCTCCCTGGCGGGAGTGCGCGGTCCGCTGGTGCTTTACGACCGCACGGGTCGACCCATCTCCTCAGCGGAGGATCAGCGGCACCGGGAGCTGGGGCGCCTCGGCGACTATCCCCCTGTGCTCATTGATGCCCTCCTGGCCAGTGAGGACAGCCGCTTTTGGTGGCATCCGGGCGTGGATCCCATCGGCACCGCCCGGGCCCTGTTCACCAACCTGCTCGGCGGACGGGTGCTCGAGGGCGGGAGCACCCTGACCCAACAGTTGGCGCGCAGCCTCTACCCCGATCTGGTGGGACAGGGAGAAACGCTGGACCGCAAGTGGCGTGAGCTGCTCGTGGCCCTGCAGTTGGAAGCGCGCTTCAGCAAGCGCGACCTGCTGTTGAGTTACCTCAACCGCGTCTACCTCGGCGCCGGTTGGGGCTTTGAAGACGCCTCCCGCCGTCTTTTCGAAAAGCCCGCCAGCAAGCTGCAAACCGATGAAGCCGCCCTGATCGTGGGCCTTCTGCCCTCCCCCAATGGCAATGATCCTTGCGTCAATCCCGCCGCAGCCCTGGCGGCCCGCAACGGCGTCTTGAACAAGATGGTGGACACCGGCCGGCTGGCCGCCGATGCGGCCCGCAAGGCACGGCGCCAGCCCATCCAGCTGGCCGGCGGCGCCTGCCGAGGCGTGCAGCGGCAGGCAGCGCCCTTTTACAGCGACCAGGTGCGCCGCGATTTGGAGAATCTGGTGGGGCGCGAGGTGGCCTCAGAGGGCAACTTTCTGATCGACACCCATTTGGATCCAGCCCTCCAGACGGGTGTGGAGCGCCTGTTGCGACAGCGCATCGAAGCCAGCCGCTCCCTCGGCGTGAGCCAGGGGGCCGTGGTGGTGTTGGACCAGAAAAGCGGGGGGATTCTGGCGATCGCCGGAGGGCGCGACTATCGGCAAAGCCAGTTCAATCGGGCCACCATGGCCCTGCGCCAACCCGGAAGCGCCTTCAAGCTGGTGCCCTATGTGGTGGCCCTTGAGCGGGGCGCCCGGCCCAGCGATGGCATCGCCTGCGGGCCACTGCAGTGGGCGGGCCAGGTGTTTGACAGTGCCTGTGGCGGCACCATCAGCCTGCGGCAGGCCCTGGCCACGAGCAGCAACACGGCCGCATTGCGCTTGGGCCGTCGGGTGGGCCTGGAGTCGGTGGTGCAAAAAGCGAGGGATCTCGGC
Source organism: Cyanobacteriota bacterium (assembly GCA_035284785.1). Lineage (GTDB taxonomy): Bacteria > Cyanobacteriota > Cyanobacteriia > PCC-6307 > Cyanobiaceae > Cyanobium. The sequence continues at coordinate 66,516 of JAYKHK010000083.1, read as the reverse complement.
ATCACCAGCCCCCTCCAGCCGGTGCCGGGCCTGGTGCTTGGCCAGAGTGAGGTCACGCTTCTCGAGCTCACAGGCGCCTACCTCGCCGTGGCCAATGATGGGCTCTGGCTCGCTCCCAGCACGATTCGCAAGCTCACCGATGGCGAGCACTGCCCGGCCAAGGGGGAAGAGAGCCGTTGCCGCCTCGCCACCAGCGGGGGCAAGACCACCCCAACGACCACCCGGCGCGTGATGAGCCAAGCCACCGCGCGCACGATGCAAGAGCTGCTGCGCGCGGTGGTGAGCAGCGGCACAGGTTCCGCCGCCTACGTGCACCCGGGAGTGGGCGGCAAGACCGGCACCACCAATGAGGGGCGAGATCTGGTGTTCGTGGGGTTTGACCCCACCCGCCAGTGGGTGATGGGCATCTGGCTGGGCAACGATGACAACGCGCCCAGCCAAGCCAGCAGCGCCTTGGCCGCGGCTCTCTGGAGCGAGATCATCCGCTCCACAGCCCCTTCCCTGTGATGGTGCACCCCACCGGTTGCTGATGCCTCGCCTGCGTCTCTGGCTATGGATCGCCATCTCCCTGGTGGTGTTGTTGCTCGTTGGGGTGGTGTTGCAAGGGGTCAACCAGTTGCTCTGGCAGCTGAGTTACTGGCTGCCTGGATGGCTGGTGGGACCTCTGCTCTTGGTGGTGCTCGTCGCAGTGGTGCTCGCCGTGGCCCAGTTGGGCTGGCCCTGGATCCAGGCCATGGGTCGCAACGCCAAAACCCGCAACCCCCAGCCGCCGGAGCAGGCCAGCAACCGCCGCGAGGCGGCGGCCCGCAACCTTGAGGCCATCGACCAAACCCTCGAGCAGGTGCGCGATGCGGTGGAGCGTCAAGCCCTGCGCCAGGAGCGGCAGCGGATGCAAGCGGAATTGGAGCGTGGCGACGTGGTGATTGCTGTGTTTGGCACCGGCTCCACAGGCAAAACCTCCCTGATTCGGGCCCTGCTCAAGGAGCTGGTGGGCACGGTGGGTGCAGCGATGGGCTCCACCCGCGCGGTGACCCGCTACCGCCTGCGCCTGCAGGGGCTCTCCCGCGCCGTGATCCTGGAGGACACTCCGGGGATCCTCGAAGCGGGCGAGGCCGGCCGGGACAGGGAAGATGCGGCCCGCCGTCAGGCCGCCCGCGCCGATCTGCTGCTGCTGGTGGTGGATGGAGATCTGCGGGCGGCGGAGTGGCAGGTGTTTGAAACCCTGGCCAGCGTGGGCAAGCGCCTTCTGCTGGTGCTCAACAAATGCGACCTCAGGGGCGAGCAGGAGGAGCAGCGCCTGCTCACCCTGCTGCGGCGACGTTGCGCGGGGCGCATCCTCAAGGAGGACGTGGTGGCGGTCAGCTCAGCCCCCCAGAGCGTGCCGATGCCAGGTGGGCGGCCCTACCAACCGGCCCCGGAGGTGGAGGCGCTGGTGCGGCGGATGGCCGCCGTGCTCCACGCCGAGGGGGAGGAACTGATTGCCGACAACCTCCTGCTGCAGTGCCGGGAACTGGGGGAAGCCAGCCGGCAACTGCTCGATCGGCAACGGCGACAGGACGCCGAACGGATCGTGGACCGTTACATGTGGATCGGGGCGGGTGTCCTCCTGGTGACTCCGCTTCCGGGCGTGGATTTGCTGGGCACAGCGGCGGTCAATGCCCAAATGGTGATGGAGATCGGCAAGGTGTATGGCGTGCAGCTCAGCCGGGCCTCCGCTCAAGATCTGGCCTTGTCTGTGGGGCGAACCCTGGCGGGCCTGGGGCTGATCAAGGGGGGGGTGGGGCTCCTCACCAGCGCCCTCACCCTCCAGGTGCCCGTGCTGCTGGTGAGCCGCGCCATCCAAGCCGTCAGTGCGGCTTGGCTCACCCGGGTGGCGGGGCAGAGCTTCATCACCTACTTCCAGCAAAACCAGGACTGGGGAGATGGCGGGGTTCAGGACGTGCTGCAGCGGCAATACGATCTCAACCGGCGGGACGGGGCCCTGCGCCAATTTCTTGAGATGGCGCTGCAGCGAGTGGTCGAGCCCCTTCAGCAGCAGGGGCGCCAGCTGCCGCCACAGCCTGGCCCACGCTCCCGAGCGCCTCGGGAGGTGGAGGACGCAGGGGGCCCGAACGGTCGAGAAGGATGACCATCAGCAAATACAACAAGCCGATCAGCACCGAGATTGCTCCGGTGATCAGCGCCACCCAGCGAGGACGAGGAGATGGGGGTGTCATGGGCATGGGGAGCGCTCCAAACTGCGATGCACCAGCTGGGCCAGCTGCTCCAGATCGGTCGCACGGGTGTGGGGGTTGCCTAGCACAGCCTTGAGGTGATGATGCCCTTGATAGCAGGGGCGGGAGAGCATCAAGCGATGCTCCAGCAACTGCTGGCGCGTGGCTTGGCTCCAGCGGGCACTGACCTCGGGGTCGATCCCCTGAGGCCGAAAGGCCAACAGATGCAGCGGGCCAGTGCTAATCATGAGCCGCGGCTCGGAGGCCAGCAGGGCCAACAGCTGCCGTTGCCTGGCGAGCGCCGCCGTCAAAACCGCCTCCACCCCTGCCCAGCCCAGTTGGCGCAATCCCAGCCAGAGCTTGAGAATTTCAGCTGGCCTGGTGCCTTGCAAACCTTCCTCGCCGCCGTGGCCGCCCCCCCAGCTGGGCTCCATGTAGGGCAAGCCTGTCTGGAAGGCGGCTTGCAGGCAGGCGGGATCCGCCACCAGCAACAAGGAGGAGGTTTTGGTGATGCCAATCACTTTTTGGGGGTTCACGGTGATGGAATCCGCGCCAGCGATGCCTGCGAGCAGGGAACGGTGCTCGGGCACCAGGGCAAAAGCCGCCCCGATCGCCCCATCCACGTGCAACCAATGGCCGTGCTCCTTGCACAGCTGCGCCAGGGGGGCCAGCGGATCCACCGCTCCCCTCACGGTGGTGCCTGCTGTGGCCACAACCGCGATGACAGGGATGCCCTCTCGCCTCAGCCGCTCCAGGTGATGGCCCAACAGCTCCGGCTGAAGCTGGCCCTGTTGGTCAACCGGCAGGCGGTGGAGCGCTCGGCACGGCAGGCCCATCACCCGCACAGCCTTCTCGAGGGAGACGTGGGCATCGGCACTGCAAATCACCACAGCGTCCTGGCCGGCGTCGGGGCAGCGCTGCTGGCGCGCCACCACCAGGGCCATCAGGTTGCTCAAGGTCCCTCCACTGGCCGGCACCCCTCCAGCCCCGGGCGGCAGGCCCAGCCGCTCGGCGATCACAGCGCAGAGGCTGCGCTCCAGACGCCGCAGGCTTGGCGAGAGCTCATCGGCCAGGAGATTGTTGTTCAGACCCGCGGCAATCAGCTCTGCCACCACAGAGGCCGTCAACGGGGGAGGATCCAGGTGGGCCAGCGCCCCAGGATGGCCCGGCTGGTAGGCCCCCTCCATCACCAGCTGCAGATCGGCCAACAGGCGTTCCGCTGGGAGACCTTCCCGTTCAGGCTCCACTGCGGGCAGCACACTGAGACCGGGAAGGGGGGTTTGGGCACCGGCCCGGCCCAGCCAACGGCAGAGGAGGCTGGCGGCCTGATGCAACGTCTCCTCCAGCAGCGGATCCGGCTGGAGGGGATCGGCAAAGGGGGCCAGCTCCGCTGGATGGGGCGACGGTGCCAAAGGCTCCAAGGGGCTGCTCAGCGAGGGGTTGGGATGGGAGGGCGACTCAGCGGGATTCTCCGTGGCGATGAAGGGAGGCAACCAGATCGGCCCCCATTCTGCAGCTGGCCACCCTGAGCTCGGCAAGCGCTACAAGGGAGCCATGGAGGCTGCCACCAACCATGAGCTCTGGATGGAGCGCTTGCTGCGTCGAGCCGATCGCCTCGGGGCACTCGGGGAGGTGCCTGTTGCGGCGGTGGTGCTCGATGGGAAGGGAAGGGCGGTGGGCTGGGGCAGCAACCGCCGCCATCACGGCCAAGACCCCCTGGGCCATGCCGAGTTGGTGGCGCTGCGCCAGGCAGCCATGGCCCTGGGCACTTGGCGCCTCAATCTGTGCACGCTGCTGGTGACTTTGGAACCCTGCCCGATGTGCGCTGGAGCCCTGATCCAGGCACGCATGGGCACAGTGGTGTTTGCCGCTGCCGATCCAAAGCGGGGGGCGCTTGGAGGTTGCCTGAACCTGGCTAGCGATGGCAGCGCCCATCACCGCATGCAAGTGGTCCCTGGCCTGAAGGCCAGGGAGGCCGAGGCGCAATTAAAGGCCTGGTTCAGGCGACGGCGGCAACAGCAGGAGCGCTATCGCGGAAACGGGGAAGCTCGGTTTCGAGAAGATTGAGCAAAAGGTCCACATTGGCCGCATTGCTGTTGTAGCCCATCAGGCCGATGCGCCACACCTTGCCAGCCAGCGCTCCCAAGCCACCTCCCACCTCGATGCCATGGGTATCGAGAAGGTGGCGACAGAAGGCCTTGCCATCCACCCCATCGGGGATTCGCACGGTGGTGAGGGTGGCCAAGCGGAGCTCCTCAGGCACATGGAGCTCCAAGCCAAGCCGCTCAAGGCCCTGCCAGAGCCGCTCGGCTGAGCTGCGATGCCGCGCCCAAGCCTGCTCCAATCCCTCTTCCGACAGCAAGCGCAGGGCTTCGCGCATGCCGAAATTCATGTTCACGGGTGCCGTGTGGTGGTACACCCTGTCGGTGCCCCAATACTGATTCAGGAGCGACACATCCAGATACCAATTGGGCACTTTGCCCTTGCGCTGGCTGAGCTTGGCTTCGGCACGGGGACCCATGCTGAAGGGTCCAAGCCCGGGGGGACAGCTCAAGCCCTTTTGGCTGCAGCTGTAGGCCAGGTCGACCTTCCATTCATCGAGGAAGAGGGGCACGCCGCCAAGGGAAGTGACCGTATCAAGCAGGAGCAGGCAGTCATGACGACGGCACAAATCGCCGATTCCCTCCATGGGCTGACACACGCCGGTGGAGGTTTCGGCATGAACCATGGCCAGCACAGCCGGTCTGTGGCTGATGAGGGCCTGCTCCAACTCCTCCAGGCTGAAGGCCTCCCCCCAGGCCCGCTCAAGGGTGATCACCTCGGCGCCGTAGCGACCAGCCATGTCGGCCTGGCGCAGGCCGAAGTAGCCCATCACAGCCACGACCACCTTGTCTCCAGGTTCCACCACATTGGCAATGGTGGCTTCCATCGCCGCGCTGCCGGTGCCGCTCATGGGCAAGGTGAGCCTGTTGTCGGTCTGCCAGGCGTAGCGCAGCAATTCCTGCACCTCCCCCATGAGCTGGATGTAGAGGGGGTCGAGGTGGCCGATGGGGGTGCGCGCCAGGGCCGCCAGCACTGTGGGATGGGCGTTGGAGGGGCCTGGCCCGAGCAGCAAGCGACTCGGCGTGTCGATGGGCTCCAGCGGAATCCTGTGGGTGCTGTTGATGGGGGGCAGGACGGGGAGTGGAGCCAAGGTCCGAGGATTTAGTGATGTGGGCCGAGATTAGGCAAAGGTTGCGCTTCAGCGAGCGCGGACGTTGTTGGAGGCCAATCCCCGACAGAGATGGTCAAAGGGAGGACGAACAACCGCCTGGATCGTTGCCGCGTCGCCCTGGCCAGACTCCAGCAGTTGTTCGCACACCACCTCGCCAAGGAGGGAAATGCTGCGAACCGTCGGTCCAGTGGGCACGCCCAAGCTCTTGTAGGTGTCATCAAGGCCGTTGAGAACGCGCTCATCCAGCAGGGAGACGTCGCCGGCGATCAGGGCGTAACTGGCATAGCGAAGGAAATAGTCCATGTCCCGCAGGCAAGCGGCCAGCCGCCTGGTGGTGTAGGCATTTCCCCCGGGCAAAATCAGCTCGGGATCCTCCAGCCAAAGGCGCTGGGAAGCCTCGCGCACGATCGCGGCCGCTTCACGATTGATCAACTCAACAGCAGCCAGGCGCAGCGCCGATTCAGCAAAAAAGACGTTCAAGCGGTCGACCGCATCACGATCGAGGTAGCGCCCGAGCTGGTCATAGCGGCCGATCAGCTGGCCGATGGCATCGCGCATGGGGGGATCGACGCACTGGTGCGGAAAGTAGCACTCACTTTCCAGCAAGACGGCAGTCGGGGGGCGGATTGACGCCAAGTTGACAGAAACGGTTACGCAGGCTCTCGGCGCCCCCCGACCGGCAAGGGAGCAGGCCCGACCCGCCACAGGAGGGGCAAATGGTCGCAACGGCGACAAGAGCTGCAAGGATCGCTCCTTACGGTCAGCCCGCTTGCCTTTCGGGCACCATTCCTCCCTGGCTCATTTCCATGGCTCAGACCGCACAGGATGTCCTCCGCCGGATCAAGGACGAGGGGATCGAACTGATCGATCTCAAATTCGTGGATCTGCACGGAAAGTGGCAGCACCTCACCGTTTGTCAGGACCTGATTGACGAAAGCGCCTTTAGCGAAGGTGTGGCCTTTGATGGCTCCTCCATTCGCGGCTGGAAGGCGATCAACGAGTCAGACATGGCGATGGTGCCTGATCCGAAGACCGCTTGGATCGACCCCTTTTACAGCCATAAAACCCTCAGCCTGATCTGCTCCATCCAGGAGCCGCGCAGCGGCGAGCCCTACGGCCGCTGTCCGCGAGCCTTGGCGCAGAAGGCCCTGAACTACCTCTCCTCCACAGGCCTGGCCGATACGGCCTACTTCGGCCCCGAGCCGGAATTTTTCATCTTTGACGACGTTCGCTACAAGAGCAGCAACGGCGGCAGCTTCTACCAGGTGGATTCCATCGAAGCCGCTTGGAACACCGACCGCGTGGAGGAGGGCGGCAACCTGGCCTACAAGGTGTTGCTCAAGGAAGGCTATTTTCCCGTCGCCCCCAACGACACCCTCCAAGACATTCGCTCGGAAATGCTTCTTCTGATGGGCTCCCTGGGAGTGCCGATCGAGAAACAACACCACGAAGTTGCCACGGCCCAGCACGAATTGGGCATCAAATTTGACGAATTGATCAGCGCGGCTGACAACGTCATGATTTACAAATACGTCGTGCGCAACGTCGCCAAGAAATATGGGAAAACTGCCACCTTCATGCCCAAGCCGGTCTTCGCTGACAACGGCAGCGGCATGCATGTGCACCAAAGCCTCTGGAAAGGTGGACAGCCGCTCTTTTTCGGGGAGGGCACCTACGCCAACCTCTCGCAAACCGCCCGCTGGTACATCGGCGGCCTGCTCAAGCATGCCCCCAGTTTCCTGGCCTTCACCAACCCCACCACGAACAGCTACAAGCGTCTGGTGCCCGGTTTCGAAGCGCCGGTGAACCTGGTGTACTCCCAGGGCAACCGCTCCGCCGCCGTGCGCATCCCCTTGACGGGCCCCAACCCCAAGGCCAAGCGACTGGAGTTCCGCTCCGGAGATGCCCTGGCCAATCCCTACATCGCCTTTGCCGCCATGCTGATGGCAGGCCTCGATGGCATCAAGCACCAGATCGATCCCGGTGATGGCACCGATGTCGACCTGTTTGAGCTCTCCGCCGAAGAGCTGGCCAAGATTTCAACTGTGCCAGCCTCCCTCAATGGTGCCCTCGAAGCCCTCGATCGCGACAAGGATTATCTGCTGGCCGGTGGCGTGTTCAGCGAAGATTTCATCAACAACTGGATCGCCCTCAAATATGAGGAAGTCCAGCAGCTCCGCCAGAGACCCCATCCGCACGAGTTTGTGATGTACTACGACGCCTGATCGACTCAGGCCAATGCCAGCCCGCATCCACTGGGCGGTTTCAAACTCTGGAATGGTCTTACTTATGACCGTTCCAGAGTTTTTTTTCGGGACGTTCTAGCGGCCCAGGAGCAGCGCCAACGCCATGCCGCAGCCACCCCAGCGAAGGGCGCTCCAAAACTGCTCGGCTCCACGGCCTGTGGAGCGCAAAGCCTCCGGCAAGGGATCGAGAAGCCGCTGGCTGAGCGCCAGATGCTGTCGGCGCCGCCGCTCGGCGCGCCCGGGGGTGTGGCCCTCCGATCGTCCTCTGCCAGCAGGCCGGCCCGTCACAGCCAACAGGGCCTGCAGATGGTGGAGGAGTCGGGGAGAAGGATCGGGCCGGCGGCGTTGAGAGCCTCGCCTCATGCGGGAAGAGATCCAGCGTCAACAGCGGCGATGATGCCACGCCAGGATGATGGATGTTTGGCGAGGCTGCCTTGCCCGAGCCCTCTTCTCTTCCCCGCATGCCCCCTGGCAGCTTGGCTGCAGGAGGAGCCTCCCCCTCCATGGCGGGCTCCTCAAACTGGCCGCCGGAGGCCCTTGCCCTCGCCCAGCAGCTCCAACGCTCCCTGAGCATCGACGAGCGGCAGTGGCACCGCCTGAAAAGCCAGAGACCCAGGCGGGCCGCCGAACAACTGGCCGCCGCGTTGGTGCAGCTTTTGGCGGCGGATGACCCCAAAATCCAGGCGGCCAGCCGGGGCCGTCGGGATGCCATCGAGCTCGTGGAGCATGCGCTCGGCTGGCTGCGAGCGGAGATCAGCGATCCGGGCTGTCCGACCCACGGCCGTTGAAGCGGGCCCGGCGGACGGCGACCTGCATCCGATTGCCCCTGGCGCTCCAGCGCACATCATCAAAGCAGTGATGGATGATGAAGAGCCCCCGTCCTGTCAGGGACTCGGGGTTGGCAGGCAGACATTGGAGGCGCGCCTCGCTGGGGATGCCCGGGCCCTCGTCTTGCACCTGCCAGATCAGCCAATGGGGGGTAAGGATGCGGCGCACCCGCAGGCATTTGCAGGGATCGCAGCCATTGCCATGGCGCACCGCATTCACCAACACTTCCTGCAAGCCAAGTTGCACCTCCATGCGAGCTCCCGGCGCATGGCGGAGGGGCTCCAACAAAAGATCAAGCAGGGGCGCAAGCTGAAGCGTGGAGGGTGTGATGAAATCAGCCCAGCGCAGTGCCATTGTCCCGCGTGCAGCCGCTTGCGGCAGGCTCTTCGACCTTAACTCTTAGGCGCTCGCAGTGCAGCCTCTGTCCTCTCGAGAAGCACCGGGTGCTTCAGCAAGGCGTCCATCAGGCGCACGCCCCGCAGCTGGTTGATCAGGGGCATGTGGCCCTCGGGCGCCGTGATCGACCAGGTGAAGCCTGAGGGGTAACGGGTCCAGACCCCATCCTGTTTCCAGCCCAAAAGCGACCAGAGCTCCTCCCAACGCCCCTGAGCGCGGCGCAAGATCTGGCCTTGCACAGAAAAGCCAAAGCGCCCCAGGGAATAGGTGAGCCAGAGGCGATCAAGGCTCTCCAGATCCAGGGCGGGCAACGCTGCCACCTCACTGAAGTACACATAGCCCCGCTGTTCGGCTGCGGAGCCGGCCAGCTGGCGCAGGTGGCTGCTGGTGAGCCTGTCAGCGGCTTCAAAGTCTTGCTGGAGCAGGTGGGCCTGCAAGGGGCCGTAATCGATGGCCGCCGCGCTGGGAGCGATCAACCAACCACCGGGGAAGAGATCCAGCCACGGCGCATCGGCCAGCTGATCGGATGATTCCGCCAACAACTGCAACAGAAAGCCGCAGCGCCACGATTCACCCTCCCGATCGGCGCAGCGGAGGCGCTCGCCGATCAAGGGGGCCAGGTCTCGAAGCTTTTGGCGCAGCGGGTTGACGAGGGTGCGCGCCTTGCGATCGGAGCCCTGGAGGAATTGATCCAGGAGTTGATCAGCCCGAAGCGTGCTTGGGGCTGGAGCACCGGAGAGCATGGCAGGCGGTCGGCTGCAGATCGCAGTCAGCTACCGCCCACTATGTCAGCCCCAAAGGCCCCGTTCTGACACTGCCTAAGATCTCCTCATTTCTCCCAGGGATCACCATGCCCGCCTCGATTCAATTTTTTCAGGGTGTGGATGAGCCAACCGTTCCCGATATTCGTCTCACCCGCTCCCGCGATGGACGCACCGGCCAGGCCCTTTTTGTCTTCGAGGAACCCCAGGCTCTGGCACCTGAAACCATGGGCGACATCACTGGCATGTATCTGGTCGATGAGGAAGGGCAGCTGGTCAGTCGCGAGGTGAAGGCCCGCTTCGTGAATGGCAAGGCCAGCGCCCTGGAAGCCACCTACACCTGGAAGACCACCAGCGATTTCGAGCGGTTCATGCGATTTGCCCAGCGTTATGCCGACAGCCATGGACTGGGCTTTTCCGGCCAAGATGAGCAGAATGGCGGTGAGGCGCAGTCAGGGGACCAAGAGGCTTGAGCTTCGGAAACTGGCTGGGACTAGCCGCCCTTGTCGCTGCCCTGCTCCTGCTTTGGAGCCTGCGGGAGGCCCTGGTTTTGCTCTTTGCCGCCGTGGTGTTGGCCATGGCCCTTTGCACCCTGGTGGGCACGGTGCAACGCCGCTTGGGGAGCCAACGGCCCTTGGCCCTGGCCTTGAGCCTGCTCGCTGTGGCGATTCTGCTGGGGATCGTGGCGACAGCGATCATTCCCCCCTTCATGGCGGAGTTTGCGGAGTTGCTGCAAAAGCTCCCCACCGCAGCCCAAACCCTGCTCAACCTGATCAATCAGGCGATGGAGTCGGCCTCGCGCATGCTCTATGGCAACCGGGATGGGGGCCTGAGCTGGCTGCGCCAAACGCTCACGCTGCCCTCGGCCGGGGCAGGCGGCGGGGGGCTGGTGGACAATCTCAGCGGCGGGGTCTGGCGCCTCCTTGGCATGGCAGGCAACCTGGGCACCGGCTTGCTGCAGACGATTTTTGTCATCGCCGTGGCACTGATGATCACCGCCCAGCCCACCGCCTACCGCGAAGTGGTGCTGCTGCTCGTGCCGGGGTTCTACCGCCGTCGCGCCCGTGAGGTGTTGCTCCAATGCGGGGAATCCTTGAGCGCCTGGATGGGGGGGGTGTTGATCAGCTCCCTCTGCGTGGGCACCCTGGCCGCCATAGGCCTGCTGTTGCTGGGGGTGAAATTGGTGGCTGCCAATGCCGTCTTGGCCGGCCTGTTGAACATCATTCCCAACGTCGGGCCAACGTTGAGCACGTTGTTTCCCATGTCGGTGGCCTTGCTGGATGCCCCTTGGAAAGCCTTGGCCGTTTTGCTCCTTTATGTCGTTGTTCAAAATCTCGAGAGCTATGTCATCACCCCTTCCGTGATGCACCACCAGCTCAAGCTGCTGCCCGGCCTCACCCTCACCGCCCAGTTGCTGTTCACCGTGCTGTTCGGACCTCTCGGTTTGGTGTTGGCCTTGCCCCTGACCGTCTGCCTGCAGGTGATTCTGCGGGAGGTGCTCATTCATGACGTGTTGGACCACTGGACCCCGCCCTCGTTGCGCCCATGAACGCCCGCTATCTCATCGGCGCACTTGCCCTGGTGGTCGCCACCCTGTTGGTGTGGCAGCTGCGCTGGGTGCTCTTGGTGCTCTTCGGAGCGGTGGTTCTGGCTGTGGCGCTCGACGTGCCGATCACCTGGCTGCGGCGGGTGTTTCCCCTCAATCGCCCCGCTGCCTTGGGGGTGGTGTTGGGGGCGGTGTTGGGCGTTGGCGGCCTGCTCTCCTCACTCTTGCTGCCTGAAGTGATCGAGCAGGCCACCGTGCTGCAACACCTCATCCCCGCCCTTCCCGCCCAAATCAACAGGCTGATTCGCGAGGTGCCTGCGCTCCAAAGCCTGGAGGAGCAAATCCTCAGCCAAGCCTCCTTGGAGCGCATGCAACCGATCGGTGAGCAACTGCTCGGATTCGCCGGTGGGGCGGCCAACAGCACCATCCAAACCCTGCTGATGGCCCTGTTGGCCGTGCTCCTCGCCCTCGACCCCCGCAGCCATCAGCGCCTGCTCACCGCCTCCACCCCCAGTTTCTACCGGCCCCGGATGCAAGTGCTGATGCGTGAATCGCGTGAAGCCCTCGGTGGTTGGCTGGCGGGGATGACCCTTTCCTCCGTCGCCGTTTTTCTCACCACCTGGGCCGGTTTGGCGCTGCTGAAGGTGCCTTTGGCCCTGCTCTGCGCCTTGGTCTGCGGGCTGCTCACGTTTGTGCCCACCATCGGACCCACCCTGGGCACCCTGTTGCCCATGGGCGTGGCGCTGCTCTTGGTGTCGCCTGGCAAGATGGTGCAGGTGTTGATTTTGCGGTTGATTCTGCAAAACCTGGAGGCTTTTCTCCTCACCCCGCTTCTACTTAGCCGCACCGTGAATCTCCTGCCCACGGTCGCCTTGGTCTCTCAGCTGTGCCTTGGGGTTCTACTGGGGCTGCCCGGTGTGTTGTTGGCCCTGCCGCTCGTGGTGGTGCTTCAGGTGTTGGGCAGAGAAATGCTTGTGCACGATGTGATGGATCAATGGGATGCGGCCTGACGGCTGGCGGCCATTCCAGCAAGGGTCGGGTTCAAGAAGCCCGTTGATACATCCTCCAGATCGAGGGCATGAGAGCCAAGACCGTCACAGCAAGCAGATGGGACTGGATGGCCACAAGCAGTGTTGTGAAGGTGAAATGATCTAGCAACAACCTAAACTCTGACTTCAAATCGACCAAAGAAAGGATCAACAAAAGCAGAGGAATGGCAGGCACCTGGCGAGCGTTCATGGTGCTGTGTTCTTAAGTCTGTCCCAAGCGAGTGATCTCACGGGCGAGAGAGGAGTGGCAGCAAAGTGGGCGCCAAACCAATGCTGGACCAACTGCCCACGCCAATTCCCAAAGCCAGGGCAATGGCAAACCAGAACAAACTGCTGCCACCAAAAAAGATCAAACCGATCAAGGGCAAAAGGGTGGTGAGCGAGGTGTAGAGCGAGCGTGTGAGGGTGGCATCGACCGCCACATCCACTTGCTCAGTGAGGGGCAAATCTGCCAGGGCGCTCTTCTGTTCGCGAATGCGGTCGTAAACCACAACCGTATCGGTGACGGAATAGCCGGCCACGGTGATCAGGGCAACGGCAAAGAGGGAATCCACCTCCACCCCCCTGAGCAGGCCGAGCCAGGCAAACAGGCCGCAGGTGATCAGAACGTCATGGGCGAGGCAGAGCAACGCCAACAGCGCGAAGATGCCGCTGTAACGAAAGCTGATGTAGGCCGCGATCGCCGCGAAGCTCACCAACAGGGAGAGCAGGCTGCCTCGCAACAGGCGCGAACCGAGGGTGGGTCCAATCGTGTCGATGGAGGTGCCATTGCTGCTGAGGGGGCCAAGCACAGGCTGCAGACCTGCGATCAGAGCCTGGCCTTGGGCAGGGCTGAGGGCAGGAACCCGAAGCACCACAGAGCGACCTCCATCGAGAACCTGAACGGCGGAGGTGGCCAGGTTCGGGGCCTGCTGACCCGGTTCGGCCGGCAGGGAAACGCGCTCCAGTTGGCGCTGCAGATCGTTCACCGTGAGGCCTTGGCAGGCGCTGCCGCAGTCCCGCTGGAGCTGAATCTGCGTGCCTCCTGTGAAATCCAAACCTGGCTTGAGGGGACTGCCAATGGCGGGATTCATCCAACAGAGCGCCAAGCCGAGCAGGCTCAAGGCACAGGCGAGAGCAGAGCCCCACCAGGCCAGGCGGCGATGGCGACTGATGCGAAAACGGGGTTCAGGGTGGGTCAAGGGGGATCTCTCCTCAGGCAGCCGTTGCTGGCAACTTGTTGGCCGGCAAGAAATAGGTGGGTCGGCGCAGGGCCGGGTAGCTCATCAGGATGCGCAGCAAGGTGCGGGTGCAAGTGAGGGCGGTGAACAAGCTGAGCACCAGACCGATGGCCAAGGTGACAGCAAAACCCTTCACCAGGCCAGTGCCAAGCAGAAAGAGCGCCGCACAGCTGATCAGGCCAGTGACATGACCATCAAGGATGGAGGAAAACGCCAAGGAAAATCCTGAATCGATCGAACGAATCAGGGTGTTGCCCCCCCGCAATTCCTCCTTGACGCGCTCAAAGATCAGCACGTTCGCATCGACGGCCATCCCCACCGAGAGGATGAAACCGGCAATGCCAGGCAGGGTGAGGGTCACCGGGATGAGGGCATAGATGGCGAGGTTGAAGAGCGCATAGAGGCTGAGGGCCACCACGCTGACCAAGCCGGGCAGGCGATAGACGATGGCCATGAACAGACCAACCAGGGCGAGGCCCGCCAAACCCGCCAGGAGGCTCCTGCGAATGTTGGCTTCCCCGAGGGAGGGGCCCACCGTGCGCACCTCCACGATCTTCACCGGCAAGGGGAGGGAACCTCCCCGCAACTGCACTTCCAAATCGCGGGCTTCTTCCGCGCTGAAATTGCCTGTGATGCTTGCGGCGCCTCCAGTGATGCCGGCCACCTTGAATTGATCGCCGACGGTGGCCTCGCTGATGGAGCGGCCGTCGAGCACAATCCCAAGAACGCGATTGGTGCCAGCCAGGCCCTTGGTGAGAGCAGCGAATTTATCGCCACCTTCACGATTGAAATTCAGCGTCACATCCCAGGCATTGCCGCTGGTTTGCTGCACTCGGCCGGCGCTCACCAGATCCTTACCCGTCAGCACGGGGGGGTCATACAGAGCCACCATGCGCTTGTTGACCTCCTTCTCCAGGAGCTCGAGCTGCTGCACTTCCGAACTGCCCTCGGGCACGGATAGCCCCAAGGCCAGCAAGGCTTTGCGCAATTCCTCAGGAGAGAGATCCGGTGGGGGCTGCTCGCTGGGATCAGGGGCGGCAGCAGTGTCCCGGCGGCTCCGCAACACGGCCTCCACCTGCCGCTTCAGGGGTAGCAGGGCACGAAAATCCTTTTCACTGCCAGGCTTTTGGGGGCGGAATTCCAGCAGAGCAGTGGTGCCGAGCACCTTGGCAGCGCGGGTGGGATCCTGCTCGCCAGGCAGCTGCAACACAAGTTGGTCATTGCCAACCGTGTTCAGCGTGGATTCGGCCACGCCCAATCCGTTAATACGCCGTTCCAACACATCTTTGACAGCCTCCAACTGCTCCTTTTCCACCCGAGTGATTGAACCTGAGGGAAGCACCTGCAAGGTGAGCTGGCTTCCGCCTCTCAGATCCAATCCCAGGCGCAGGCCATAGTTGGCCAAAAGGGCACCAGCGGCGATGGCCAGAGCCAGAATGAAAGCAAGCCAACCTTGAGATCTTGCCATTTCAGATCAAGCCAAGTTTGAGTTGGCGAGCCGCTTCCACAATCTGATGGGGCTGGATGATGGTGAGATTTTCCAAGTTGCCGTTGTAAGGGGTGGGGATGTCCTGGGAGGAAAGGCGCATAGGACGGCAGTCGAGATCATCAAAACAATGTTCCGTGATCAGGGCAATCAGCTCAGCCCCGATGCCGCCGGTTTTCATGCATTCTTCCACCACGATGACGCGATGGGTTTTGCGCACGGAACGGCAGATGGTATCGAGATCAAACGGTTTGAGGCTGATCAAATCAATGAGCTCGACATCCACGCCTTCCTGATCGAGTTGCTCGATCGCTTTCAGGCAATGATGGCGCATCCGTGAGTAGGTGAGGATGGTGACATCCTTTCCTTCGCGCACCAGCTCAGCCTGATCAAGAGCACAGATATATTCTCCTTCAGGCAATTGCTCAGACAGATTATAAAGTAATACATGCTCAAAAAACACAACGGGATTGTCGTCGCGAATCGCAGCTTTCAACAGTCCCTTGGCATTGGTAGGGGTGCTGCAGGCAACGATCTTGATCCCAGGAATCGCGTGAAAGTAAGCCTCCAAGCGCTGGCTGTGTTCCGCCCCCAACTGCCGTCCCACTCCACCTGGCCCCCGCACAACGGTTGGGATGGTGAAGTTGCCGCCGCTGGTGTAGCGGAGCATGCCCATGTTGTTTGAAATCTGGTTGAACGCCAGCAGCAGAAATCCCATGTTCATCCCTTCCACGATCGGGCGAAGGCCCGTCATCGCAGCGCCCACTGCCATACCTGTGAAGCTGTTTTCAGCAATGGGGGTGTCGAGGATCCTGAGATCACCGTATTTCTGATGGAGATCCTTGGTCACCTTGTAGGAGCCGCCATAGTGGCCCACGTCTTCGCCGATCACGCACACGTGTGGATCCCTGGCCATCTCCTCATCGATGGCTTCCCTGAGGGCATTGAAGAGAAGGGTTTCGGCCACGGTGAAGGCTGCTGCCACAAGTGGGGCCAACCTATCTCAGCCGCCGGCGGCAAAGGTGCTGAGGATGAGCACTGAGAGGAGCATGCCTGGGAGCAGAAGCACCACCAACAGGCCGAGATCGTGAACGGTCATGCCCCTTGGCAAGCTGATCCAGTTTAGGAAGGGCGCTGCGGCTCTGCAGCCCTTTGCCTCTGGAAGAGAACCCAGAGGCTTCGCAGGAAGGTGAGCGCCAGCCCCAAGCCAATGAAGGCAAAGCTGAAGGTGGCCAAAAACGTCATTCCCACCACAAGGGTTTTCACCGCCGTGCCGATGCTCTGAGCCACCTGGCTGTTGTAGTGAGGCGGATGGGCGCCGTAGTAAGCCACCACCCTGCGACTCAGCGCCAGGCACAGCCAGGCCAGCACTGCACTGGTGAGGGCGCCGCTCAGGAAACTGAGAGGCCCTTTGCGGAGCTCTGGCTGCGCCAGCTCGCCAGAGGGGGGGGTGGACGACATCGGATCGCTCATGGGAGGGCTGCCTCCACCAGGCTGACACCCGAATCCCTCAGGGCGCAGCACCAGCTCTCCAGCCCGGCAACCTGCAAGGCCTCCGCCAGGGCCTCCTGGACCTGGCCTGCCGCTTGAACCGTGCCGAAAAGGCCAAACACCGTTGGGCCAGAACCGCTCATGGCCACAGCCATCGCCTCCGGCCTCTGCTGCAACAGTTCCAAGGCCAGGGCGACCGAGGACACCTCTGGCGCCACGACAGCCTGGAGATCGTTCCTCAAGGGGGGCAGCGGCGCCTGCCCGCGCAGCCCCTGCAGCAGGGGGCTCTGCCGCAACGCCTGGCGCCGTTGTTCAAAGTCAGCCTCCTGGCTGAGGTAGAAGTCGCCGCGCCACTCCCGGCAGCGGCCATAGGCCCAGGGGGTGGAGACCGACACCTGGGGGTGTTTCAGCAGGAGCACTCCCAGGGGCGGGGTGGGCCCCGGGCAGGCCTCCAGGCGCTCGCCCCGGCCAAAACAGAGCTGGCTGCCGCCCTCAAGGCAAAAGGGCACATCGGAACCCAACTGTGCGGCGAGCTCCGCCAGAACGGGGCGGGGCGTGCCCAGCCCCCAGAGGCGATCCAGGCCGATCAGGGTGGCAGCCGCGTCGCTCGAGCCGCCGGCCAGGCCAGCGCCGATCGGAATGCGCTTCTCCAACAGAATGGCGACGCCCTGCTCCTCCAGGCCGGCATGGGCGCGCAGGCGCTCAGCCGCCTGCACGATCAGGTTGTCTGGCCCCAGCGGCAGCTCGGAGCGGTTGCAGCGGAGGCTGATCTCGCCATCGGAGCGGCCAACGAAATCAAGCTGATCGGCCAAATCGATCGACTGCATCAGCATGGCCAGCTCGTGATAGCCATCCGGGCGCAAACCAAGCACCTCCAGATGAAGGTTGATCTTGGCCGGAGCGATCACGCGGCAATCAGCCATCAGGTTGGAGGCCATCAGCCCCGGGAACAGTGGCGCGATTCAAGCTGGTGGCCAGCGCGACCCATTGCGCGGGAGCAAGCTCCTGAGGCCTGGCCTGCAAGCTCACCCCCACCTCCGCTGCCATCGCCGCAAGGCGCTCTTCGGGCAGCATCCCCGCCAGGCTGTTGCGCAACATCTTGCGCCGGGCGGAAAAGGCCCGGCGCAGCAATTGCTCCAGCGCCACCGCCAGATCCTGGCGGAGACGCTGCTCTGGGGGGAAGGGGTCAATGCTGATCACCTCCGAGTGCACCTTCGGAGGAGGTTGAAACGATCGCGGCGGCACCCCGCAAATGCCCTGGCAGCGGCCAAGCAACTGCATGCGCACACTCAGGGCGGAGTAGGCGCTGCTGCCGGGCTCAGCGCGAAGGCGCTCCCCCACCTCCTTCTGCACAAGAAGCACCAACCGGCTGTAGGGGGGGGTGACGGGTCGATCCAAGCGACCCATCAACCTCTCAAGCAAAGGGCCTGTGATGTTGTAGGGGATGTTGGCCACCACTTTGTTTGGTCCAGGCAATCCCGCCGGTGGCAGAGCGATCGAGAGCACATCCCCAGTCAGCAGGTGGAAGCGGGGCTGGCTGGCAAAACGCTGCCGCAGCCCCTCCACGAGATCGCGATCCAGTTCAACCGCAGTGATCTCGGCAACGGAGGAGGCCAACAGAGCCTCCGTCAAGGCTCCGCGACCGGGCCCCACCTCAAGCACATGGTCTGTGGGAGCCAGCTGGGCGGCTTCCACGATGCGTCGCAACACCTCTTGATCCACCAGCCAGTGTTGGCCAAAGCGATGGCGGGCCCGATGGGCAGCGAAGGGAGCGGGGGATGCCATGGGTGGAAACCACTGTCCCAAGATGGCAAGTCCGAAGCCAAGGCGCAGGGATTGGCCCTCGCAAGCGCTAGGGATGCAGCAGCTACCAACACCACCCATGACCTGCCACAGCGCATCACCCCTCCGGCGAAGCGGGCCCTCTGGGCCCGTGTCCCTTCAGAAACGCGGGCTCAGGGTATTTATGGCGGCCCTGTCTCTGCTGTGGCTCACTTCCGCCCGGGCCAAGGCCGAGAGCCGCACGGCTGAATCGATTTGGAGTGAGAGCGATGCCCAACAGCGAGCGATCGAGCAGATCCCCTTGGAGGATCGATCGGGCATCAGCAACACCCGTTGCCAGGAGGTTGGGGTGGGGCGCATGGGCAGCCTGCCTCGCTACCGCTGCACCGTTTGGTTTGACCCCACGCCCAAAACACCGCCATCCGATCAGCAACAGCCAGCGCCCGCGGCTAAGTGAGCCGAACCCAACGCACCGCCGCCCGTCGGGGTGGAAGGGGCACCAAGGCCGCCACGAGCTCCACCGGCCGCTCAGCCAGGTGGGGGTGCGCTGCCTGCCAGCAAGCCCAGGCCCGCTCCAGCCGCAACCGCTTGGCGCGATGCAAGGCGGCCAGACCATCCCCATCGCGCGGCGACGCTCCCCTGCCCTTCACTTCCACCAGGAGCAGGCGGCCCGGCTTGCTGAGCACCAGATCCAGCTCGCCCCAGCGGCAGGACCAGTTGCGGGAGACCAGAAGCCAGCCACGGCTCTGCAGCAAGCGCAGGGCTCTCTGCTCAGCCCAGCGACCCTGACACTGGCGGGAGGAGAGTGGCATGGACGAAGAGACCTGGAAGAGCGCTCTTCAAAGGATTCCCAAGGGCTTCAGGCCGCCCCCCATTCGGCAGCCCAGCCCTCCCCATGGCCAACCCACCACCAGGAGGGGATCCGAACCGGATTCAGCTAGGCAAAACTCCGAAAAGCAAGTAGGGTCTGAAGGAAATCTTCACAATTGAGCCAGCGAGCGTATGTTCACCCTCGACAAAGCCACCCAGATCTTTCCAGAAACCCTCAGCGCCGATGCGGTGCCTGCGATCACTGCCCGCTTCCGCCTGCTCAGCGCTGAGGATCAACTTGCCCTGATCTGGTTTGCCTACTTGGAGATGGGCCAGACCATCACGATCGCTGCTCCCGGCGCGGCTCGCATGCAGTTTGCCGAGCCGATCTTGAACCAGATCAAGGCGATGGATTTCCCCCAGCAGAGCCAGGTGATGTGCGAGCTGGCCAATCGGTCCGACACCCCGATTGGCCGCACCTACGCCAGCTGGTCGGTGAACATCAAGCTTGGCTTCTGGTATCAACTGGGCGACTGGATGGCCGCGGGCCTCGTCGCTCCGATCCCCAAGGGCTACCAGCTCTCCGCCAACGCCGCTGCGGTGCTGAATTCCCTCAAGGGTGTGGATCAGGGGCAGCAAATCACCTTGCTGCGCAACTTTGTGACAGACATGGGCTACGACCCAGCCAAAGGGGAGGGGCAGCGGGTGATGGAACCCATCGCAGCCCCCACACCTGAGGAGAACCGCCAAAAGGTGTTCATCGAAGGGGTGATCAATCCCACGATCAATGCCTACATGGATCTGCTCAATGCCAACGATTTTGATGCGTTGATTGAACTCTTCCTACCGGACGGTGCCCTGCAGCCACCCTTCCAAAAGCCGATTGTGGGCAGAGAGGCCATCCTGCGTTTCTTCCGGGAAGACTGCCAAAACCTCAAGCTTCTGCCTGAGCGCGGCTACTCGGAGCCAGCCGAGGGGGGCTTCAACCAAATCAAGGTCACCGGCAAGGTGCAAACACCTTGGTTTGGTGCTGGCGTGGGCATGAATGTGGCTTGGCGCTTCCTGCTCAATCCCGAAGGCAAGATCTACTTTGTTGCCATCGATCTGCTGGCCTCCGCCGCTGAGCTGCTCAAGTTCGCCCGTTGACGATCGCCACCCGGCGCGGCCTCCTGCTCGCCGCCGGAATCCTTCTCGGTTGGTTGGGGAGCTGGCTGGTGCTGCTCCCCACCAGCCTGTCCCACCTGCACCCCGTCCTGGTCGGCCTGGCCGTGGCGGGGCGCACGCTGCTTCAGACAGGCCTGTTCATCGTGGCCCACGACGCGATGCACGGCACCCTCTGGCCGGGCCAGCCAAGGGCCAATCACCGCATCGGAGCGCTTGCACTCCAGCTGTATGCGGCCCTGCCCTACGCCAACTGCCGGGCGAATCACCAGCTTCACCACCGTCACGCGGGCAGCTTGGGCGATCCAGACCACCACGGCGAGGCCCAACCGGCGCTGGCCAGCTGGTATCTGCGATTCATGGCGGCTTACCTCTCGCCCTCCCAACTCACGGCTCTCGTGCTGGGCTGGCTGGTGCTCACCGGCCTTGCCTCAACCCTCTCCTCCAGCCCGGTGGCCAACGTTGTGTTGTATGGCGCCCTGCCTGTTTGGCTGAGTTCCTTGCAGCTTTTTTTGGTGGGCACCTTCCTCCCCCACCGGCCCCTCGCCTCAGGCCCGGGCCATGCGAGAGAAGATCATCAGCCCCGCAGCTTGAACCTGCCGGGTTGGCTGTCTCTGTTGGCCTGTTTCCACTTTGGCTACCACTGGGAACATCATGCCTTTCCCCACCTGGCCTGGCATGAGCTGCCAGGAGCCAAGCGCCGCATCAAGGAAGCCTTCAGGTCCAACCCCCAATTCGCGTTTCCCTTATCTGGGCGATAACGTGCGGTTATCTAACCGTTAGCGTCGATCCAGTGCAGACAATGGCCCAATCCACCGTGAGCGTCTGGACACCCCAAGAGCAGGCGATTGCGAGGGAAGCCTTTGATCGTGCCCACCATCGGGCGGTCAACGATCTGATCAGCAAAGTGAAGGGGCATGCCTCCGGAGTGGGTTCCGTTGAGGCCCTGTGGCAACTCCACGATTTCCTCAGCACCCAGCGGCACGATATGGAAGGTCGATTTGATTTTCGCCTGGAGGGCATTTTGTTTGTCTTCGCCAGCTTCGTGAAAGATGGCCTGCTCGCTGTCGAGGAGCTCGATGGCCTTGAGGGCGAAAAACTAGCCAAAATCAAGGCGATGGCATTGTTTTGATGGTTGGCAGCCGCTGATTCGGGTCTTGCGTTGTCAACGCGTGTCAAGCACGCGTTCCAACAGCAGAAGAGAGACAAAAGACGATTCGACTGGGTGGACAGCGAATGCTTGTCCCCTCGATTCAGCTTCTTCTACAAAATGTGAAGACTGACAAACCCTGCCTCGGCACGAACCTAGGACGGCATCGGGAGAAACAATAATTTCAGCCACGCACTTATCCTTATAGCCACGTTAAAGCCGGAACGTCA
Organism: Cyanobacteriota bacterium; assembly: GCA_035284785.1. Lineage (GTDB taxonomy): Bacteria > Cyanobacteriota > Cyanobacteriia > PCC-6307 > Cyanobiaceae > Cyanobium. The sequence continues at coordinate 44,933 of JAYKHK010000083.1, read as the reverse complement.
TGACAGAGATTCATGCTGAGAAAGTATGTCTTGGACAAGCCAACGGTCCAGAGGTTGAGTTAATTGTTAGCGGCCATTCATTGTATGCAAGCTACGAAACCCCAACGGGTTACGCGGCGATCTATGACGAAGAGCTTGGCTTGTACTGCTATGCCGAACTGAAGTCAGGCAGGTACCAATCAACAGGTGTCTCGATCGCAGACGCTCCTCCGCCAACCCTCTTGCCTCATCTCAAGGAGAGCGAAGACGTGCGCGCAAGCAAGAGCGCGCGACACGCGCAGCAGCGATCTGAACAAACCCACACAACCCCATCGACATCGGAGCAGCCATGAGTGCAATCTTTGGAGAGCTACTCACATTTGAACAACCCGGCCACGCCAGCATCAAGCTACGGGCGTTTGGCGATGAGCATTATGCACGTTATGAGACCGATGAAGGTTACTCTGTCGTGTTTGATCCAGAGCAGAATCGTTATTGCTACGCTCGGCTCTCCTCTGGCAAATACCAATCCAGTGGCCTGGCGGCCGATCAGCAGCCTCCGGCTGGCTTAGCCAAACACCTGGTGGAGGACAAGGACGTCATCGCCGCCAAGGCAATGGCCAAGCGAAGCATGAGATCTTCAACAGCCAGAAATCCTTTGGCGCGCGAGATCAACAGGACGCTTGGCCCCGCCCAGGGCCTGCTTACAGGCAGAGTTCTTGCCAAGGGCACGATAAAAGGTTTAACGATACTAGTCAACTTTCAAGATATTCAAACCAGCCTATCGCGCAATGATATCGACAGCCTATTGAACGGCGAAAACTACACAGCCAATGGCAATATCTGCTCCGTTCGCGACTATTTCAAGCGAGTTTCAAACGGAAATTTGGATTACCATAACGTCGTAGTTGGTCCCTACACATTAAGTCGCAATCGCCAGCACTACGTCAAAAATCTGCTCGTTGAGGAAGCTTTACAGCTCGCCTTGGCAGATGGGCTTGATCTCCGACAGTTCGACTCCCAGAACGAGGGTGTCATTGATGCCCTCAGCGTCCTTTATGCGGGCCAGACTCAATATGCTGGCGAGCTCTGGCCACACAACTGGAGCATCAATCTCAAATTCGGCACCATCCGCACAGATCAATACATGATTAGCAGCCTGGGCAGGTCTGCAGCGGACCTTTCAATTGGCACCTTCTGTCATGAAACGGGTCATATGTTGTGCCGTTTTCCCGATCTCTATGACTATGGCGAGCGCGATGGCAATCTCAAGGCCAGTGCTGGGTTGGGCAGCTTTTGCCTGATGGCTGCAGGCAATCACCTTGACTATGGCCGGAGCCCAGCGCCAGTCTGCGCTTACCTGCGTGATCTGGTGGGCTGGTGCGACAAGGAAATCAATCTCAATCAGCCTGGCGAATATGAGGCTATCCATGGTGACTATGGAACAGTGATCAAGTTTCAAACAAGCAAGCCAAACGAATACTTCTTGATCGAGAATCGTTCGCGAGTAGGCCTTGATCGCGCCGGCGTAAGCAGTGGTCTGGCGGTTTATCACTGTGACATTCTTGGCTCTAACGAGTGGGAAGAGGGCACCGCGATGCGCCATTACCAATGCGGTTTGCTGCAGGCGGACGGCACGAGTGATCTCGAATCCAACCGCAATCGAGGCGATGCGGCAGACCTGTTTGCCGGGTTGGCCGGAGTGGCGCTTTCGGATGCCACCAGTCCACATTCGCGCGAATGGAATGGACGAGACTCTGGCCTGACCCTCGCTGGCATCCCCACTCCCTCAGAGCGCATGGGTTTTCGAATCGGCGCCGATCAAGGCGAACCAGCGGGCCACTTCACCCATACAGAGACCCCAAACCTGCCGATCCCAGACAACACAAACGGAGGGGTGACAAGCAGTATCCATGTGGAGACTGGTGGGGTGGTCAAGAAGATCATTGTCAAGTTAGACATTCTTCATCCCTATATTGGTGATCTGGAAGTGCGACTCACCGCGCCCTCTGGCAAGAGCACGTTGTTACACCAGCGGCTAGGCAATAACACAGATAACATTATTGAAACCTATGATTCTTCCTCCCCGGGCGTGTTGACAGTGCTGGTTGGCGAGGGAGCGCTTGGTTTCTGGCGACTCACGGCCGCAGACCGCGCGCCCCGGGATGTTGGCGTGCTGAAGAGCTGGTCGCTTGAATTGGAAACGGGCTGATGATTTAACCAGCTCAGAGGTGAGCTTGGAAGAAGAGGAGGAGAGGGGTTAGCTTTAACCCTGATCATCAGAACCATGGACCCATCTCCTCCCCCATGGGGCCCGGGCCAATCCATCAACCAGACGCCGTTTGCAAAGCCCATCCAATGGCTGAAGCGAGCGGTTGTCTGCCTTCTCCTGCTGCTCGCCATCAACCTGCCGGTTGCGCTGCTAGGGGCACGTCCGGTTTTGGCAGCGATGGACTATGCCAAACAGGTGTTGATCGGCGCCGATTTCCACAGCAGCGACCTGCGCGGCGCCACCTTTAACCTCACCAACCTGCGAGAAGCGGATTTCTCAGGGGCTGACTTGCGCTTGGCCAGCCTGTTTGGCGCCAAACTGCAGGATGCCAATTTCAACGGTGCCGATCTGCGGGAAGCCACCTTGGACAATGCCGTGTTGAAAGGCACGGATCTGCGGGGGGCCTGGCTGGAGAATGCCTTTGCCTTCAACACCCGCTTTGAAGATGTGCGCGTCGATGGGGCCGACTTCACCCATGTGGATCTGCGAAGCGATGCGCGCAAAGCCCTCTGCGCCGTTGCCACGGGCAGTCATCCCATCAGCGGGCGGCTGACCCGAGACACCCTTGAATGCCCCTGAAGCCACGGTTTCTGCCATGTCACTGGATGCTCGCAGCAAACAACGGCTTGAAGCGCTCGGCCGCACCCTGCCCAAGAAAATCGAGGTTCCAGCTTCGCCCACTGAGGCTCCCAACGCAGCACCAATCAGGGGTGGCGCGAGGGCCCGCTCTGGGGAGGCTGGCCGCCACCGTTTGGAGCGCGAAGAGGATCCAGCTGCGCTCTTCCGCGCCCTGATGACAGCCAGCCCGGACGGCAGGGTGCCCCCTCACCTGCTTGATCGGCTCCGCGAACTGGAGGGTTCACGCCGGCCAGCCCCTGCAGGGGAGTCCCCAACAGCCGCACCGGCCCGGGGCAGCACGAACAGCTCGCCCAAGGGGGCGAACCGTCGCGCCGATCGCCGAGCCAGCGACGATCAAGACCTCTACACGGCCTTTGCCCAGCTCTTGCTGGAGGATGAGGAGAGCCCGTAAGGGCGGCAGAGGTGTGGATGGATCAACCGGATGGCCCGTCGGGCTGAGGGGTGCAGGCTTGCGCCAAAGCTCCGTAGAGGGCCCAGCGGCGCTGGAGCTCCGCCTGGGCTTGGCGCTCAAGCATGCGGGCCCGAGCGGGATCGCTGTAGCCCAACATGCGGAAGCGATTTTCCGTGGCCATCGCTTCGGCAAGCGGTCGGCGCGGCTTGGCACTGTCGATTTGCAGCGGCGACTGGCCATCCGCCAGGCGGCGGGGGTCGTAGCGGTAGAGCAACCAGCGGCCCGACTCCACCGCCAACTGCTGTTGCTGCAATCCTTTGGCCATGTCAATGCCATGGGCAATGCAATGGGAATAAGCCAGGATCAAGGAGGGTCCGCGATAACTCTCCGCCTCCAAAAAGGCTCGAATGGTGTGTTCATCCCTGGCCCCCATCGCCACGCTGGCGACGTAAACCGTGCCCGTGCTCATCGCCAGGAGGCCCAGATCCTTCTTCGGCGAGGCCTTCCCCCCGCTGGCGAATTTGGCCACGGCCCCCATCGGGGTGGCCTTTGAGGCCTGCCCACCGGTGTTGGAATACACCTCGGTGTCGAGCACGAGCACATTCACATCTCGGCCAGAGGCGAGCACATGATCCAGGCCGCCATAGCCGATGTCATAGGCCCAGCCATCACCCCCCACCAGCCACACGCTGGTTTTGACCAAGGCATCGGCCAGATCCAACAGCCGAGCTTCAGGGGAAGCTGAGCGCTGTTCAGGGCTCAGCCCCTCCAGCACGGCCTGAAGGTGGCGCTTGAGGGCAGCCACCCGCTCCCTCTGGGCGTAAACAGCCGCTTCATCTGCCTGATCCAAGGCCGCTGCCACCAGGGCCTCCACCAGAGCCGTGGGGAGAGGTTCCCGCCAGGGCGCATCTGCCGCGAGGGCTGACGTCAGCAGCTGCAGGGCCATGGCCCGTTTCTGATCGAGGGCCACCCGCATGCCGTAGCCGAATTCAGCGTTGTCTTCAAACAGGGAATTGCTCCAGGCGGGGCCTTGGCCCGCTGCATTGGTGCTCCACGGGGTGGTGGGGAGGTTGCCGCCATAGATGGAGCTGCAGCCCGTGGCATTGGCCATCAACAGACGATCGCCGAAGAGTTGGCTGACGAGCTTGAGGTAAGGCGTTTCGCCGCAGCCCGCACAGGCGCCAGAAAACTCGAAAAGAGGCTGCTGCAACTGTTGGTGGCCGATTTTGTGCAGGTTCAAGCTGTCGCGAGGCACCTCGGGCAACTGCAGGAAAAAATCCCAGTGGCCCCGGGCCTGCTCCCGCAGGGGGCGCTGCGGGGCCATGTTGAGCGCCTTGCGTTTGGGCTCCTGTCGATCGCGGGCGGGGCACACCTCCACGCAGAGCTGACAGCCGGTGCAGTCCTCAACGCCCACCTGAATGGTGAAACGCTGGCCCCAGAAGGCTGGATCACGGGCAGGGGCTTCACGGAAGCCTTCCGGCGCAGCTTGCAGAGCCGCAGGGCTGGCCACCTTGGCGCGGATCACCGCATGGGGACACACCAGCAGGCATTTGCCGCACTGCACACACAAGTCGCTCTCCCAAACCGGCACGGTGGCGGCGATGTTGCGTTTCTCCCAGCGGGCGGTGCCCGTGGGCCAGGTGCCATCACAGGGCAAGGCGCTCACCGGCAGAGCATCTCCCCGGTGGGCGAGCATCGGGCCAATCACCTCCCGCACAAACGGGGAGGCCTCCGCCAGTCGTTGGCTGGCGGCGAGGGCAGCGGCAGCTCCTGGCCGATCGGCGTCCTGCAGCCCCTGCCAGTCGAGGGGGCGCAGGGCCGCCAGGCTGGCATCCAGGGCCTGCAAATTCATGCGCACCACCGCCTCACCCTTGCGGCCGTAGCTGTGGCGGATGGCCTCCCGGATGCGCTCCAGTGCCTCCTGACGCGGCAACACGCCACTCACCGCGAAGAAAGCGGCTTGCATCACCGTGTTGATCCGACCTCCCATGCCGGCTTCCCTGGCCACCTGATCAGCGTTGATCTGCCACACCTGCAGCCCCAGCTCCCGCACCTGTTGACGGGTCGCAGCGGGAAGCGCCCCCCAGGTGGCGGTTGGCTCGTAGGGGCTGTTCACCAGAAGGGTGCCGCCGGGCACCAGGCCCTTGAGCACATCGAGCTGGGCGAAAAAATCCCATTGGTGCACCGCCACCAGGGTGGGATGCTCAATGAGATAGGGCGCTTGGATCGGGCGGGGGCCGAAGCGCAGGTGAGAGACCGTGACGGAACCGGATTTTTTGGAGTCGTAGACGAAATAACCCTGGGCGAAGAGCGGGGTGCTTTCGCCGATGATTTTGATCGTGTTTTTGTTGGCGCCCACCGTGCCATCACTGCCCAAGCCATAGAACACAGCCCGCACCTCATCGCTGGCGTCGATGCTGAAACGGCTGTCGACAGCAAGGGAGAGATGGCTGACATCATCCTGGATGCCCACGCTGAAGTGATTCAGTGGCTGCGCCTGGGCGAGATTGGCAAACACCGCTCGGGCCATCGCCGGGTTGAATTCCTTGGAGCCCAAGCCGTAGCGGCCCCCAACCACCCTGGGGAGGGGTCCATCCCCATGTTGCAGCTGCCACTGCTCGGCGATGGCGGTCACAACATCGAGATAGAGCGGCTCGCCGGCGGCGCCAGGCTCCTTGCAGCGATCGAGCACGGCGATGGCGCCGGTGGTCGCCGGCAAAGCGGCCACCAACCACTCCGCCACCAGCGGGCGAAACAGACGCACCTTGAGCACACCCACCCGCTCCCCCTGAGCGGCCAGGTGTTGGGCGGTGGCCACAGCCGTTTCGCACGCCGAGCCCATCAGCACCACCACCCGTTCCGCATCGGGGGGCCCCGCGTAGGAATAGGGCTCGTACACCCTTCCAGTGAGCGCCCCAAACCGTTGCATGGCCTCCCTCAAATGGAGGCTGAGAGCGGCATAGAAGGGATTCACCGCCTCTCTGCCCTGGAAATAGACATCTGGGTTTTGGGCCGTGCCACGCAACACGGGCCGCTCCGGCGTCAAGGCACGCTGCCGATGGGCCCGAACCGCTTCCGCGGGGATCAGGGCGTGCAGAAGGGTGTCGGAGAGCGCCTCCACTTTTTGGATTTCATGGGAGGTGCGGAAGCCATCAAAGAGGTGCAGGAACGGCACACGGCTGCTCAGGGAGGCACAGGTTGCAATGGCGGCGAAGTCGGCGGCCTCCTGCACCGAAGCGGAGGTGAGGATGGCGCAACCCGTGGCCCGACAAGCCATGGCATCGGAGTGGTCGCCGAAGATTGAGAGGCCCTGGGCGGCCAGGGCTCGTCCCGCCACATGCACCACAACGGGCGTGAGCTCCCCCGCCCAGCGATAGAGGTTGGGGATCATCAGCAGCAATCCCTGCGATGCCGTGAACGTGGTGGTGAGGGCCCCGGCCTGCAGGGCGCCGTGCACCGTTCCGGCAGCTCCTCCCTCGCTTTGCAGCTCCACCACACTGGGCACAGCCCCCCAGAGATTGGGCTTCCCTTCAGCGCTCCAGCCATCGGCCCATTCCCCCATCGGGGAAGCTGGCGTGATCGGGTAGATCGCGATCACCTCGTTGAGGCGGTAGGCGACGTGCGCCACCGCCTCGTTGCCATCCATGCAAGTCATGCGGTTCATGGGCTGGTCTCCGCATCGTCGTCCACCACGCACAGGGCAAAGCCCACGTGCACCAACACCTGATCGCCCACCCGCGCCTGGGGCAAGCAGGCCAGGCTCACCCGCTGGCGCACACCACCGAAATCCACCTCAGCCGTGCGCCAGAGGTCGCCATCCCCATCGGGAGGGGAAGGGTTGGCGATGGAAAGAATCTGCCCTGGGACGGCCAGGCACATGGCTGGTGGGGACAGGGTCTGGTTTGGTTATAAAGCAATCACCCGGCACGAACCGCAAGCGGCCCCTGCCAGCCGGCTACGGGCCCGATCTGGCCGCTTGAGTGGCCCAGGCCTGCCCCAGGGCCAAACCCCCGTCATGGCAAGGCACCTGCTCTCCCCAAAGGGGCTCCATGGCCCGTTGCTTGAGTCCCCGCAGGCACCCCTCCAACAGCGAGCGGTTCTGAAAACACCCCCCTGCCAGGGCCACCAGGCGGCAACCGCTCCAGGCGGCGGCGGCAGCGGCCCCCTGCACAATGCCCTCCACCAGCGCCCGCTCCACCTGCCAGGCAGCCCGCCGGGGACAGCCGCCAGCGGCCCGGTCGGCAAGCAGGGCTCGGAGCAGGGGCTCCCAGTCCCAACGGCCGAGGGGAAGGGCGCAGGAATCCTGCGGGGAGCAAGCCATCAGGGGAAGGGGCCAGGGCTCGTGCGCTGTTGATCCTTCTGCGCGGCGATCCTGTGCCAACTGGCCCAGGGCGGCGGCCCCTTGCCAGCGCAAACCGCCCTCCCCTTCGTAGCTGAGGTGTTGGGCCAAACCGAGCAGGGACGCCACGCCATCCAGGAGACGCCCCAGCGAACTGGTGAGCGGCGCGTTGCAGCCAGCCGCCATGGCCCGCAGCAGCACGTCGCGCTCCTGGGCTGAGAACGCTTCGATGGTCAACGCGGCGCCTGGCTGCGCCAGGGCCCATGCCCCAGCGGCGGCGAGCAGCCCCAAGCCGCAGCGCCGCGGTTCGCGGCTGGCTCGCTCCCCGCCGGGCAGGGGGAAAGGGCGCAGGGCAGCCAGCCGCTCCCAGCGCAGCCCCCCATTCCCCAGCCCATGAATCAGCAGGAGCTCCCCACCCCAGAGGCGCTCCTGCCCTGGCGGGGCCCCGGCCGCCGCCAGACCCAGCCCATCACAGGCCAGCACGAGCAGGGGGGGCTGGCGACCGTGCTCGGCAAGCACCGCCAGTCCATGGGCCAGATGGTGCGGCACGGGAGCCAAAGGGATCCCATGCCGATCGGCGAGGGGCCGCGCCAGCTGGTGGCTCAGATAGCCAGGGTGGGCATCACAGGCCAGGCTCGTCACCGCCATGGCGGGAAACGACAGCTGGGCCTGCAAGGCGTCTTGCCAGCGGCGCTGGACGGCGGCGGCGGCCACATCCCCAAGATGGGGGCCCAGCCAGATCCGATCGCCCATCACCAGAGCTGGGGCGGCTTTGAGGTCCCCTCCCACGGCCAGCAAGGCACCAGCCGACTCCCGAGCGGCGGCAGGGAGCGCGGGACCCTGCCAGGGCAGGGCTTCCGGCACAAAGCCCCGAGCCCGTCGCAACAGCGCCGGCCGGCCGTCGATCACTTGCGCGAGCGAATCATCGAGGGGCCTGGCGATGGGCAGATCGTGCGCCAGGAAGGCATCGGCGATGCCTGCCAAACGCTCCACGGCTTCGCCGGGGGAGATGCAGAGGGGCTCTCCGCTGCGGTTGCCGCTGGTGGCCACCAGGGGGCGCCCCACCCCGCGCGCCAGCAACCGATGAAGAGCGGAGGCCGGCAGCATCACCCCCAAGGCCGGACTGCCGGGCGCCACGGGCTCCCAACGCCCATCGCCGCCAACGAAGCGGCGAGGCAGCAGCAGGATCGGCGCCGCCGGATGGCGGAGAAGCCGCTCCTCGGCAGGGGAACAATGCAGCTCCTCCGCCAGCTGCCAGGGATCGGCAAGGAGCAGGGCAAAGGGCTTGGCGGGTCGGTGCTTGCGTCGTCGCAGGCGCTCCACGGCTTGGCGCTGGCTGGCATCCACCAACAGCTGAAACCCTCCCACGCCCTGCAGGGCGAGGATCTGCCCGTCAAGCAACAGGCGAACCGCAGCGTCCAGAGCCGCCTCCCCGCCGGCCACAGGGAGGCCCGCTTCATCGAGCAGGCTGAGCCGGGGGCCGCAGATCGGGCAGCTGATCGTTTCCGCGTGGAAGCGGCGGTCGGCCGGGTTGCTGAACTCCTCGGCGCAGGCGGGGCAAGGCGGAAAGGCCGCCAGGGTGGTGTGGGCCCGGCAAAAGGGCAGGGCGGTGGCCAGGCTGAAGCGCGGTCCGCAGGCACAGCAACTGATGAACGGATAGCGGTGGCGACGGGAGGCCGGATCGTCCAACTCCGCCAGACAGCGTGGACAGGGTGCCCGGTCGGCGGAGAGGCCAGGGGCCACCAGGGCCGGGCCGAGGGGCACCGCAGGGGCCGCCGCGATCCGTACCCCCTGGGGCCAGGGGGGATGGGGCGGATCCAGCCAATGGGCCTCCAGCTGCTCCAGCCGGGCGGCATCGGGGAGCGCCGCGGGCAGGGCCACCAAGAAGTCTTGCAAGGCCGCTTGCAAGCCGCACAGGTCGATCTCCAATCCGCCGAAACGGTTGTGCAGCGTTCCGCTCAGCCGCCGCGCGCTGGCCAGGCGCTGCAGCGCCGGTCGTGCCCCCACTCCCTGGAGAACGCCGCGGCACCACACCTGCAAACGGGCCGCCTGGCCGGCCGCACCGCTCACCCTGCCGGTTGCGCGATCAGCGCCGTTGGCAGCAGGGCCTCCAGCAAAGCCTCCATGCCCTCGCCGCTGCGGGCGGAGGTTTCCAAGACCCGGGCGCCCGGGGCAACCAGCTGGAGATGGCGGTGGACGAGGCCCCGATCAAATCCCACGGCCTCGGCCAGATCCAGCTTCGTGAGCACCACCAGATCGGCACTGCGGAAAGTGGCGGGATATTTCAGCGGTTTGTCCTCCCCCTCGGTCACTGACAGCAACACCAGACGGAGATCCTCCCCCAGATCAAAGGCGGCCGGGCAGACCAGGTTGCCCACGTTTTCGATCAGCAACAGATCCAACGCTGCCAGGGGATGGCCAGCCTCCGACAGGGCGTCAAGGCCCCGATGCACCATCGCCGCTTCCAGATGGCAAGCCTGACCCGTGGTGATCTGCACGGCGGGCAGCCCGGCTTGGCGGAGCCGGCGGGCGTCATGGTCCGTGGCGAGATCGCCCACCAGCGCCGCCAGCCGCAGGCTGGAGGGCACAACGCCAGCCAAACGCTCCAGCAAGGCTGTTTTGCCGGATCCAGGGGAAGAGAGCACGTTCACCACTCGCACGCCAGCGGCACGGAAGTGCTCACGGTTGTGGGCAGCCAGATGATCGTTGCGGGCGAGGAGCGCCTCTCCGAGCACCACCTGCCGCCCAGGAGAGTTGGTGAACGAATGGTCCTCTGCCTGCTCAGGCAAGCCGCAGGCGCAGTGTCGGCACATGGCGGGGAGGCACAAACCGCAAAGACCCGATCTCACGCTAGGCGGATTGCGAGCGCGCGTCTGGAGGGGAGAGGCAGGGCACCCTGGTTGGGCTCGCTCGGGCCCAGTGCTCAGGGATGGAGCTCAACGGCATGGAGCGTCAGCTCCCGGCCTTGCAACAACTTGCGGCACGGCCGTCCGCACCCGGGACAAACGGCCCATCCCTCAGGCGCGAGCACGTCCCTGCCGCAGTCCTGGCACCAGAAAGCGGCAGGCACAACCTCGATCTCCAGCGTTGCCCCCTCGGCGCAGGTCTGGGCGAAGACCACCTCAGCGGCGAAGCGCAGGGCCTCGGGATCCACTCCCGCCAAGCTGCCAATCCGGAGCTGGATCGCAGTCACTCGCTCCGCAGCCTGGAGGGCAGCCACCGCCAGCACCCGCTCGCCAAGCGCTTCCATCAGGCTCAGTTCGTGAATGGGTGCGACCTGGAGGGGGGCAGTCCAGTCTGAGGGTCGTTGCGACAGGTCGCCATCTCTGGCCAAGGGTTTGCAGGCTTGCCAATCTGGTGGCACAACGTTGAGCCGTGATGGAGAGCAAGGACTGGCTCTGGATCCTCCACCCCGCCCTGGCCGTCGCCGTGGTGTATCCCTTGATCGGGATCGTGGCCCGGCTGGGATTGCAAACCCGCCAGCGGCGCGAAGGTGGCGCCAAGCTGCCCGCCACCACTGGCCGCGACCACAGCGACCTGGGCCGCTGGTTGGCCATGGCGGTGGTGGCCATTGTGCTGGTGGCGCTCACGGTGGTGATCAGCACCGCCGTCCCCCTGGCGGACTTTCGAGGGGGCGCCGGCCGGGGTGGCCAGCTCCTGCTTGTGTTGGTGGGCAGCGCAGCCTCCCTGGCCGCTCTATGGAGGGCGAAGGCCAAGGGGTTGCGGCTGGCCTTCGCCCTGATCACCTGGATCGGCGTGCTCACCCTGGGAGCCCAGCCAGAGGTGTTTCGCGTCAGCGACAACCCCCTGCAGCCCCAGTTCTGGAGCTCCCACTACTGGAGCGGTGTGGCCGTTGTGGGGTTGATGCTCTTCTCCCTTGCCGCCCGGCCAGAGATCTTGCGGGAGCCGCGCTGGCGCCGCCTTCACCTGGGAGCGAGCCTGCTGGCGGGGGTGTTGTTTGTGAGCCAGGCGATCAGCGGCAGCCGCGATCTGCTGGAGATTCCCCTGCACTGGCAAAAACCAGCCCTGGCAGGCTGCGATTGGGCCACCAAGGTGTGCGCCCCCCCATCGCCCGCGCCTCCCGCAGCGCCTTAGCTCACACCAAACAGCCGTTGGGGCTGGCTGGCGCTGGTCGTCAAAACAAAGCCCGAACCTTGCGGTTCAGGCTTTGCCTGCTCAGCCATGGTGCCCTGTGGAGAAAGGGGCGTGACTGCGCGGTCGATGGATCGTCTGTGATCACGGGTCTTCAGTTGTGGGGCGGAGCTGCTGGCGCCGGCCTCCTGGGGCCAGGGGTCTAGCAGGGTCTCCCATCTCTTCCGGGGCACCTAGAGCCCTTTTAGGGAACGAAGCTCATCAACGGTGCTTGGAGGGTCAGCTTGGCCTCAGGGATCTGGGCATGGGCTGAACCAGGGAAACCAGACGTCGCTTGAGAGTGTTGGAGCAGGGTCCAAACGTCAGCGGGCTCCTGGAATCTGATTGGGTGGCGTGTCGTCCAAAGGCGCCTCCTGATCCGTTGCGACCATTGTGCTGCCGTGACCCGACAGGGCACAACAACGTCCGCTCGATTCGTCACGGGACTTGATGGACAGACATCTGTCTTGATGAAGCGAAGTTGATGAAGCAAACGCCATGAACTTATGTAAGGCACCGTTGCAGATGCCAGGGCCGGCTCTATAGCAAAGGAAAGGCAGGCAACCGCAGCATGACAACCCTCCGCTATGACATCACAGCCATTTCGATGCCGCTGTGGTTTAACACATATGGGGACCATGATCACAACGGCAAAATATTTATCCTCAGCAAATACAAAGATATTCTCGCCTACATCAAACGCGTCCAGGCCAACAAAGACCACACCGCTGAGCAGCAACAAGACTTGGCTGAGCAACGCGAATCGCTGGCCAGGACCCATGGGCTGGAGGACGATCTCCGGCGCCGGGAGGAATGGCTTCCCACCACTGCTGCTGCTGCCAAGCGGCCCCATCCCCTGATTGTGCCCCTCGTTCTACGGGGGGCCCTGGGGGACACCCTGGAGATCCACCTGGAAAATGAGCTGGATCCCGATGAGGAGCACGGTCCGCGCCATGTGGGGCTGCATCTGATTGGCCCGGGTGGGGAGTCTGCTGCCAATGACGGCTCCCATGTCGGAACCAATCCCTCAAGCTTGGTGCCCCCCGGAGAACAACGCGTCTACACCTGGCAGGCCCTGCACGAGGGCGTGTTTGTCTTTCACGATGCGGGCGACTTTCGGGGCACCGAGGCTGGCACCAATGCGCATGGCCTCTTTGGCGCCCTGGTGGTGGAGCCCGCTGGTAGCCGCTGGAGCGATCCCGAAACCGGAGACGATCTGATCCACCCTTTCAGCAAGGAGATCCTCGGCACTGGCCTCTATGTGGATGTGCACCAACGCCACAGCGCCGATCTGGAGTGGGGGGCGAAAGCGCCCTTTCCTGATCCCTTCAACCCCGATTCCCTCACCCGGGAGTACCCAGACCCCCGAGCCTCCTTCCGGGAATATGTGATCTTCATCCACGATGAGCCGGAATGGGCGGCCCCCCACAGGCGCTTGGAGAGCAATCCCTGCGAGGAAGAAAGCGCGAATCAAGACCAGCTCGCCCATCAACACACCGCGGGCACGCTGATGCCGATCAGCTATCGGGCGGAGCCGATGATCTCGCGAGAACGGGAGCTGTGGCGGCGCATCAAGGCGGGGGAGATCGATCCGAACAACATCGTGGTCAACGAGGAACAACACCACTCCAGTTGGATGTTTGGCGATCCGCAGACGCCGATCCTCAAGGCCTATCTGGGAGACCCGGTGCGCATCCGCCTGGTGCATGCCGGCGTGAAGGAAACCCATGTGTTTCATCTGCATGTTTATGAATGGCACGCGATCCCCTATCAGCGTGAGAGCAACACGATTGATGCGATCACGATCAGCCCGCAAACGGGCCACACGTTCATTCCACTCTATGGCGCCGGGAACCGGCAAATGGTGCCTGGAGATGTGATTTGGCATTGCCATCTCTATCCCCACTTTCATCATGGAATGTGGGGAATCTTCCGAACCTTCAACACCCTGCAATCCGGGATATCCGGCGACTATTTCCATGGCGAGACGGGCGCAGTGCTGCAAGAAGACGACCCCCTCCTGGCCCCGTTGCCTTCTGCGGACTTCTCAACCGCACTGCGGGAGCGCAGGAGGCTGGTGCGACGCCTGGGCCACTACCCCGACCTCACCCCCATCCGGCGCCTGGTGCCGCTGCCGGATCGGCAACCGCCTCCGGAACCCACGGCGCTCCACCCCGGATTTCCGCTTTGGTTGGCTGGAGAAGTCAACCAAAAGTCCTATACGCCGCCCTGGCACAAGCCCCGAGCAGAGGCCTCCCTGGAGGGGTGGGATGTGGTCAGTTACGACTATCGCGATCCCACCCCCCTGGAGCTTGCGGCGTTCAACAGCGACCCCAAGCCTGGTGAATTGTTCACCACATTTCCCTACCCCGATCGGCCCACCACCCTGCATCGCGATGCTCTGAGCGGGGAGGAACTGCCGCCCTCACGCACGGTGTCTCACACGATTGATGTGTTGATGACGCCGCTGGCCTACAACGATGACGGCTGGTGGGATCCCCACGGCCATCTCTATCTCCTTGCCGACACACCGCATGGGGTGCCCACCTTTTCCGAAGTGGTGAGCCAGGCCTACGAGGACGCGTTGGCGGAGACGGCCCGCCGCCACCCCTGCCTGGAGAGAGGCGAGCAGGAAGCCCTGGTGCGCGAGCAGGGGCTCAGCTTGCCAGCCACCCAGCAAGAACCCCTGTTTTTGCGCTGCAACCAGAGCAATGTGTTGCAACTCAGCCTGCACAATCGCCTGGAGCGCTATATCCCGGGCACACCTTTTGATTCAGCCTGGCCAAAGGGGATTGATCAAGGCTGCACGCTCTTCGCCAACTACCGAGGCGAATGCGGTCTGCACGTGCACATCGTGAAATTCGATCCCATCGCCTGCGATGGAGCAAGCACGGGATGGAACTACATCAGTTCACCCAGGTTTGGCCGGAAGATGGTCTATCGATGGTGGGCCGATGAGGAGTTCGGAACCATCTTCACCCACGACCATATGTTTGCCAACTACAGACAAAAGCATGGGCTTTTTGCAGCCCTGCTTGTGGAGCCGAAACATGCCACTTTCCACGATCCACAAGACCTCTCCCGCCATATTCTCACCGGCCAGAACGCTGTAATTGCCTATGAAGAGGCTGGCGAAAGCAAGGCCTATCGAGAGTTTTGCCTCGGCAATGGCGATTGGGTCCCCCTGTTCAAACGGGCCCACACCGCCCAGGACGACGGCCACAGCCGAGGCTCCACAGGGTGTGCCTGCAGCCGCCAAGGGGTTCCCGTGCCTGCCGACCACTGGAGTGGTCTGACCTCCCACGACCAAAACGAGGATCATGGCCATGGGCAGGAGCGCCTCCATGGACGCAGCGGCTGGGGGCATGACAGCTCCCACCACGGCGATGGCTGCTGCGGCCCCTTCGTTGCCACGGCCCTGGTGGGCAGCAAGACCCACCGCCACAGCCTCTCCCTCACCTACGGCAAGCCATTGGAGCCGCCGCCTGAGCCGGATTCCCATGGCGACAATGGCGTCTTTGGCCTGAACTACCGCTGTGAGCCCTTGGCAGAGAGACCGCGGGATCCCAGTGAGTGGTTCAGCTCCAAATCCTTTCTTGCCAGCGAGGGGAAGAGCTGGGGAGCGATGCGGGCCATCAGCAATGGCGATCCAGCCACGCCCCTCTTCCACACCTGGCCAGGCGAGCGAATCCGGCTGCGCCTGTTGCAAGGCTCCCACGAGGAGCAACACAGCTTCCAGATCCATGGCTTGCGCTGGCGACGCTTTTGGCAGGATGGGCGCTCACCGCTGCGCAACCAGCAGTCGCTGGGCATCTCCGAAGCCTTCAGCTTCGACATCGAGCAACCGGGCTACGGGCCCGGTGACTACCTCTGGAAATACGCCTCCGCCATCGACCTTTGGCTGGGCACCTGGGGGCTGATCCGCAGCCTGGATCCCTCCCAAACGCCCGCCGAACGGCTGCCCAGACTGCCCGGGCCCAAGCCAGCCCTGGCCAGCTCCTGCCCGCCCCCCCTGGAGCAGTGCCGGCGCTACAAGGTGGTGGCCCGCCACCGCACGGTGGCCTACGGCCCCGCAGTGGCCGATCCCTTCGGCCTGGTGTTCGAACTGCACGACTGGGCGCCGCCGGGAGAGCCTTGGATCGGCGGGGGTGATGATCCCATCCATGAGGAGGGCTCCTCGCGCCTCAGGGTTGTCGACGAGGCAGGAGGGTTTCCACTCCACATCAATCCCCTGGTGTTGCGCTGCCGCCAAGGCGAGTGGGTGGCCGTGGAACTCTTCAACGACCTGCCGCCTGAGTTGGACGTGGAACCCCTCGCCCCAGAGGTGCCCTTGGAGGATCGCTCCAGAAAGGTCTCCAACCGGGTGTCGCTGCATGCGGACCTGGTGAGCTTCGATGTGCGCCTGGCCGATGGCAGCAATGTGGGCCTCAACCCGGACGGCACCGTGCCCAACCGGGGTGAGAGCGACGATCCTGCCCTGCCCTCCCGCACCTATCTCTGGCATGCGGATGCCCCGGTGGGGGCGGTGGGCCTGATGGACATGGCGGACATCCGCAACCATCGCCACCACGGCCTGGTGGGAGCCTTGGTGGTGCTGGATCCTCACTGGACGCCGGTGGATGGGCCGAACGGCGAGGGTTGGGTGGGTCCCAGGGCGAGCCTGCACAACACGATCGATGGCAGCCGGGAGGAAGAGATGGTGCTGCTTGCCCAGGATGGTCTGCGCTACTTCCTGCATGGCAATCCCAAGCTGCCCATTGCCGATCCGGTCGATGGGGATCTGGAAGAGGAGCTTGATGATGAGGATCAAGGCCTGAAGGGCTTCAACTACCGCAGCGAACCCTCCAGCCATGCTCGCGGTTATGGCTTCACCCCATCAACACCGTTGATTCAGGTGAATCCTGGAGACAGGTTAAGGCTCCATGTGTTGGGGGCCTGCGATCGGCCGCGGCAGCATTCCTTCACCCTGCATGGCCACAGCTGGCAGGAATGGCCCCATCTCGGCTCCCTCAGCCCCTGGATGGCCTCCACCTCAGGCATCACCTCTGGCACGGTCCACAGCTTCGATGTTGAGGTGCGCAGCGAGGCGGGCGATTACATGTACCGCAGCGGTGTCCTCAAATGGGTTGTGGAGCAAGGGATGTGGGGCCTGATGAGGGTCTGCCGCTCAGACGACGTTGAGCAGGCGTTGCTGGAGGGCGACTGAGACGCCCATGCCGCCAAAGGCCTCCCTAATTTTTCAACAGCCTGCTTTGCCAACCCTCACTCTCTTGTTGTCCTTTCCATGACCAGCCCACTCCCCCATCTCGACTCCCTCCTCGGCCGTTGGATCTACGTGTGCAACTGCGGGCCAGGCTGCTCGTGCGGCCATCGCAGCAGCCATCCCACCCTCTGCCCCTGCGGGGACGATTCTGTGCTCAGGCGCGTGTTGGCGGAGGATGAATTGCATTTCTATGTCTCCCAAACCGGTGTGGATGACCCCAGCAATGAGATGGGTTCCGTGCCTTTCCACTGCGCCAAAGGCCGCCCTCTGCAAGGTTTCCCAAAACTCTGGCAATCAGCAAGCCATGCAGAGGCTGAGGAGTATGGGGCCGGCTGGGGGCGCAGCAGCAAAGAGATTGCGTCAGAAACGAAAGATTGCTGTGGCTCTTAGGTTGCTGCCCCGGGCCATCTCCTCATGGACAATCGGATAGAAACCAGGGCCGGAAGAGTTGCCCTTGGGCCAATGCGGGCGTGGAGAGTTGGCGCAGGGAGGTGAGCGGAGACTGCTGGAAGAGCTCAGGGGCAGCCAACACAGCCGAAGTGAGAAGGGTGGTCAACAGACTGACCACCACCCCCTCCCGCAGGGCGCGCCGATGCCAGGAGGGGGCGGGAGCTGCCGCGTCATTGGTTGCCAGGAGGGCTCCAGCTGGCCTGCACTGGGGTGGCAGGGGCGTCCTGGTTGCCAGCAACCGCTGTCCTCGCTGAAGCGCCGATGGCCTGCGCGGCAGATGGAGAGGGCGGCAGATCTGGCCGGGCATGGCGGTGTCAAAAGCTGGCAGCAATTCTGACGTAAAAATTTCTTTTTCCTGCTCTGCGTCTTGAAACCGATAGGCCTTGCTGGCAAAGCAGCGAGGGCTCCCGGGAGGCGCCACGGCCCATGGCGAGACCCCGCCGATCCCCGGCTTGGGCGAGGCCCTCACGAATCACAGCCGTTCTGCATAGGGTGGCGGCCAAGATGTCGTTGAAGAGGCGATGAGCAGCCCATCCCTGCCGAGCTCGCAAGATCTGGCCCACTATCTCGAAAGCCGGGGCGAACTTGGCAAACCCTGGCTATGGCATTTGCTTCGCTTGAGCAAACTCAAAGAGAACAAGGACAATCTCTCCCCCGAGGACTATCTCAAGCAACTGCAAGAGGCCCATGCCGATCTGATGCGTCTCGGTGAATTTTGGAAGGGGCGCGAACCCGAGGTCTTCGGCGGGGCCTACAGTCCCGCCTCCGTGATCGAACCCCTGCCCGGTTCTCCAGAAGATCGATGACGGCTGCAGCCCAAGAGCGACACGTCTACGGCATGGCGCCGCAAATCCGCTTCACCCTGGTGGCGCTTTACGCCGCGTTGGTGTTGCCGCTGCCGCTGCTTGCGCCAGACGCCCTCGTGCCCTACTTGTGGGGAGCGACGATCATTGGGCTCTTGCTGCTCCTGGCCGTCACCAGCGAGCAGGTGATTCTTCAGCCGGAAGGCCTGCAGCTCACCCACCCCCGCTGGTGCAATTGGTGGCTCAAGCGGGGCTGGCAACTTGAATGGCGGCAAGTGGAAGGTCTCACGCCTGTGGCCACCAGTCAGGGGGGACGGGTGTTTTATGTGCGGAGCAGATCCAGAACTCCCCAGCAGGCTTCTCAAGAACCCAAGGCTTATTTGCTGCCCCAGCGGGTGGAGCGCTTCGACGATTTTCTGAACCGTTTCAGTGACCTCAGCGGGGTGCCGACGGATGGGGTGGCGCGCATCAGCCCACCCTGGACTTATCAGCTTTTGGCCGTGATGAGTGTGGCGCTGTTGGTGGGGGAGGTGATCTCCTTGGTCAGGCTGAAATAGATCTGCTGCGGGAGCGGCAAATCGCGAAGCTAGGCCGTTCGGGTGCCATTGGTCTGTTGAAGCACAACAGCCCCCTTGTCGACGGCTGAATCCTCAGGCTCAGGCAAGGTATCCAGGCTGAAGCGGTAGCCCTGCTGACGCATGGTTTCGATGCCGCCCCCTTCGCCCAAACCAGCCTGCTCAAGCTTGCGACGCAGGGTGAGCACCTGGGTGTCGACCGAGCGGGGGCCACCACTGAATGGTGGCCAGGCCATGCGCAGCAGCTCCTGACGGGTTCTCACCACTCCCGGGGGCATGAGCAGAGCGCAAAGCAAGGCAAATTCCCTGGGGCTGAGTTCCACCGGTTGATCCCGCAAGGTCACTTGCCTGAGCAGGAGATGCACCTCCAAAGGACCGACGCAGACCCGCTCCTGAAGACCCGATCCGCTGCGTCTCAAGAGCGTGCGGCAGCGAGCTGCGAGTTCTTCAAGGCCAAAGGGTTTGCGCAACACATCATCGGCTCCCGCATCCAAAAGGGAGACGACCGGCTCGGAACCGGAGCGAGCCGTGAGGACCATGACAGGGCAATGGAGCTGGGAAGCCAGCCGCAAAGCGGAGGTTTCCTCCAAGAGCTCAGCGCTCACCAGGAGGTGGGGGGCCTGGCCCTGACAGATCTCGAGAGCTTCCCTTGCTGAGCCAACAGCCGCTGCGAGATGGCCATCTTGACGCAATCTCTGGGCCAAAACCGTGCGCAGAGTGGCATGGGGGTCGACAACGAGCACCCTGCGCGCATGGCCGCCGTAATCTGGTTCGTTCGGCTGTGCCATGGGAGTCTTAATATGAGATCAAGCGAGATAAGCTTCTTAACAGAATAACACCGGAATTTGCGAAGCCCACCCTCCAGCAGGGATCTCCGGGTCGCTCTGGCGGGCAGGGCCGCGTGTCGTTCGGTTCTCAGGGGTGGCTGCTCCGCACACAACCCTTGCCAGAACGCCAGAATGGGCAGAGGGCAAGCCCTATTCATGACTGCTCTGCAACACCCCGACGCCATCCGCCACTTTCAATCCCTCTGCGATGCCTGCCAGGAGCTGGCCCATCGCCACCACAGTCCCTCGGAGCTGCGTCTCTATGCCGATGGCTACCTGCACGCGCTGCGCCGCACGGCCGTGCTCGACCATCACTCCCAACGCCGGCTGGAAGAGCTGATCGATCGCTGGATCATGGATCCCTCAGGATTTTTGGGCCCAGACGGCAACCCACGCACCCTCTTGGAGAGAGAACTCCGCTAATCCTCCAGCTGGCTGAGCCCGTGAAGGCGGAGCCTCAAGAGGCGAGTTCGATGGCAAGTTTCTCGCGCAATTCGCCGCTGTTGTACATCTCCAACAGAATGTCGCTGCCGCCTATGAATTCGCCTTTCACATACACCTGAGGAATGGTGGGCCATTCAGAATATTCCTTGATTCCCTGGCGAATATCCATGTCTGACAGCACATCGAAGGTTTCGAAGGGGATTCCCAAGGTCTGCAGGATCTGGACAACGTTATTGGAAAAGCCACATTGAGGCATGAGCTTGCTGCCTTTCATGAAGACAAATACCGGGCTGCTGGCAATCAAATCTTCAATGCGTTGCTGAATTTGAGCGTCCATGAAAAAAGGTTGGATGAAAAGCTGCAGAGAGCAGTCAGGAAGGAATGGCTGTTTGCACAGCCAGAGCATGGATGGCCTCCGTGGCCAATTCACTGCGCAGGGCGCTGTACACCATCTGGTGTTGCTTCACCCGCGAGAGGCCGGCAAAAGATGGCGACACCACCTTGACTTGTAGATGGTCGCCGCCACCGGTGAGATCTTCCACCTCGACACTGGCATCGGGCAGAGCCTGCTGGATGGCAGAGCGCACATGCTGCGGATGAACCATGGCTTCAACCACAAAGTTAGGGCGAATCTAGTTGGAGTTGGCGCTGGGCGCCGTGTAGGGGGTGGTGGCAAAACCAAGCTCGAGGAGTTGCTGGTAAGCCTTGCGCCCGGTTTCAGTGGTGGGCGTCATGATTTTCACCACCTCCACCAGCAGGGGAATGGCGACGCCCGGTTGATTCTGCCGGCGGAAGAGAGCCGCCAAACGCAAGTTGGCGTCAACAAAAGCCTCCGTCATCTGCCGCGCCTTGTCGTCCATCTCCCGCGGAATGCGTGCATCCAGACCCCGAAAGGCCCCGCTCAGGTCGCGGTAGAGAACTTGGGCCGTCTTGCTGATCGATCGGGCCTCATCGTAGATGCGGCGAGCTTCGACAAGATTTCCGGCGGCAGCTGCCGCATCGCCTCGGGCCAGCAGGGTTTTGACGTTGCCCAAATCAGAGGAGCTGATCGCTGCTCCAGACCCGCCATCCGGCCCTGATTGGGCCAAAGCCGGCGTCAGCACGGCTGGCACCAGGACAGCGCAAGCCAGAACTCCGCAACAACCAGCCCGACGGAGGCTTAAGGAAGACAGGAGCCTCTTCACGGGCTGGGAAACGCAGGCAGGCGAACTTTACGGGGGGGACATGGGACGACCCGCCGCCGCTCGGGCCGCTTGCTCGGCCGACCGCATGGCAACGGCCAACTGCTGGGTGAACGCACGGGCCGTTTCCCGACCCTGGCCTGCGGGGCGCAGCGGTGGGCCAAAACAGAGGGCGGCCTGATCTCCTGGGCGCGGCGTGGCTTGGGAGTAGCCAATGCCAACCGGCACCACGTTCACAGGCACCCCCTGCCCCTCGGCAAGTTGGGCCAGCCGTGCCAGCCCCTGATGCAAGTGAATCGGTCCGTCCTCCCTTTGGATCCGCCCCTCGGGAAACACCACCAGCTGTTGGCCCCTCGCCAGCAGGTCGATGGCCAGGCGCAGACTGGCCATCGTGGGGCGCCCTTGATCGACTGGAAAGCAGCCCAGGCGATGCAGAAACCACCCCTGCACCCCCACCATCTCATCGATCGTCACCATGAAGCGGCAATCGCGTCCCGTGACCCGACGACCGGCGGCATAGGGCAACAGGAGGGCATCCCAGCGCGCCCGGTGGGTGGGAGCCAGCAGCACGGGGCCCTCGCTGGGCAAGTGATCGCGACCCAACACCGTGACGCCTCCAAAGAAGGCCGGCAAGGCCACATCCTGCGTGAGGAGCATCGCCATGGGAGCCAGCCAGGGGCTGATGCCATTGCACACGGCGCTCTCCCGGGTGCTCAAGGGCGCAAGGGCAGGCGTGGGAGCGGGCCGATCCTCCGGTGGCTCAGCCTGAACCAAGGCAGATCCCTGCTCGGATCGACCCTGCTGCTGCCAAACCTTGGAGAGAGCGGCCAACACCTCACCCTTGGTGGAGGAAGAACACTTTGAAATTAAGGGCCAGCGCTGCGCCCGGGCGAGGGCTGGAGGCAGTTGATCCTGCGGCCGATACGGTGCTTACCATTGCCCCTCCACACCGACCACCATGGCCAGCCTCGGCGTGAACATCGATCACGTGGCCAACGTGCGTCAGGCCCGTCGCACCGTTGAGCCCGACCCGGCGACCTATGCCCTGTTGGCCGAGCTTGGCGGGGCGGATGGCATCACGGTGCATTTGCGGGAAGACCGTCGCCACATTCAAGATCGGGACGTGGAGCTGTTGCGCGCGACGGTGCGCACCCGACTCAACCTGGAAATGGCCGCCACAGAGGAGATGGAAGCCATTGCCCTGCGCGTGCGGCCGGACATGGTGACCCTTGTGCCGGAGCGTCGAGAGGAGGTGACCACGGAGGGCGGACTGGATGTGGTGAGCCAGGTGGGGCGTTTGGGCGAGATGGTGGAGCGGCTGCAGGGGGCTGGAATAGGCGTGAGTCTCTTTGTGGATGCCGAGCAGGCCCAGCTCGACGGCTGTTGCGCCACAGGAGCCCGCTGGGTGGAGCTGCACACCGGTAGCTACGCCGAAGCCAAATGGGAAACCCAGCCCCGGGAGCTGAGACGGCTGGAGGAGGCCACCGATCTGGCGCGCCACATGGGCCTGCGGGTGAATGCCGGCCATGGCCTCACCTACCAAAACGTCGAGCCCATCGCCGCGATCGCGGGCATCGAGGAACTGAACATCGGCCACACGATCGTGGCCCGAGCGCTTGCGGTGGGATTGACCCAGGCCGTGCGCGAGATGCGCGCCTTGATCCACAATCCCAGGAGAGAGCCTCTCTTTGGCAGCCGACAACCATGAGCACCACCTACCACTTCATCGCGGCCAGCGAGGCTTTTCTCACCGAGGAAGAACCCTTGGAGGAGGTGCTGCGGGAGCGCACGCGCAACTACCAAGAGACCGGCAAAGCGATCGATTTCTGGCTGGTGCGTCGTCCTGCCTTCCTGGAGAGCGCAGAGCTGGCCGCTGTCGCATCGGCGGTTCCGCGCCCGGCCGCGGCCGTGGTCTCCACCGATGCGCAGTTCATCACATTCATGAAATTGCGGCTGGAGTTTGTTCTGCGCGGCCAATTCGATGCGCCCAGTCCCTCCATTGCCAATCCCTTGGCCAGCCTGGAGGCCACCGCCACCCGCTGAGGCCAGAGCGACCACCCCTCGGCTGGGCGAGGCCAGCTAGAAGAGGCCCAGGAATTTCTTGCGCGTTCCCCCTTCCTCACCGGTCTCCGGCTTGGGAGGCCGGCCTTGCCCCCCATCCTGCTGGTAGCGGGGCTTGGCATCGCCGACCGTGAAGACGGCCTCTTTGTTTTTCCACCAGACCCAGTCACGGATCGGTGGAGTGTCGCGCAGCTCAGCGCGGCTGAGGCCCAGCCCCAGGCGGGCGGAGGCGTCCAACAACACATCCAACATGGCTTCACCATCGCTGCAGCGCGCCAGGGCTTCATTGGTGCGCTTGGCACCATTGAGCGCTTTGACAAGCAACGCCACGCGTTGAACGGCGGGCAGGCTGCGCAGGTCAGGGGGCCCCTCAGCGGCGCCTGATGGTGGCGAATCGTTCATGGTGCTCCACTGTTGCCCCAACGTGCAATCGGGGCACCGTAGCGGCTGGCGTTCGCTTTCCTGCCAGGTGGAGGTGACAGGAGAAGCCTTCAGAGGTCACACTGGTGGGGACAACAAATGCTGCATGCCCTCGTTGCTCCCCCCCCCACGCCATTGGGTCATCGGGGATGTTCATGGTTGTGCCGAGTCTTTGGCCCACCTTTTGGCATTGCTCCCCGCGGGAGATCGTTTGGTGCTCCTGGGCGATGTGATCAACCGGGGACCAGCGATCGAAGAGGCCATGGAGTTGGCCTGGGGGTTGGTGAGCAGCGGTCGGGGGGTCTGGTTGATGGGGAATCACGAGAAGAAGCTCTTGCAGGCTCTGGCTTGCCAGGGCGGAGATCTGTTTCGCCTGCTCGCAGGCTGTGACACCTATCGCCAGCTGGGCGAACGCGCCTGCCGCCACTGGATGGAGCGGCTGCAAGGCCTGCCAACCGCCTATTGGGGGACGAACTGGGTGGCCACCCATGCAGGCTTTGATCCCCTCAGCTGGGTGCCTGATCTGAACATCCGCTTGCCGTTCTGGCAGGCCTATGACGGCCGTTATGGCGAAGTGATTGTGGGGCACACCCCCGCGCAACACGTGCGGCGCCTTGATCGCATCCTGTTGATCGACACCGGTGCCTGCTACGGCGGAAGGCTGACGGCCTACTGCCCAGAATCCGGCGATCTGCTGAGCGTGCCCGGCCCCGCCGTCGCCCCCATCCCCGACGACACCCTGGCGCACCAACGCTGCGCGCCTGTGGCCTAAGGATCCATGGGGACTGGTCTTTGCTGACCCTCTACCGAAGCAACCGGGCTGAAGTGCTGGCCCAGCTCCTGGCGGCCCAGCTCAGCCACCCCCCCCCAGGCCCCCTCGAACCGGTGCAAGTGGTCGTCAACACCTGGCCCACCAGCCGCTGGCTGGGGGAGTCGCTCGCGCTTCACCTCGGCGGCATTGCGGCCCATTTGCGCTTTCCCTTTCCCGGCAGCCATCTTCGGCGCGTGGTGCAGCTGATGTTGGCTGAGGGGACGGGCACGGAGCGGGAGGCGGAGGCCGATCCTTGGCGGGCGATCCACCTGGTGTGGTCCGTGCTGGAGGAGCTCCCCGACCTCGCCGCCGAACCCCAAGGCGATCTGTTGCGCCTTTGGCTGTTGAACCGTCCCCGCCCAGGCCGGGTGGATCTTCCCAACTGGCAACTGGCCCGGGCCATTGCCGATGCCTTCGACGACTACGCCCTCTACCGCCCGGATCTGCTGCGCCAGTGGGAGGCGGGGCAAGATCTTGGCGAGGCCGGTGTGCCCTTGCCCCCCCAGCAGCTCTGGCAGCCCATGCTCTACCGGCGCTTGCGGCAGCGGCTGGAGGCCGAACCCTTCGGCCTCAAGGTGATGGAGGTGATCCGTCGGTTGCGCGCAGGGGAGGGGTGCACCACGGCGCTCAAAACCCATCTCGGTGAGCGGCTGCGCCTGTTTGGGCTCAGCAGCATGGCCCCGATCCAGGTGGAGCTGCTCCAGGCCCTGGCCGCCTGGCTCCCCGTCGACCTCTACCTGCTCAGCCCCTGCCCGGGGCTGTGGCAGCGTTGCGTGGCGCGGCGGCAAGCCCTCAGCGAGGCCCTTGCCCTGCGCCAACCGCTGGACGGGGAGTGGCTGCGGGAGGCTCCGCCCTTGGAGGCGCGATTCGGCCGGATGGGGGCCGAATTCCAGCAGCTTTTGGAGGGCACCGGTGAAGCTCAGCTGAGCCAGGAGCGGGAGGAGGATCTCTTCCTGCGGCCCACCCGCACAACCCGCCGCGCCATCAAGCCTGCTCCCGGCTCGACAGAGGCGCCATCGCTGCTGCATCAGCTTCAGGAGCATCTGCTCAGCCAGGAGCTCCAACCGGTGCTTCACCTGGCCGAGGGCGACCACTCCCTGGAATTCCACGCCTGTCCAGGTCCCCTGCGGCAGGTGCAGATCGTGCGCGACCGGGTGCTCCAGTTGCTGGCCTCCGATCCGAGCCTGGAACCCCGCCACATCCTGGTGATGACCCCGGCGGTGGAGGCCTTCGCCCCGCTGGTGGCCACGGTCTTCGGGGATCGGGATGGCACGGGTGTGGATCTGCCCTGGCGCCTCACCGATCGCAGCCAACAACAGGAGGGCGGGGTGGGGCGCACCTTGCTGGAGATGCTCAGCTTGGCCGGGGATCGGCTGACGGCCACCGGCCTGGAACGGTTGCTGGCCTGCGAGTCCTTGCTGGCGCGCTTCGGCCTCAGCCCCGAGGAGGCGGCAGGGGTGACCGAGCGGCTGCAGAGCTGCGGTTTTCGCTGGGGCTTGGGGGCCGCCGATCGCCAGGGCGATCCAACCCACAGCCTGGGCTGGGCCATCGACCGGCTCCTGCTCGGCCTGGTGCTCCCCGACACGGATGGCACCTGGCAGAGCGACACGGCGCCCGCCCGCCCCCCGACCCCCCTGGAGCTGGGTGGCCGAACCCTGCACCTGTTGCTGCGACTCAAGCACTGGCTGGCGCTGTTGGCCCAGCCCTGCCCGTGCCGGGCTTGGGTGGAGAAGCTGGGGGCCTTACTGGACGACCTCTTTGGGGAGGGCTCCCCCCCGGGCTCGGAGCAGGCCGCCGTGCATGGTGCCCTCGAGGAGTGGCGGCTCAGTGCCGCTGGCAGCGACCTTCTGCTCGAACCTGCCGTGGTGGCTGCGGTGTTGCAGGAGCGTTTGACGCTGGAGAGCGGCCGATTCGGCCATCGCACAGGCTCCCTCACGATCAGTGCGCTCGAACCGATGCGCGCCATTCCCCATCGGGTGCTGATCCTGATGGGTCTCGACGCCGGCGTGTTTCCCAGACAGGGGGAACGGCCAGGCTTTCATCTGATGGAAACCGGCCGGCGCCTTGGCGATCCCAATCCAGCCGACCAGGACCGATACGCCTTGCTGGAAGCCCTGCTCTCGGCCCGGGATCACTTGGTGATCACCTGGAATTGCAGGGACGAGCGCACAGGCGTGGGCAAGCCGCCCGCCGCCCCCGTGCAGCAATGGTTGCAATGGCTGGAGAGCCGCTTGCCGGCGGGGGAGGCCCGGGCGCTCCAGGTGAGCCACGAGCCCAATCCCCTGGCTCCAGCCAACTTCCAATCGCAGGGAGCGCGGCAGCCGGCCAGTTGCGATCGGCGCTTGCTGGAGGCCTGTCGCCACCTTCAGGCTGGCATCGCCCCGCCTGCCCAAGGACTGGCCAGCGCGTCGCAGGGGAGCCTGGAGGGGGAGGCCCCCGCAGGGGTGGATCGCTTCGATCCCTTCGAGGAGCTGCGGGGCTGGCTGAAGGCTCCCCAGAGGGTGTGGTTGCGCGAGCTGGGGATGGTTGCGGGCGAACAACGCGAGGCGGTGGACGACCTGGAGGCCCTGGAGTTTGAGGAACGGGATCGGGCGGCGCTGTTGCGAGAGGCCCTGGGCGAGGAGCCCGATCGCCTCGCAGCCCGCAACGATGGCGCCAGCAGCGCTTGGCTCGGGCGCCATCGGGGGGAGGGACGCTTTCCGCCGGCCCAGGGCGGAGCGCTGGAGGCCGAAACCCTGCAGGAGCGCTGGCTCAGCTTGCAGGCAACCCTGGCGCCCCTGGGGGAGGCGCGAGAGGCGGCCCTCCAGTGGGGGCCCTGGGCAGGGTCGGCCATCCTGCGGGGGGATGCGGTGGTGCTGGTGCATCTCGCCCGGGAGCGGGTGGCCCAGCGGCTGGAACTCTGGTTGCAGCTGCAGCTGGCCGCTGCGGCTCTGGAGGAGGCTCCGCCGCGACGGGGGGTCCTGATTGCCCGGGGGACGGGCAACAAAAAAGACAGCTTCGCCATCCAGTGCTCCTTCGTGGCGCCCGATCCAGGCGAAGCGCAGCGGGAATTGGCCCGGCTTTGGCAGCTGCGCCAGAGCTGGCGCACGGCCTGCTGGCCCGTTCCTCCGGAAACCGGATGGGCCTGGCTCGAGCAGGGGGAACCCGCCCCTGGCAGCAAGGAGTTTGAAAAAGTCGCCAAAGTGTGGAGCGGTGACGGCCACCTCTCCAGAGGGGAAGCCTCAAGGGAGGAGATGGAACTGTGTTTCGGACCCCAGCGCTCCTTGGAGTCGCTCCTCCAGGAGCTGCCCTTGGCGACCTGGGCCCCACGCCTCTTCGCCCCCATCTTGAACGCCGTTGTTCCCGCCAAAGCGGCCCGACGCTGATGGCCCCTTCCTCCGAAACCATCGCGCCGCCGCAGGCCAGCAAGGATTTCCACCCCAACAGCTTTCCGTTGGATCCCGGCCTGCGGCTGTTGGAGGCCAGCGCTGGCACCGGCAAAACCTTTGCCCTGGCCCACCTTGTGCTGCGGCTGGTCACCGAGAAGGCCATTCCCCTGCCCCGCCTGCTGGTGGTGACCTTCACCGATGCCGCGGCCGCCGAATTGCGGGAGCGCATCGGGCGGCGCCTGCAGCAGGCCCTGAGCGCCCTGCAGGATCCCGAGAAGGAGCCAGCCGATGCCGTTCTGGCGGAGTGGCTGGACCTGCGGCGCCAAGAGTCGGCGGCCTCAGGGACTGGGGAATGGGAAGTGCGACTGCTCCTCGCCCTGGAGGACCTGGATCGGGCCGACATCACCACCATCCACGGCTTCTGCCAGCGCAGCCTGCAGCGCCACGCCCTCGAAGCCCAAAGACCGCCGGGGCTGACGCTGGACGTGGAGAGGGAAACCCTGCTGGAGCAGGTGGTGCACAGCTACTGGCAGGAGCAGGTGCTGCACCTGCCCCTGCCCCTGATCCGGGGCCTGAGCCGCAAGGGCCTCCAGCCGAAAACCCTGCTCTCCCTGCTCCGCACCCTGGATGGGGATCCTGGATTGGCGCTGGATGCCCTGCCTGTCGAGCTGCCCGTGGACGCCAGCCTGGCCGCCGAACTGCCACGGCTCTGGCAACAGCGCTGGCAACACTTCAAAGAGCAGTGGCAGCAGCGGGGGGCAGATCTGTTGGAGCGCCTGTTCGAGCAGGCCCGCCACTGGCGCGATCAAGACGTGAGCTACCAGCCCTACTGCCTGAAACCCACCGCCAAGAAAAACGCGAGCGTCGTCGATGCCTTCATCGCAGCGCAGCGCGATGGCGAGGCAGCCCCTCCCTATGACCAGGTGTTGGACGAGGAGATGCTCAGCTCGTTTCTCCATCCGGGCACCTTTTGTCAGATCGCCCGCTCCGTGGAGGGCCACGGAGCGCGGCCGATCCAGCTGCCGGAACGTCCCCTGATGGAGGCCGTCGCCGATCTGGTGGACGGGCCCGCTGAGTTGGCCTTGCTGCATGCCTGCCAGTGGGGACGCCAGGAGCTGGCCCGGCGACGCCAGCGGCTGGGGCTGTGCTCCTTTGCCGATCTGCTGCGCGATCTGGATCCGGGGCCTGGGGCCACCGCCGCCACACCTCTGCTGGAGGCGGTGGCGGCGCGCTACAGCGCCGCCCTGATCGATGAATTCCAAGACACCGACCCGATCCAGTGGCGCATCCTGCGGCTGGCCTTCGGTGCGGGGCGGCATGCCCTGGTGATGGTGGGCGACCCCAAGCAGGCGATCTACCGGTTTCGCGGCGGCGATCTGGACACCTACCTGGCCGCCCGCGAAGCGGCCGGCAGCTGCTATCAGCTGCGGGAGAACCGACGCTCCAGCCCCGAACTCATCGACGCGCTCCAACGTCTCTGCGAGCGGGGGCTTCCCCGCTCCCGGTTGGCCATGCCCCCCTTGGAAGCCAAGGCCGATCGGGGTGGAGACGGCAACGTGCCGATCGAGCTGATGTGGCTCGGGCGATCGGGCCCCCTGCCGAGCAGCACGGAGGTGGAGGGCCAGTTGCCGCTTCAAATCGCCGCCCACGTGGCGCAGTTGCTGCGGGAGCCGCCGCTGCTGCGGGAGGGCTCCGCTGCGCGGCCCTTGGCGCCAGATGACATCTGCCTGTTGGTGGGCACCCATCTGCAGGCGGAACGCCTGCGCCAGGCGCTGCAGGAGCTGGGCATCGCCAGCCGGCTGGTGAGCCAGGCGGATGTCTATGCCACCCCGGCCGCCACCGCACTGCAGCGGCTGCTCGATGCCTTGGCCGATCCCGCCGATGCCAACAGGCTGAAGTTGCTGGCGGCCTCGCCGCTGTTGGGATGGAGCGCCGAGACCATCGCCAGCGCACCGCCGCTGCGCTGGAGTGCCCTCGTCACGAGCTTGCAACGAATGGCACAAAGCTGGCCGCAACAAGGGCTGCTTGGTCCGTTGGCGGCCGTGCTCGGGGCCGAGCAAATGGCCCGACTCGCGCAAGGGGGACGCTTCCTGGCCGATCTTCAGCAGGTGGCCGAGCTCGTGCAGCAGCGGCTGCACCGGGAGGGGCTCGGACCCCATGCGGCCGCCCGCTGGCTGCGTCGCCGGCGGCAGCTGGAGCTCGACCCGGTGCCCGAGGCGGAGCAAACCCACAGCGACAAGGTGCAACAGGCGGTGGCGGTGGTGACGGTGCACCGCAGCAAGGGGCTGGAATATCCACTGGTGATCTGTCCCTACTTCTGGCTGGATGCGGGGAAAGGCCGGGGAGAGGGCAAGCGCTGGCACCCCGACCCGCAGGGCCCGCCGCGGCTGGATCTGCACCGCAACAAGCACTGGGGAACGGGGTACAGCGCCGACCGTCACCAACGGCTCGCCTTGGAGGCCGAACGGGAGCGACTCGCCTACGTGGCCCTGACCCGGGCCATGCACCGGCTGGTGTTGGCCTGGGTTCCCGCCAAAGGGCGGCAGTGCAACCCCCTCTTCCCCTGGCTGTTTGCCGATCAGCCTCTGCCGGATCCCGAGGAGGACTGGCCGCAGCCTGGCGCCGCGCTGGAGGAATGGCGCCAACGCCTCACAGACGAGATCTCGCGGCGCCGATTGCCCCTGCGCCTGCTCGATCCACCGGATCTGGAGGCTCTGGAGGTTGTTCCGGCAACGGATCGGGAGAGGCCGACCCTGGCCCTGGGCCCCTTGCCGCAGGGGCCCCTCAACCGGGGTTGGGCCCGCAGCAGTTACTCCAGCTGGACCCACGACCGCCGCCCCGGCGGGAGCGCCAGCGACCTGCGGGGCGCAGCGGTGTGGGAGGAGGGCCGTGACACCGACGATCCCAGCCTGCAGGTGGAAGCCAGCCTTCCCGCGGAGGAGGACTGGCGCGGGCAGGAGGAGGGGCCTCGCCCACCGCTGGGTGCAGAGCGGGGGCTCTGGGCCGATCTGCCCAGGGGTGCCGGCTTTGGCGAGTGCTTGCATCGCCTGCTCGAACAGATCGACTACGGCGCGGAGCTTCAAACCGCGGCGATTCAGGCTCTGGCGGAGCACGAGCTGCGGCGAGCGGGCCTGCCGGTTTCGCTGGCCCCCCCCCTGCTCGCCGCCACCCAGCAAATGCTGCAAACCCCCTTTGGCGACGCCCTTGGCTCGTTGCGTCCGGCCGATATCAAGCCGCGGCAGCGACTGAATGAACTCCATTTCGACCTCAGCCTCGGCCGCGTGCAGGCCTCGGATCTCGCCAAGGCCTTTCGCCTCCATCCCGGCGGTGGCTTCGGCGACAGCTATGCCGCGTCCCTGGAGCGGTTGCCGGTGAACCACTGCGGCTTTCTCACCGGTTCCATCGATCTGGTCTTCCCCGCCCAGGTGAATGGTCTGGAGCAGTGGTGGGTGTTGGATTGGAAGAGCAACTGGCTGGGGAGTCGGGATCCGCAAGGCAAGGTGTTGAGCTGCGGCCCAGGCGATTACAACCAAGCGGCCTTGCAGGTGTTGATGGCCAGCCACCACTACCCCTTGCAGGCCCATCTGTATTTGGTCGCCCTGCATCGCTATCTGGCCTGGCGCCTGCCCGCCTACAGCCCGGAGCACCACCTTGGCGGCTTCGTCTACGCCTTCGTCCGCGGCACCCCCGGGGAAGCCGGGCAGCAGGCCTTGCCCCAACCCGTCCCCGGAATGCTGGTGGAACGCCCCCCCCTCGGGCGGTTGCTGGCCCTGGATCGGGCCCTGGGGGCCCACCCTCCGGGCTGGCAACCGGGCACCCACCCATGAGCGCCCTCCAACGTCGAGATCCTCCCCCCTGGCTCCCGCCGCTGGGTGCCGCCTTGGCGGAGGCCCTGCCCCGCTT
Source organism: Cyanobacteriota bacterium (assembly GCA_035284785.1). Lineage (GTDB taxonomy): Bacteria > Cyanobacteriota > Cyanobacteriia > PCC-6307 > Cyanobiaceae > Cyanobium. The sequence continues at coordinate 13,076 of JAYKHK010000083.1, read as the reverse complement.
GTATGGCGTGCCGCCGGATCCACGGCTCACCGAGCTCATCCAAGCCCTGTTGAGGGCGTTGGAGCAGGGGGATCTGGCCATTGATCTGCAGGGCCCCGCTCCACAGGGCATCAGCAGCGAGGGATGGCCTGAAGCCCATCGATCTGCCTTGGAAGCCTCGGCGCTGGCCCTGCCCCCCCATGGCCCCCTGGCCCTGGATGGCAACCAGCTGCGTTGGCGTCGATGGCAGCAACTGCGGCAAGCGGTGCTCGAAGCATTGATGCGCCGGGCCGAGCAGCAGACCCCTTTGCAGGAAGGGCTTCCCGCCGCGGATCGCCTCGATGCCCAGCAGTTGTTGGCGATTCGCACCGCTCTGCAGAGGAATCTGATGGTGTTGGCGGGCGGCCCCGGAACGGGCAAGACGAGCACGGTGGCCCACCTGTTGGAAGCCGTCGCCCACCACAAGGAGGAGGCACGCATCCATCTGGCCGCCCCAACGGGCAAGGCCGCTGCCCGACTGCGGGCGGCCACCGGCAGCCGTTGGCCCTGCACCACGCTGCATCAGCTGCTCGAAAGCCGAGGCGAGGGGGAGTTCCGCCGCAATCGCCAGCGGCCTCTGAAGCTCGATCTGCTCGTGGTGGATGAGGTGTCGATGGTGGATCTGGCGTTGATGGCTGCCCTGTTGCGGGCCCTGCCCCAGGAAGCCCGCCTGGTGCTGGTGGGAGACCCGGCCCAGTTGGCTCCAGTGGCTCCGGGGGCCCCCTTGCAGGACCTCCTGCAAGGGGGCCTGCCTCCCGCCCTGCAAGGAGCCGTGGTGACCTTGCAAACCCCCTATCGCAATGCCGGAGCCATCGCCCGGGTCGCCACCGCCCTACGCCACGCCATCGAGGATCCCCGCGGCCCCTCCGCCGACCCGATCACGGTCTTGCGGCCGGAGCTCAACGCTCTGGCGCCGGAAGACAACCTGCGCTGGCAAGAGGCGGAGGCGGGGCCCCTGCCCGCCGTTGTGCTTCGTCGCCTGCAAGCCCACCTGCAGCGGCTGAAGCAGGCCGCCAGCGCCTGCGCCCCGGGCACGGAGGAGGGGTGGCCAGCCTTGCTGCGGCTGCGGGATCGGTTGCTTGTGCTCACCCCAAGGCACCGGGGCGCATGGGGGGTGGAGGCGGTGCACCGGCAGCTGCTGGGGGAGGCCTCCATCGCTGCCCTTCCCACTTGGCCCACGGGAACCCCGGTGATCTGCACCCGCAACCTCCACGACCTGGGCCTGAGCAATGGGGATCTTGGTGTGTGGATGGCTGGCCAGGATCCCTGGCTGGTGTTTGGCCAGGATCGGCCGATCTGGTTGCATCCCTCCCAGCTCACTGGTGCGCTGGAGCCGGCGGCAGCTCTCACCGTGCACAAGGCCCAGGGAAGCGAAGCCAACGTCGTGATGGTGCTTCTTCCAGAGCCCCACTCCGCAGACTCCAGACTCCTCTACACCGCCTTGACGCGAGCGCGTCGGGAAGCCTGGCTCTTCACCCCAAAACCGGCGGCAGAGCCGTGCTGAGATCCACAAATGCTTGGTCTATCTGCCTGGATCAACCCTAGATTTTGAACAATATTTTGGATCAACCAATGCAAACCATTGCCCAAGCGCGCGTTGAGCGCCCCTGGGGATGGTACGAAACCATCACCGCTGGAGAGGGCTATCTGGTGAAGCGGTTGTGGCTGTCACCAGGACAGCGCATCAGCCTGCAGCGCCATCGCCATCGCTGCGAGCACTGGGTGGTGGTGAATGGTGAAGGCTTGCTCACCCTGGAAGATGCCACGGTCAAAGCCCAAAAGGGCACCACTCTGTTTGTGCCGGAGGGGGCGCGTCATCGAGCCGAGGCGGGCAGCGAAGCGCTTGAGATCGTGGAGGTGCAACGTGGCGAGTCGCTCAGCGAGTTGGACATCGAGCGATTCGAGGATGACTTCGGGCGTGTCTAGAGCGCGGCTGTAGGGGAATTGCCCACTCCTCCCCATGTAGACGCGGTGATACGATGGACCTTCACCCTTTGATAGAGCTGACGCAGCTTCCGACCACCTGCTTGGGATACGGTTTTTTCAAAATCGGACTCGAAGATTCCCTTCCCTGCTCGCCAGGGACGATTCCAGAGCTGAGCAGAACGTCTTCTTCTTGGATGGTTCCTTTAAGGAAGTGTCTTTTGGGCCGGCTGCAGGTCTGTATTGAAGGATTTTTCTGGCCTTCAAGCCTGAGGTTGTCCCTTGTCTGATTGTTTGATTGACGGCACATCTGCCGTTGTGGATACTGCTGCGTCCAGCGGATTTGCTCGCTTTGGCCTGCGAGATGAGCTGCTCTCTGCCCTGGCAACGATGGGGTTTGACAGCCCCTCTCCCATCCAGAAGGCTGCCATTCCTGAGCTGCTTCTCGGCCGAGATCTGGTGGGTCAAGCCCGAACGGGAACCGGCAAAACAGCTGCTTTCGGCCTGCCCTTGCTCCAGCGTCTCGATCCGGAGGAGCGGCGCCCGCAAGCGCTCGTGCTCACCCCAACGCGAGAATTGGCCCTCCAGGTGGCTGAGGCCCTGAGCAGCTACGCCGCCCAACTTCCAAACGTGAAGGTGTTGGCCATTTACGGCGGCGCAGACTTCCGCGAGCAACTGATCCACCTGCGCCGGGGGATTCAGATCGTGGTTGGCACACCCGGCCGCGTGATGGATCACATCCGCCAGGGCACGCTCGATCTCTCGGGACTGCGCACGCTGGTGCTTGATGAAGCGGACGAAATGTTGCGCATGGGCTTCATTGAATCGGTGGAATGGGTGTTGGAGCAATTGCCAACCCAACGACAGGTGGTGCTCCTCTCGGCCACCATGCCGTCTGAAATCCGCCGGCTTTCAAATCGCTATCTGCAGGCGCCCGCTGAGATCACCATCCACTCCCGCAAGGGGGAGGGGGGCCGCATCCATCAACGCTTCCTTGTGGTGCAGCCCCAGATGAAGGCCCAGGTGCTGCATCGGGTTCTGGAGGCCGAGGGATCTGGCGGGGTGATCATCTTCACTCGCACCAAGGCCGTGAGCCTCACCCTGGCCGAAGCATTGGAAGGGCAGGGGCACAACGTGGGCCTGCTCAATGGTGATGTGCCCCAAGCCCAGAGGGAGCGCACCATTCAACGCTTGAGGGATGGCCAGCTCGACGTGCTCGTGGCCACGGACGTGGCGGCCCGCGGGCTCGACGTGGATCGCATCGGCCTGGTGATCAACTACGACATGCCCTTTGACGGCGAGGCCTACGTGCACCGGATCGGCCGCACCGGTCGGGCGGGACGCACGGGCACAGCGATCCTTTTTCTCACCCCCAGGGAAAAACGCTTCCTCGGGGAACTGGAGCGCGCCGTGGGGGAGACGATCGCACCGATGGAGGTGCCAAGCGATGCCAGCATCAACCAAGGCCGGCTGAATCGGCTGGAATCCAGCCTTGCCGCCCTCCTGGCAGAGCCCCCTCTCACCTTGGAGGAGCAAGCTCTGCTGAGGGAAATGCTCCAGCGGCTGGGCAGAGAGCAGGGGGCGACGCCGGAACAACTGAGCGAGGCGGCGCTGGCACTGGCCCTGCAAGGCAAACCCTTGCTGTTGAAAGAGGAGCGGCTGGAGGCGGCAGCCACCGAGCAACCCACCAAACGCCGACAGCGTGAATCACGCCCGATCGAAGCCGATCGAGGCCCCGAAGCCCACATGGACCGTTTTCGCCTGGAAGTGGGCTGGCGTGATCGGGTGCGGCCCGGCAATATCGTCGGGGCGATTGCCAATGAAGGCGGCCTCACTGGGCGATCGATCGGGAAAATCCGGATCTATGACAGCCACACCACAGTGGACTTACCCAAAGACATTCCCGCAGAGGTGGTGGCCAACCTCCAACGGCTGCGGGTGATGAACAAGGAACTGCAACTCTCCCGTCTATGAGTCTCCCTCGCTTTTCCCTGCCCTGTGCGGTTTTGGTTTTGACAGCAGCTCTAGGCTCTGTCAGCCAGCCCGCCAGGGCATCTGGCCTTGGATCCATCGTTCAGGCCTACTGCTTAGCCGCCTTTCAACAGGAGATGGCTCAAGCGGGGAAAGTCGCACCAGAGGGGATGGCAGCGTACGCCTGCCGCTGCGTGGTGGATCGCATCACTGCGGGCACGAGCCTGCCCAGCGCCCGCAGCTTTTGTCGTGATTCCACAGCACGTCGCTACGCCTTGTAAGGAAGACGTCTCACGCACACAAGCCGGTGATCTCAACCGTGGAGAGGCTGGTGATCTCCGCTACGGAGAGGCGCTCCATCGCCACAATCAAGCCAGGCTGGACATCTGGAGATTCGGCAAGCACCAGAGTCTGCAGAAGATCAAAGCGGTCCTGGGGCGCCAGCTCCCCATCCTCTCTCCAGGAGAGGCTCCAAGGCACCGGCGACGGGGTGAGAGGAGGGATCATCACGGGGCAATCAGATCAGCGTTTGCTGACAATGGAGCCAGTTTGCCGCCTTCTTTCCGGCTCTTCCACTTTCCTTCCACCTCGCTTCACACTCCTCAATCAAGCCGGAAGGCGGGGTTGTAGGGTTAGGGAGATTCAACAGTGTTAAGGCTTTCCTTCGGCACGCTCAGCCGGCCTCGACTCAGGAACCTCGCCGGACCTTTGTCCGCGTTGATTTTCCCTTTTAGTCTGCACCGCTCACTGAACTTTCCTGGGACCCCAGCACCAAACGAATCTGTTCCAGGACCTCTTTTCGAATGACCATTTACGTTGGCAACCTCTCGTTTGATGCCGAACGCGAGGATCTCGTCGATCTTTTCGAACAATACGGCCAAGTGCGCCAATGCAGCCTTCCCCTCGACCGGGAAACAGGTCGCAAACGTGGCTTTGCTTTTGTGGAGTTAGTAGATGCCGACTCGGAACAACGGGCCATCGAGGACCTGCAGGATGTGGAGTGGATGGGTCGCATGATCCGAGTCAACAAGGCCACCCCTAGAGAAGGTGGCGGCGGCGGTGCTGGTGGTGCCCGCTCAAGGACCGGTCGGGGCGGCGGCGGTGGCTACGGCGATCGATCAGCTCGTGTTGGCGGATCTGTCCACCACTGATCGCCACCACCCCTTGTACGAAAGGCGTGTTTCCGGGCTGGCGCGGCTGTTTCAGCGGCTCCAGCCCCATCGACGCACCGTTGTGTGGGCGTCGATCTGTTCAGTTCTGAACAAGCTGTTTGACTTGGCCCCACCGGTCTTGATCGGGCTGGCGGTGGATGTGGTGGTGAAGCAAAATACCTCCTGGCTGGCTTCTTTGGGCTTTCGCTCCGTGCCCTCCCAGCTCACGATCCTGGCGGTGGCCTCCTTCCTGATCTGGAGTGCCGAGTCGCTATTTGAATACCTTTACGCCCTGCTCTGGCGGAATTTAGCCCAAACAGTGCAGCACGAGTTGCGCATTGAGGGGTATGACCATCTTCAAAAGTTGGAGATGGCCTTCTTTGAAGCTGGCAGCAGCGGCCAGCTGCTCACCATCCTCAACGATGACATCAATCAGCTGGAGCGCTTTCTCGACCATGGCGCCAACGAGGTTCTCCAACTGATCACCACGGTGGTGGCGATCGGAACGGCGATGCTGGTGCTCTCCCCTACGGTGGCAGGCGTTTCCTTTTTGCCGATCCCCATCATCCTTTGGGGCTCGCTTCGCTTCCAAAATCGCCTCGCGCCGCTCTACGGCGATGTGAGGAGCCGCGCCTCAGATCTGGCCAGCCGCCTGGCAAACAATTTGGGGGGCATGCTCACCATCAAGAGTTACGCCGCGGAAGCCTGGGAGCGCGCCAGGATGGAGCGGGAAAGTGAAGCCTATCGACGCAGCAATCAACGCGCCATTCGCCTTTCAGCAGCCTTTGTGCCGTTGATTCGTTTCGCAATCCTGTTCGCTTTTCTCGCCATTCTGGTGATCGGCGGCCTTCAAGCTTGGCGAGGCCTGATTGCTGTTGGCACCTACAGCTTTCTAGTGTTCATCACCCAGCGTTTGCTCTGGCCGCTCACCACCTTGGGTCGCACGTTGGATGATTACCAAAGGGGCATGGCCTCCACCCACAGGGTGTTGAATTTGCTCGATACTCCCATCGCCATTCCCTCGGGAGCACGCTCCCTCCATGCCCGGGAGGTGAGCGGCCATGTTCAATTTGAGGGGGTGAATTTTGCCTACGGGGAGCGTGCCCCCCTGCTGGTGAATTTTGATTTGGACATCCCTGCCGGAAGCACGCTCGGGATCGTGGGAGCCACAGGGTCTGGCAAGAGCACGATCGTGAAGCTTTTGCTGCGGCTTTACGAGATCCAGGCAGGCCAGATTCGTTTGGATGGCCTGCCCATCGACACCTTGAAGCTGGAGGATTTGCGCCGCGCCATCGGCTTGGTGAGCCAGGAGGTGTTTCTCTTCCATGGCAGCGTGGCTGAGAATATTGCCTATGGCACCTTTGCCGCCCCCCTCTCTGCGATCAAGCGGGCGGCCAGCTTGGCGGAAGCGGCAGCCTTCATCGAAGCCCTGCCCCAGGGTTACGACACCGTAGTGGGCGAGCGGGGCCAGCGTCTTTCCGGGGGCCAGCGGCAGCGTCTTGCCCTGGCCCGGGCTCTGCTGAAAGATCCTCCCGTGCTCATCCTGGATGAGGCCACCGCCGCTGTCGACAACGAAACGGAAGCCGCCATTCAGCGCTCCTTGGAGAGCATCACAGCCAATCGCACCACCTTGGTGATCGCCCACAGGCTGAGCACAGTGCGCCACGCCGATCGCATTGTGGTGATGGAGCAGGGCAAGATTGTGGAAAGTGGCCGCCATGAAAGCCTGCTTGCCGCTGGCGGCGCCTATGCCAATCTTTGGAGGGTTCAAGCAGGCCTACGCGCCAACGAACCCCTCCGGCTGTAGGGCTGTCCATCGATGCCTCGTCGACACAAAAGCCGCTCCCATCGCCACCAGCAACGCTCGGTCTGGCCCCTGCTGCTGGCCACCACGTTGGGCTTGGCGGCGGGGTTTGCCCTCTCCGCCCCCTTGGCTCAACTGGTGGCCAATGGAGAGCCAAAGAAGCTGGCCAAAACGGAGTGGAGCAATCCCTTCAGCAACTGGGTGAGCCTTGGCCAAGATGACGTCTTGGTGCTGGGGACGGATGTGGGAGGGGGGAACACCGATGTGATTGCCGCCTTGCGCGTGGAAGGGGGCCAGACCACCATCATTCAGATCCCTCGCGATAGCTATATCGAAACCGAACAATTTGGGCCGATGAAAATCAATGCCCTCTACAGCGCTGGTGGAATCGAAGCGCTGAAGCGTGAGGTTTCAGCGCGAATGGGGCGACCGATTCGCCATCATCTCATCCTGAATCTCGGCGCGATTCGACGCATCGCTGATTTGATGGGCGGCATCGAAGTCAACGTGCCCAAACGAATGTTTTACACGGACAATACTCAGGGCTTATACATTGATCTCCAGCCTGGTGTGCAAACCCTCAAGGGTCGCAACCTTGAGGGATTCCTGCGCTTTCGCCATGATGAAACCGGCGATATCGGGCGGATGGAGCGACAACAACTCGCTGTGCAGGCTCTGTTTCGCAAGCTGATTCGCCCTGATCAGCTGGTGCGGCTGCCGGCCATGTTGATGCTCTCCGGCAAAGACCTTCAGACCGACATGGGCCCGATGGAGTTGGGCGGTTTGGTCACCGCAATGAGCACCACCGATTTGAAGATCAACCATCTCGATGGGAGGCCCTTTGATCAAGGTGGGGTGAGCTACTTGGAAATCGATTGGCCAGGCCTTGCAGAACCGGGCAGCACCCCCGAACCGGCCCCTGAACGACGCCGTTCATTTTTCCTCTTTTAAGCCTGCAACCACTCCCCTGCTAAGGAGCCTGTTTGTCTGAGGGGCGCTGCCCCCCCTCACTGCTGCCATTCAAGCGGCGATCCGAGAGGGTGATCAACGCCAGAGCAAGCGCCACCAGGGCCAGAGCAGGACTGGAGGCGGCCACGGTCACCCCCAGGGCGGCGGTGAACCAGATCGAGGCGGCGCTGCTCAACCCCCGAACCTCAGGCGGCTGGTTGCGGCCGCGAGGAGGCGCCACCAGGATTTCGCCTGCTCCGAGGAAACCCACCCCCGTGGCCACCCCCTGGATGGCTCGGCTGCGGGCGTCGATGTCCGGGCCGGCGGCCAGCACCATCAAACAGGCGCTGAGCCCCACCAGCACATGCACCCGCACCCGATTGGGGTGGGGCAACCTGCCGTGATGGGCCCGGTTCAACCCCACAGCCAGGCCGCAGAGCACCGCCAGGCCCATGCGCAGGAGGATCTGCAGATCAGGGCTGAACGAGCTGATGAGATGGGAGGTCATGCAGCCATCATTGGCTAGCGGGCCCTGCTGCCGCTAGCAAACGGGGAGCCAGTGCTTCCGCCGCAGAGGGCACCCGGGAGAAAGCAGCGCTGAACCCCGCGAAACTCCAGAGGCCGGGAGGCCCTGCCACCGGTTCCACCAGAGGCTGGCCATCGCTGCAAAAGCTCACCGGAACCTGCCGGTAGGGAGCGTCGAGGCGAGCCAGCTCTGGATCCAACTGGTGCAAGCCTTCCCGCAGACGCTGCTCCATCCAGCGCGGATCGGGTGGGGTGAGGGAGGGGCTGCTCTCTCCCTGCGCGCCTGCAGGGGGGATCCAGCTGATCTGGCCCACCACCACCCCGTCCCCCCAGGGGGCCAAGCCTGCATCGACAATCCACACGGGCTCGCTGCTTTCAGCCGAGGCCGCCTCCACGGCGGGCCGGCGCCAATGGCGAGGTTGCACGATGCGGCCCCGCCGTGCCTGATCCAGCCAGGAGTTGGCGGGGGCGCCAGCCTCCACGAGCAACACCCCAGCCCAGCTGTGGCGAAAGCGGCGGGGCAGCCCCGGCGAGAGGGTGCGGCAGCCGGCCCCGGCGGCCAAGACCACCGTTTCCGCCGTGAGCTCAGACGCAGCGCCTGCAGCAGGCGCCAACTTCAGCCGCCAGCCCCCCTGCGAAGCGGGCGCCAGTGCGTGCACACGCCCGCTGAGATGGTGCACCCCGGCTGCGGCAAGGGCCCTCCAGCGAGCCGAGCTCCAAGTGGGGGCGTCAACCCGGGCCAAGGGGAGGGGAACCCGCTGGCTCAGGGCTGCCAGGCGGTGCGGGAGCCCCGGCCGGCCATCGTGGAACACCAGGCCACTGGCGTGCCAGCCCAAGGGGCCGTGGAGACGCTCAAGGCGCCGCCAGGCCCGGGAGGCGCGCCCGCGGGGCAGGGCCCCGTAGCTCAGCCCCGTCGCCATGGCGTCGTCCCCCGCGCCGATCAAGCGCACGCTGGCCCCACGGCTGGCGAGGCTGAGGGCGAGCAGGGTGCCCGCCAGCCCATCGCCGATCACCGTGATGGCAGCGGCAGAGGGGAAGGGAGGGCTCAAACCAACAGATTGAACGAGGTGATCACCCGTTGAAACAGCTCGCGCACCTTGGGCCACCGCGCTTCGTTGGTGCTGGCGGCCAGGGTGTAGAGGCGGCCCCGATCCACCACGACGGTGGCCAGCTCGTGGCGATTGCGGTCGGCCAAATGGACGGCGTATTCCAGGTCGTAGAAGGTGCGGCCGGCCAGTTCCCGCTCGCGGGCCTCAACCAGTTCGGCCTGGCGGCCACTCCCTTGGGGAGCGATCACCACCTGCCGCAGTTTTTCGCCCACCGCCTCGGCACTGCCGAGGTTGCTCAGATCGTTGGTGCTGTTCACCTCAGAGATCACCAAGCTCAGCGTTTCATCGCTGTTGATCAAATCGTGAAACACCACTTGGGGGCCACCGCTCACTTGGGCACGGTTCCAGCCGGTGGGGTAGAGGAAGGCATAGCGCCCATCGGGGCTCTGGAAGGATTGCAGGCCAGCGGCGGCCGCGCTGCAGGCGCCCAGGCCGCCCATCAGCCCCACCACGAGCAGGAGAGCCAGGGCAGCCCTGGCGAGCCGGTTGGCCAAGGAGCTCGGCAGCGGGACCGATGGGGACGGCCGGAAGGAAGCAGCGATGGGGGGCAAGGAAACCATGGGAAGCAGCGGCTCTCAGCGCGCGGGAGAAGGACGCCCGGGGAGGGGGCGCCCGTGGCTTGCCCGCCATTCTCCCTCCAGCCCGCCAGCCAGCCAGCGCCTCCTAGATTCAGCCCACCTGCCTTGATGCGCTGAGCGGCTTCACCCGACCCCTCGCCCGTCTGATCGACCAGTTTGAGCGGTTGCCTGGCATCGGCCCCCGCACAGCGCAGCGGCTGGCCCTGCATCTGCTGCGCCAACCGGAGGAGCAGATCCGAGCCTTTGCCGATGCGCTTCTGGCGGCACGAACCCAGGTGGGTCAGTGCCGCAGCTGTTTTCACCTCTCCGCCGAACCGATTTGTGAGATTTGCCGCAGCGAGACGCGTCGCAATGGCCAGATCTGTGTGGTGGCCGACTCCCGCGATCTGCTGGCAATGGAGCGCACCCGCGAGTATCAGGGGGGCTATCACGTGTTGGGGGGATTGATCTCGCCGATGGAGGGCGTGGGCCCGGAGATGCTTCACATCCAACCGTTGGTGGAGCGGGTGGACCGGGATGGAATCAGCGAGGTGATCCTTGCCCTCACCCCCAGCGTGGAGGGCGATACGACGAGTTTGTATCTGGCTCGCCTGTTGAAACCTTTCACCATGGTGAGCCGCATCGCCTACGGGCTGCCGGTGGGCAGTGAGTTGGAATATGCCGACGAAGTGACCCTGGCGCGGGCCCTGGAGGGGCGCCGCCGCATGGAGTGAACAGCCCGTGATGCCCCGTTCTGAGAGGTCCCTGCCATGAGCGGCCAGCGCCCCACCCGTTACAGCGCCATCCCACCGGCGGAGCGGCTGCCGGAATGGTTGCGCCGTCCGGTGGGCAACGCCTCCGAGCTGGAGGCTGTGCAGGAGGTGGTGAAGGAGCAGCGGCTGCACACGATCTGCGAAGAGGGCCGCTGTCCCAACCGGGCGGAGTGCTATGCGGCGGGCACGGCCACCTTTTTGCTGGGGGGGCCGATCTGCACCCGCAGTTGCGCGTTTTGTCAGGTGGAGAAGGGGCAGGCGCCCGCGCCGCTGGATGGGGCGGAGCCGGAACGGGTGGCGGAGGCCGTGAGGCTTTTGAATCTGCGCTATGTGGTGCTCACGGCGGTGGCTCGCGATGATTTGAGCGACCATGGCGCCCAGCTATTCACGGCCACGATGGCGGCGATCCGCCGGCGGGATCCGGCGGTGGCGATCGAGGTGCTCACCCCGGATTTTTGGGGAGGCCAGCGGCAGGAGGCCGATGCCGTGGCGGCCCAGCGGCAGCGACTGGCGGCGGTGTTGGCTGCCGAGCCGGTGTGCTTCAACCACAACCTGGAGACGGTGGAGCGGCTGCAGGGGGAGGTGCGGCGGGGGGCCACCTATCGGCGATCCCTGGGCTTGTTGGCGGCGGCCCGGGAGATCGCGCCCCACATCCCCACCAAATCAGGCCTGATGCTGGGGTTGGGGGAAACCCGAGAGGAGGTGATGGCGGCGATGGAGGATCTGCGGGCCGTGGATTGCCAACGGCTCACCCTCGGCCAATACCTGAGACCGTCGCTCGCCCACATCCCGGTGGCGCGCTATTGGAAACCTGAGGAGTTCGAGGAGCTGGGCGCTGCAGCCCGGAGCATGGGCTTTGCACAGGTGCGCAGCGGGGCGCTGGTGCGGAGCAGCTATCACGCCCAGGAGGGGGGATGAAGCTGCGCCCCCCCAAGCGTGATCGCGACCCTCGGCAGCGGGGCTCAGCTGCTTTCTAGAGAGCTTGGTCTTGGGGCACGGAGCGCGACCCCTGAGCGGGAACGGGCCGGCCGGAGGGCTTGAGGGCGGAGACCTGGCCTGCCGAAGACTCGGTTAGGGAGATCACACCAGGATGCTTGGGACCAGCGGTGCTGGAGGGAAGCGTTTGAGCCACTCCGTTGACGGCCCGGATCGGTATGGCTGTGGCGGAGAGGGGGTGCAGCAGGGGAGCGGCGAGGGCAAGGCCCAGCGGCAAGAAAAGATGGCGCACGGCAGGGGAGAAAGGACCTACCCAGAGATGGTGGCGCCTGCTACTTTTTTTGCCCGTATTCCAGAAAACACGTAACAGTTGCTACGGCAATTAGCAGATTTTGTTCCGTTTTTCATCGGCACGGGCGGGTCGACCGCCTAGGGCTTGCTCTGCGGCAGCAGGCACTTGTCCGAGTCGCAGCCGGCCGGGCCGGCTTCCAGCAGTTCGCCGTTGTCGTAGCGCTGCAGCGCCTCAAAGAAATCTTCGCTGCGGCGTCGGGCTTGCACCTCCGCCTGGAGCTGCAGGTAGGTGGCCCGATCGATGGGCTCAAACGGCAGCCGCGGGAATGTGGCGTTGGCGTCAAAGCGGGCCAACAGCGCTGCGGAGATGTAGCCCTCGCCGTTTTCAATCGCCCGGTGGATCGCTTCGGCCAGGGCTTCCACCTCGTGCTCGCGAAACTCCACCGTGGCGGAGGTGTTATGAGCGGTGTAGTGCTTCTGCACCTGCATGTAGAAATCAAACTGGGCCAGGGCCGAGAAGGTGTTGATCTCCACCTGATCAGCTCCGGGCAGGTTGGCCCAGCTCACCTCGGTGGGGATCTCCACCAGCCACTCGCTGCAGCGGGGATCGAAGGGATCATCGAGCAGGCGGCCCTGGTCATCCTTGTCGCTCTGGGACGGCACGATCGTGTAGCCGAAATCGAGGCAGGCCAGTGCCACCGGGTCGTTCTTGCGGAAGGTGATGCGGCGGATGAAGCGCTGGGCCTTGGGCGGATGCCAGCCCGGTGAGGCGCCGGTGAGCAGGCTCTTGGTGCCGGCCGGCTGCACGGTGGTGCACCGGTTCGGGCGGCGCAGGCCATGGCGGTCGCAGTACTCCCACACCGCCCGGTTCACGATCTCCTTCCAGCGGCTCAGGTAGCGGGCCTCCTCGGCCCGGAAGGCGCGGCCCTCCTCGGAATCCGGCCGGCCCGCCTCCCACCACTGCAGCCAGGGGGTGCCGAAGGCATGCACGAAGAAGTCGAACAGGCCGGTGAAGCTCACGCCCACGATCGGATCCCAGGCGCGGCTCTGGCGGTAGCGCTCCACCTCGA